>NZ_DATKFP010000178.1:0-9248 GCF_035511395.1 Sphingobium sp.
CAACCGTGCTCCTCCTCGTCGATGTCTCCGGCAGCATGAACGGCCGCCCCCTCGACGCCATCCGGGGCGGACTCTCCGATCTCATGTCTCGCGCCCGTCCAGCCGACCGCCTTGCCCTCGCCTCGTTCGCCGAAGACCTCCGCTGGGAGAGCTCATTCCAGTCCTCTTCTCGTCCCAACCCTTGCCCTCCAGATGCGCGCCCACGCCGATGGCGGACAACATGGCATGGCTTGTCGAACTGATGGCGGAGACGCGGCCGTCAAAACCTGCGGCCGTCGTATCGACCGGATTGGCCGGATCGATCACGGCGGTCTTCACGCCATGGCGGGAAAGAGCGATGCCCAGAGTCAGGCCAACCAGCCCACCACCCAATATCACGACGTCGAAGCGTTCCATGGCGATGTGTCTAGGCGCTTGGGGCGGGATTGGGAAGTACGGCGAACCTCTTAAATCCGTTCGCCCTGAGCCTGTCGAAGGGCTTTCCTTCTTGAAAGGAAGTATGGGGCTTCGACAGGCTCAGCCCGAACGGCTGAAAGGTAGCAGCCTTAAATCGTGCGGACCCAGCCGGCCGGATCGGCCACGGTGCCGCGCTGGATGCCGGTCAGTTCGGCGCGCAGGCTCTCCGTCACCAGACCGCCATCGCCATTGCCGATGGTGAAGTCGCCATCGACGCTCTTGACCGTGCCGATCGCCGTCACGACCGCCGCCGTGCCGCAGGCGAAGGCTTCGCGCATCCGGCCGCTGGTCGCGTCGGCCCGCCACTGGGCGAAGCTGTACAGTTCCTCGCGTACCTCATGCCCCTTGGCGCGGGCCAGGGAGATGATCGAGTTGCGGGTGATGCCGGGCAGGATGGTGCCGAGCGGCGGGGTGATGATCGACCCGTCGTCCATCACGAAGAAGACGTTCATGCCGCCCAGTTCCTCGACCCACTTGTTTTCCGCGGCGTCGAGGAAGACGACCTGGTCGCAGCCATGCTTGATCGCTTCCTTCTGCGCGACCAGCGATGCGGCATAGTTGCCGCCGCACTTGGCCGCGCCCGTGCCGCCGCGCGCCGCGCGGGTAAAATGTTCCGACACCCACAGGGTCACGGCCTTCTTGCCGCCCTTGAAATAGGCGCCGGCGGGCGAAGCGATGACGCAGAAGATATATTCGTTCGACGGGCGCACGCCCAGAAAGGCTTCGCTCGCGAACATGAAGGGACGCAGATAGAGGCTGCCTTCGCCCGACGGGATCCAGTCGCCATCGATCTTCACCAGTTCTTCGACCGCTTCCATGAACAGATCCTGGGGAATGGCGGGCATCGCCATGCGCTCGGCCGATTCGGCGAAGCGGCGGGCATTTTCCTCCGGGCGGAACATGGCGACGCTGCCATCCTCCAGCCTGTAGGCCTTCATGCCCTCGAAGATTTCCTGCGCATAATGCAGTACGGCACAGGCGGGATCGAGCATGAAGGGCGCGCGCGCCTCAACCTTGTGGCTGTGCCAGCCCTGACCCTCGGTATAGCGGATTGTCACCATATGATCGGTGAAGAGCCGGCCGAAACCCGGATCCTCAAGCAGTAGCGCGCGCTCGTTCGCCGTCACAGCCTGGCTGTTGCGGGTAACGGTGAAACGCGACGTCTGCTCGGCGGCCATGGTGAGTCTCCTTTTCTGGCTCGGAAGGGGCGCCTATGTCACAGTGCGGCCCATGAAACAATGGGTCATATATACTGACCCATTTGCATGACAGGGCCAGCCATGACGCGATGGCCTCTTCTCGCCGGACGACAGCCCGGCTATCGCTCCTCCATGCACTTCTTTTCCGACAACGCCACGCCCATCAGCCCCGCCATCATGGCTGCCATCGCCGCGGCCGACCGGGCGGATCATGGTTATGACGGCGACGCATGGAGCGCGCGGCTGGATGGCGCTTTTTCCAACCTGTTCGAAACCCCGGTCAAGGCGCTGTGGATCTCCACCGGCACCGCAGCGAACAGCATCGCCCTCGCGACGCTCTGCCCGCCCTATGGCGGCGTGCTCTGTCATGAAGAAGCGCATATCGTCGTCGACGAATGTGGCGCACCGGGCTTCTTCACCCATGGTGCGACGCTGATGCCGCTGCCGGGCGAGGGCGCGAAACTGACGCCTGCAATCGTTGCAGAGCGGCTGAAGGCGATCCGTCCCGACGTGCATCAGGTACCCGCGCGCGCAATCAGCATCACCAACGCCACCGAATATGGGCTGGTCTATACGCCCGACGATGTCGCCGCGCTCGGCGAAGTGGCGAAGGCGCATGGCCTCGGCTTCCACATGGACGGCGCGCGTTTTGCTAATGCCGTCGCGCATCTGGGCTGCGCGCCCGCCGACGTCACCTGGCGCGCGGGCGTGGATGCGCTCAGCTTCGGCTGTGTCAAGAATGGTGGCATGGTCGGCGAGGCGCTGCTCTTCTTCGGGGGGCAGGCCGAAGCGCGCGCGGCCGAGGCCAAGCGCTGGCGCAAGCGGTCGGGCCATCTCTTCTCCAAGGGCCGCTATCTCGCCGCGCAGATACTCGCGATGATCGAGGATAATCTGTGGCTGCGCAATGCCGGTGCGGCCAATGCGGCGGCGCAGGCATTGGCGGAAAGCGCGGCCGGCCGGTTGATGCACCCGGTCGAGGCCAATGAGCTGTTCGTGCGGCTCACGGCGGAGGAAGCGGAGACCCTGCGCGCGCAGGGCTTCGATTTCTACGATTGGGGCAATGGCGCGGCGCGACTTGTCACCAACTGGTCGCAGGATGCGGCCAGCGTCGCACCCCTGGCGGACGCGCTCCGCGCGCTCGGCCGTGGCTGAGGAAGCGAAGGGCGGCGTCGCCCTGCCGTTCATCCTCGTCGTCCTGATCTGGAGTTCGACTTGGATCGTCATCCGCGATCAGATCGGCTCAGTCCCGGCCAGTTGGTCGGTCTGCTATCGCTTCCTGCTCGCCGGCATCGCCATGGCCGTCTTGGCGCGCTTCCGGGGCGTGTCGCTGCGGATCGGCGGCGCGGGCCTGGTCTTTGCCGCGCTTTTGGGAACGGCGCAGTTCGTCCTCAATTTCAACTTCGTCTATCGGGCGGAGCATTATCTGACCTCCGGCGTGGTCGCGGTCGTCTATGCGATGCTGCTGATTCCCAATTCGATCCTCGCTTGGCTGATTTTCCGCCAGCCCGTCAGCCGCGCCTTCATCGGCGGATCGGTGGTGGCGGTCACGGGAATCATCCTGATGCTGGTCCATGAATATCATGCCGCCACGGTCCGGCCCGACATGGTGCTGCTCGGCGCGGCCTTCTCGCTCGCGGGCCTGATGAGCGCGTCGAGCGCGAATATCATGCAAGGGATGGAGATTGCCCGGCGGCTGCCGATGGTGGCGGTGCTGGCCTGGGCGATGCTGATCGGTGCGGGGGTGGACGCCCTCTTCGCCTGGATCACCGTCGGGCCGCCGCAGTTCGAACCGCGCATCGGCTATATGCTGGGCATCGCCTGGCTGGGTCTTGCCGGGTCGGTCGTGACCTTCCCGCTCTATTTCACCCTGATCCAGCGCATGGGGGCAGGCCGCGCCGCCTATACGAGCGTGCTGATCCCGGTGATTGCGATGCTGATCTCCACTGCGGTGGAGGGCTATCGCTGGTCCGCGCTGGCGATCGGCGGCGCTGTGCTTGCGGTCGTCGGCATGGCGATCGCGTTGCGATCCAAAGAGAGCTAGAACGATTTCGAGTCGGGTGGTATCGCCCCGCCGGCTCGGAAACCGCTGCAAGCCAATTACCGCATCGCGCCCGGCTGGTAGCGCAGCTTGGCGGCATTGACCTTGTCGAGCAGGCTGGCGATCGATTCCGGCGAAGCGGTCGCGCGGCCGGGCATGGAAACATCGTTCATCCGGTGGCTCAGCGCGGAAAAGGCCTTATCGATACGGGTCATCGGACATCCCTTATGAAGCGATATCCCGCTTGTCGACTGCCTCGGTTAACAAGCCGTAAACCATGCGGTGAACCGAATCAGAGCATCGTGCGGAAAAGTGGGAACCGGTTTTTCGCTTCAACGATGCGACAACAAAAATTGGAACGCGACCAGCATCGAATTCAATGCAGCGCGCTCCAGAGGCAAGCGCGCAGCCCTTCGCGATAGGTCGGATGGCGCGGTGCCCAGCCCAGCAGCCGCTTGGCCCGACCATTGGCGACGCGACGGTTTTCGGCGTAAAAGGACCGCGCCATCGGCGACAGTCGCGCTTCCTCCAGCGTCAGCAGCGGTGGGACAGGCTGGCCCAGTATCGCGCAGGCTTCCTCGATCAGTCGGTTCTGCGCGCAAGGCAGGTCGTCCGACAGATTATAGATGCCCGGCGGCCCCCGATGGAGCGAGAGGGCAATGCCCGCGACGATATCGTCCACATGGGCACGGCTGAATATCTGGTCGGGCAGGTCGATGCGATGCGCCCGCCCCTCCCGCACCCGGTCGAGCGCCGAGCGGCCGGGACCATAGATGCCGGGCAGGCGGAAGCGGCGCATGTCGGGGCGAAGCGCGCCCCATTCCGTATCGGCCTGCGTGCGGGCGGCGCGGCGGCCGAAGCCGATGGCGCTGCTCTCGTCGACCCAAGCTCCCGCCGCATCGCCATAGACGCCGGTGGAAGACAGATAGCCGGTCCAGATCGCCGGGGCGGCGACCATATCCGCTCCATAGCGGGTCAGGACGGGATCGGCGTCGCCTGCGGGCGGGACCGAGGAAAGGATGTGCGTGGCCTGCGCGATCGCGGCGCGAACGGCGCTCGCGTCATCGAAGGCGAGCGCCTCGACATCGGCCGTGCGGCGGACGCCGGTCACCTGCCAGCCATCGGCGCGCAATCGGGTGGCTAGGCGTGAGGCGGTGTAGCCCATGCCAAGGATGAGCATGTGCGGCATCACACCACCTCCGTCAGGCAGGATGCTCAGACCGTGAAGCTCTCGCCGCAGCCGCAGCTGCCCTTGGCATTGGGGTTGTTGAAGACGAAGCCGGCGGTGAAGTCATCCTCGACCCAGTCCATGGTCGACCCGATCAGATAGAGTACCGACGCGCTGTCGATGTAGAAGATGCCGCCGGGCGTCTCGATCTTCTCGTCGAACTTCGCTTCCTGCGTCACATAGTCGACCGAATAGGCGAGGCCCGAACAGCCGCGCTTGGGCGTCGACAGCTTGACGCCGATCGTGCCTTCGGGCGCCTGCGCCATCAACTCCGCGATGCGGGCTTCCGCGCTCGGCGTCAGGATGACGGCGGCGGGGCGGGCGCGGGTCTTGGTCTCGACAGTCATCAGAGCATCCCCAGTTCGAGCTTGGCTTCGTCCGACATCTTGCCCGGATCCCATGGCGGATCCCAGACGAGGTTGACCTCGACATCGCCGACGCCGGGCACCGCGCCGACGCGCAGTTCGACTTCGCCGGGCATGGATTCCGCCACCGGGCAATGCGGCGTGGTCAGCGTCATGGTGACGACGGCATGGCCGTCCGCCGTGACGTCGACACCGTAGATCAGGCCCAGATCGTAGATGTTGACCGGGATTTCGGGGTCGAAGATTTCCTTCAGCGCGTCGATGATCCCGTCATAGAGATCGCCGCCGGGTTCGCCGGCAGGCGTCTCGGCAGGCCTCTGTGCCAGAAATCCGTCCAGATAGTCGCGCTGACGCGGGGCAGCATCGGCTTCCTCCACGCGCGCCTTGGGCGGCGTTTCGACCGCCTCCACTTCTTCCACCATGATCTTGCGCTCTTCGCTCATCCGAAGATTTTCCTCACTCGTTCAAGTCCCTGAACCAGCGCATCCACATCGCTGTCGTCGCTGTAGATGCAGAAACTGGCCCGCGCGGTCGCCTCGACGCCCAGATGGCGCATCAGCGGCTGTGCGCAGTGATGGCCGGCCCGGATCGCGACGCCCGTTTCGTCCAATATGGTGCCGACATCGTGCGGATGCACCCCCTCGACCTCGAAAGAGAGGATGCCGGCCGAATCGTCGGGGCCGAAGACGCGCACGCTGTTGATCTGCTCCAGCGCGGTCCGCGCCTTGGCGACCAGCGCGCATTCATGGGCGTGGATGGTGTCCAGCCCGATGCCCTGCACATAATCGATCGCCGCCGACAGGCCGACGACACCGGTGATGTGCGGCGTCCCCGCCTCGAACCGGGTGGGCGCGGGAGCATAGGTCGTCTTCTCGAACGTCACCTTGTCGATCATCGATCCGCCGCCCTGATAAGGAGGCATGGCGTCGAGCAGTTCCGCACGGCCCCACAACACGCCGATGCCCGTCGGGCCGTAGAGTTTGTGCGCGGAAAACACGTAGAAATCGCAGTCCAGCGCCTGCACATCGACGGCCAGGCGCGGCACGGCCTGACAGCCGTCGATCAGGATCTTCGCGCCGACCATATGGGCGATGTCGGCGGCGCGTCGGCAATCCAGCACGCTGCCCAGCACGTTCGATACATGGGCCAGAGCGACCATGCGATGCTGCGGCGTGATCATCGCGCGCATGGCGTCCAGGTCGATCCGGCCGTCCTGCGTCAGCGGCACGACGTCGATCGCCGCGCCTTGCCTTTCGGCCACGATTTGCCAGGGCACGATATTGCTGTGATGCTCAAGGCAAGACAGCAAGATGCGGTCGCCCGCCTTGAGCTGCGTCCCCGCCCAGCATTGCGCGACCAGGTTGATGCCCTCGGTAGCGCCACGGACATAGACGATTTCGCTGTCCGATGCCGCTCCGATGAATGTCGCGACCTTCCGCCGCGCCGCCTCATAGGCCAGCGTCATATTGGCCGAGCGTTCATAGACGCCGCGATGCACCGTCGCATAATCCGGGCCATAGGCGCGGGCGATGGCGTCGATCACGGCATTGGGCTTCTGCGCGGTGGCGGCGCTGTCGAGATAATGCCAGTCGCCGACACCGGGGAAATCGTCCCGCAACCGCAGCCCTGAAGCAAGATCGCTCATACCAGAGCCCCCAGCTTGGCGAGCGCGGCGGTTTCGAGGCTGTCCTTGACCGCCTCATCCGCCACATCGTCGAATACGCCCGCGACGAATGCTTTCAGCAGCAGCGTCTTGGCCGTCGCCGGGTCCATGCCGCGCGATGCCATGTAGAAAAGCGCCTGCTTGTCCAGTTCGCCCACGGTCGCGCCATGCGCGCATTTGACGTCGTCGGCGTAGATTTCCAGCTCCGGCTTGGCGTTCGCCGTGGCGGTGCGATCCAGCAGCATGGCCTTGATCGACTGGAAAGCATCGGTCCGCTGCGCATCGCGTGCGACGTTGATGCTACCGAGATAACTGCCCGTCGCGCGCTGCCCCAGGATCGACCGGATCGTCTGGCCGCTGGTCGAATCCGGCTTCGCATGGGTGACGCTGGTGATAATCTCCAGCGTCTGGTCGCCGCCGCCGATGATCGCGCCGTTCAGCTCGAAATGCGCATTGCTGCCGATCGTGACGGTGAAGGTCACGCGCCCCAGCTTGCCGCCGATGTTCAGTACATGGAAATCGCACCGCGCCCCGTCCGCGATGGTGATGACATAATCATGCACCGCAGCCGCGTCGTCGGCCGCATCCTGCAACAGATGATGACGGGCATTCTCCCCGGCTGCGACATCGATGCGCGTCGGCGCGGGCAGTGGCCAGATGGAGGCGACAGCCTCCAGATCGCTATAGCGCCATTCTTCCTGACGGCGGGTTGGCAGAGCGAGGGCAGTCACAGGCACGCCTCCTCCGCGTCTCCGCGCCTCCGCGTGAATAAAATGGACTCACGCGGAGACGCGGAGACGCGGAGAGAAAGGGAGATGCCTGCGGCGCTCATGCGGCCACCACCTCGGCATAGCCTTCACGTTCCAGTTCCAGCGCGAGTTCGGGGCCGCCCGACTTCACGATCCGGCCCGCCGCGAGGACGTGGACGAAGTCCGGCTTCACATAGTCGAGCAGCCGCTGATAATGGGTGATCAGCAGCACGGCCTTGTCGGGCTTGCGCATGATGGCGTTGATGCCCGCGCCCACGATCTTCAGCGCGTCGATGTCGAGGCCGGAGTCCGTCTCGTCCAGGATCGCCAGCTTGGGATCGAGTATCCCCATCTGCACCATTTCGGCGCGCTTCTTCTCGCCACCGGAAAAGCCGACATTCACCGGACGCTTCAGCATTTCCATGTCGAGGCCCAGCAGCCCGGCCTTTTCCTTGGCCAGCTTGATGAACTCGCCGCCGTTCAGTTCCTTCTCGCCGCGCGCGCGGCGCTGCGAATTGAGGCTTTCGCGCAGGAATTGCAGGTTGGACACGCCGGGGATCTCGACCGGATACTGGAAACCCAGGAAAAGGCCCGCTGCGGCGCGCTCATGCGGTTCCAGCTCGAACAGGTCCGCACTCTCGAACGTCGCTGTGCCGCCGGTCACTTCGTAATTCGGACGGCCGCCCAGCGTATAGGCCAGCGTCGACTTGCCCGCGCCGTTCGGCCCCATGATCGCGTGGATTTCACCTGCGTTGATGGACAGCGACAGACCCTTCAGGATCGCCTTGCCGTCGATTTCGTTGGTCAGGTTGTCGATCGTCAGCATCACTTATCCCCGAAAATCACTTGCTCTGCGCGCGCTGGAGCGTCCGCGCGGTCCAGAAGGCCATGTCGCGCACGTCGCCCGGCGCGGGAAACAGCGTGTCGATATGGCGCTTGATCGGCATATAGGGCCACCAGTCGGCGCCCGGCTCCGGCGCGCCCTTTTCCAGCAGCGCGACGACGAATTCGCTGACCGGACCCATGCGGGTGAGGTTGGGCGCCTTCGCCTTGTGGAACGCCTTGTCGGTGCGCAGCTTTTCGGTGAAGGCGACGTCGCCCTTCTCCAGCGCGGCGCGGCTCTCCGCCTCGAACGCGTCGAGATCGCCGAAATCCTTGACGGCGCGCGCCTGAAGCTCGCCCTCTTCCAGCTCATAATCCTCGGTCAGGATACGGACGGCGGCGGTCCACGCCTGGCCATTGCCGACATCTTCCGCGAAATCGGCGAGGGCATCCTGGATATCGTCTTCGTCGCTCAATTTTCCGTCCTTCAAATTCTCGAATGTCCGTCACCCCGGACTTGATCCGGGGTCTCGCTGCCTTCGCGCGTCGTACACTTAAAAGCGGGATGCCGGATTAAGTCCGGCATGACGTTCAGAAGCAGCGCAAATATCACCCCACGCTGCCCTCCAGCGAAATCCCCAACAGCTTCTGCGCTTCGACGGCGAATTCCATCGGCAGCTGTTGCAGCACTTCCTTCGCGAAGCCGTTCACGATCAGCGATACCGCGC
>NZ_DATKFP010000179.1:0-18493 GCF_035511395.1 Sphingobium sp.
CCTGATGACGCTCAATAATGCCATGTCCAACACTCCATGGTCCCCCGCTCGCCAAAGCCAGGGACGTGTTCAAACATGGGTCACTTCTCAGTGGAAATTACTGGCCTCCCCGGGTCACTTCTCAACGGCAATCAACAGTGAGGGAGAACCGAGCGAGTGGGGTGGCCTGATCGCCCGCGAGCTGGGCTTGCAAGGGCAGGTCGATCCCCAGCGGTTCAAGGAACTCCTCGCCGGCAGTGTCGCTGGCCAGATGCTGGGTCGACACAGGGCGGATGGCTCAGTCGACCATCATCCGGGGTGGGACTTCGCCGTCAACGCGCCAAAGTCGGTGTCAATCATGGCGCTTGTCGGCAAGGACGAACGGGCGCTCGACCTTCACGAGCAGGCCGTTGGCTCAGCACTTGGCTGGCTTGAGGAACATGCCGCGTTTCGGTATCGCAAAGAGGGCGGGATCGCCCATGAGACGACCGGCCGCCTTCTCTTCGCGCGCTTCACCGAACATGCCAGCCGCGAGCTTGATCCGCATCTTCACACCCATGTCGTCGTGATGAACATCACCAACCGAGCCGATGGCGCGCAGATGACAAGCCTTGAGACGCGGGCCATGTTCGCCGAGCAGATGGTAGCGGGCCAGGTATACCGCAATGCCCTGGCCCATGGCCTTCGCGAACTGGGATATGAGATCGATGCTGATCCGCAGCGCGGGTTGTTCGAGATCAAGGACGTCCCTCAAAAGCTGATCCAGCGGATGTCGCAGCGCGCCGAACAGATCAACCAACATGCCACCGAACATGGCCATGCCGGCCAGGCGGCGAGGGTACGGTCCTTTTACCAGACCCGCGGCCCCAAGGAAAAGATCGGCCTGGATGATTTGCATGCCCAATGGCGGGAACGGGCCGGGAAAGAGCTAGCGTCCCTCACCCAGCTTCGCCAATCCGCTGGATATGGCGAGCGAGCGGTATTTGCCGTCGAGCCGGCACTCGCGATCCGGGCCGCGCTGTTTGGGTTGCGGCACAGTGAGACGGGCGAGGCAGTCAACAATCAGGGCCAGATCATCCGATCGGGACTCGCCGCCCATGTCGGTGAGGTTAGGCTCAGCGACCTTCGGCCATATATCCAGGAGCATGAGGCGAGGGGAAAGCTCCTTGCAGGGCGCCATCAGAGCGGGGACGCGATCCTTACCCGCGCAAGGACCAGCCGCAGGACTGTGCGACTCGAACTCGCCCTCTCAAATCACCTGGCCCTTGCTATCGACGATGCGCCGCGCCTGGCGTCCAGCGATCGCCTGCTGCTCGCTCTTGAGGGGGCGGGCCTTACACCGCCCCAGGAACAGGCGCTCGCGCTGCTCGCAGGTTCCCGAGATCGGCTGCTTGGTATCCACGGCGTCGCCGGCTCGGGGAAGTCCACCCTGGTGCGCGTGCTGGCGGCATCACTAGATCCGCAGACCAGGATCCAGGCAATCGCGCCGACCTCTTCGGCGGCGGCCGAGCTGGGAGAGAAAGCAGGGATATCCTCGCGGACGGTTGCCAGTCTCTTGGCGTCCGGCGGTCAGAGGCTCAACGGCAATGATCTGCTCGTCCTTGATGAGGCGGGGCAGGTGGGTAACCGTCAGGCACTAAGGCTCCTTGAGATCAGCCGCGATACCGGCGCACGCATCCTCCTTCTGGGCGATAACAAGCAGACCGGCGCCATCGAGCAAGGCAAGGCGTTCTGGCTTCTCCAGAGGCTGGGGCTCCCCAAGGCAGAGCTCACCGTACCTGTGCGCCAGCAGTCCTCCCTCATGAGAGAGGCTGTGATGCGGGCCCGGCTTGGAGATTATGCTGGCGCGATTGATCGTCTCGACAAGGTCGTGACGGACATGACCGCTGATGCCCTCGCCGGAGACCTTGTTTCGCAATGGGTTCGTCTGAAACCGGCGAATCGCGGCTCGACCAACATCCTTGTTCTCGACAACGCCACGCGCCTGGTCGTGAACGACCAGATCAGACAGGCCCTTCGTGCCGAGGGCGGGATTGCGGCACAGGACAGTCGGTTGCAGGTCCTGACGCCGGCCCGGATGTCGGTCGAGCAAAGGAAGATGGCGCGCTTTTATTCAGGCGGCCAGACGGTGATGTTCAGCCGGGACGACCATCGCTTGGGCGTCACGCGCGAGGCCGAGTATCGGGTCGTGGGGGTAGGGCGGGAACCCAACGGCCGTCCCATCGTGCGACTTGTGGACGAGCAGGGCAGGCAGATCCGTTGGGACCCTCGACTGACCCGCGCGACACAGGTGAATGTCTTTAACAGCGAACAACGCGACCTTGCCCAGGGTGATCGCATCCAGTGGCGCCTTGCGACCAAGGCGCTGGATCTCAAGAACGCCGAACGCGGCACCGTCGAGCAGTTGCATGGTTCGGTTGCCGCCATCCGATGGGATCGGACCGGCGAGGTGCGCGAGGTCGATCTCTCACGGTTCAAGACGTGGGATCATGGCTATGCCGAAACCGTATTTTCCTCGCAATCCAAGACCTATGCCCGCGTCTATGTCCTGGCGCCGGTCGCTTCGCCTCTTGTGAACGGCCAGAACTTCTACACGGCGATCACGCGCGCTCGGTTCGGGGTCAAGCTCTGGACCGAAGATGCAAAGCGACTAACGGACAAGCTCGAGCGTCGCTCCGGCGAGAAGTCCTCGGCCCTCGAGGCCTTGGGACAGCTGGACAGCCGGAAGTCCGATGCCCTCAAAGCCCGACTTGGTCCGTATATCGAAGATGCCCGGGCGTTATGGGCAGAGGGACGGCGTGCCCGCGCACTCGATCGCTCAGCGCGGCGGATCGAAACGGGGCCCGCCGCCGCCGCCCGCCAGGCCATGGAGACTCTCACCCGGCTGTCTCAAGCACTGCTGAAAGGTCGGCCCGAGCAGGCGGATGAGCGATCGGCCACCAAACATCACGAACCTGTGCGTCAGCCACGTAAGGGTCTGGAACGATGATCACCCAGAGCTTGAAAGCGTCAGCGTGCATTGCGGTGCTGCCCCTCGTCCTAGTCGCGATCATTGAAGTTCCGGCAGACGCGAGAATATCCAGGCGCCCATCAACCGAAGCCCAGGAGTTGTTGGTCCGCCAATGTATCCATCACCATTCTCAGGGTCGTGGGTGGCTCGCGCGCACCCTCCTAGCGCTGAGACAGAAAGAGGGCGGCTGGATTGGGGCGCAGGTTCGCAACAGCAATGGCAGCTTCGACCTTGGCCCTATGCAGGTGAATGACTGGTGGGTGCCGAGGATCGCGATGCTTATCGATCGCGATGCCATATCTGTCCGGACCTGGCTGACGCATGATCCTTGCTTCAATGTGGGGACGGCCAAATGGATATTTCTTTCAGCGCTCGCGCAATCCAAAGACTATTGGCAGTCGATCGGCATTTACCATAGCCCCACCAGATGGCGGCAAACCGCTTATGCGCGGGATGTGGCGAGACTTCTCAAAATCATGCCTCGCGCGTCTAGCGCGGCAGCCGCCGGACCGAATATGCCTGGTACCGGAGATTGATGCAGTCGCTCCTGCGCGGGATTTCGGGTGTTGGTGCCCATCATTGCCGTATGGGATAACGACAAGTCAGGCACGCAGGAGCGAATGAGATGAGGATCGCCCGACGGCGAGCCCAAATCTCTGCGGAGAGCAGCTGCCTTCGTTGAGCTTTGTACAAGTCGACGTCAGGTCGATCAATCGGATCGAATCCAAACCAACTGCTATCATCGGGAGTCTGACGATAGGAGATGTATGTCATGATGTCGGTTACCTTGTCGGCAACGCCCAAGGGCAATGGCTATCAGGCGACAGTCACCTTTATGGGTGGACCCGCGATGAGTTCAGTTGAGACTTACCCGACCATAGCAGAAGCGATTGCATCTGCTGCACTGAAGTTGCTTGGGATGCCCGAACGCCTCCATGCGTTGGACAGAGAAGCTCTTTCCGATCAGTGACGTCCAACGCGGCCGTCCCTTTCTGGTTTTGACGATCTGGTTGAGTTGCCCGCTTGGAGGGCACCTTGCGTCTCATTCAATCTCACAAATTTGTGGCCCACAGCGTGGCCCACAGCGGACCAATATCCACAGAACCGCCTTCGCTATCCGGCCCCGCAGGGGTAAGTCGTTCATTATATTGAGATTTTGGTGGACGCACTTGGGCTCGAACCAAGGACCCGCTGATTAAGAGTCAGCTGCTCTACCAACTGAGCTATGCGTCCACGCTGGGCTTTCCGCTCGACCCTGTAGGGTGTCGCTCCGGCGTGGGCGGGCTGTTAGCAGTCGCCCGCGATTCTGCAAACACTAAATTGCTTTGTTACGTAATTTTTTCACAGGAAGCCGGATCAGGCCCAGTTTCCGGGGTTTGCTCTGCGCTTGGTCGACCGGTCGATCGACATGATGATGCCAACACATAGCATGACGGTCAGCATCGACGATCCGCCATAGGACATGAAGGGCAGGGGGATGCCCACCACCGGCGCCAGACCCATCACCATCATCAGGTTGATCGCGACATAGAAGAAGATGGTGGTGGTCAGCCCCGCCGCCGTCAGCCGCGCAAACTTGTCCGGCGTGCGCATCGACACGCGAATGCCCCAGCGGAACAGCAGCAGGAAGGCAACGATCAGCAGCGTTCCGCCCAGCAGCCCCCATTCCTCCGCCATGGTCGCGAAGACGAAGTCGGTATGGCCTTCGGGCAGATAGTCGAGATGACTCTGCGTTCCTTGCAGGAAGCCCTTGCCCCACAGGCCGCCAGATCCGATCGCGATCTTGGACTGGCTGATATGATAGCCTGCGCCCAGCGGATCGCTTTCCGGGTCCATGAAGATGAGGACGCGATTCTTCTGATAGTCGTGCAGGAAACTGAAGGCGATCGGGATGATCGCCGCCACAGCAAGCCCCGACCCTATAAAGAGGCGGAGCGGCAGGCCCGCGAGGAACATGACGGTTATGCCGCCAGCCATGATCATGGTCGCGGTGCCAAGATCAGGCTGCACCAGCACCAGCGCCCAGGGGAAGCCGATCAACACCAGCGCTGGCCAGATCGCGTTCCAGCGGCGTATCTCGCCCACCGGCAGCATCGCGTAGAATTTGGCGACGGCCAGCACGATGATCGGCTTCATGAATTCCGATGGCTGCAACTGCATGAAGCCAAGGTTGATCCAGCGCTGGCTGCCGCCCGCGACGCCGCCGATCAGTTCGACCAGCACCAGCGCGACCAATACCGCGCCATAGGCCGGAAAGGCGAAGCGGTTGAAGATTTCCAGCGGCACGCGGCTGAGGACCAGCGCCATCCCAGAAAAGATGCAGAACCGAACGCCTTGATTGATCGCCCAGGGGAAGATGCTCCCGCCCGCCGCACTGTAGAGCACCAATGTTCCAAAGGTTGCGATAGCCAGCAGCAGCAGCAGTACGCGCCACGGAAATTGAGTCAGAGATTGAGGAACGATGCTCATGGCGCGCCCGTCGCGTTGCTGCCCGGAGGCGGTGGGGCGTCGTTAACGTCTTCGGGAGCCGCGCGCGCCGAAGTATTGACGGCTGCGGCATTGGACGCATTGTCGACGACGGGCGGCAACACCTGCCCCTTCTCGATTGCCTTGGCCAGGCGGAAGGCTGCCATTTGCCGTGCCTGTCGCTCCGCGGGCGGGCCGCCCCAACCCTTTTCCAGCGTCACCAGCTTCTCCATCGCCTTTTCCGGTTCGAACAGAAAGGACATGGTGTCGCTGGCGATCATCGGCGCGTCCTCGTTACGGATCATGTGGCCGCCATGTTCGATGATGCAGGCGACAGCATAGCGCGGATTGTCGAACGGCGCGAAACCCTGGAACAGGGCGTGATCGCGCAGCTTGAAGGCAAGTGAGGCATTGCCGCGCACGCCGCCCGCACGTTCCGCCATGGTGATACGCCGCACCTGCGCCGTACCGGTCTTGCCAGCGATCAGCACGCCCGGCACGCTCATCCGCGCTGCGCCGCCGGTGCCACCGCCATTCACCACCGCGCTCATTGCGTCGCGGATGACGGCCAGATGCTCCTCGCTCACACCGACGGGCGCTGGTGCCGGGCGCTGCGCACCCAGCAGGAAGTTGGGCATCAACTGCTTGCCGGTCGCCAGCCGCGCCGCCATCACTGCCATCTGAAGCGGATTGATGAGCATATAGCCCTGACCGATGGTGGCGTTTACCGTGTCATAAACCTGCCAAGACTGGTTATATTTCCGTTCCTTCCACGCCGGGTCCGGCACGGTGCCATAGCTCTGGCTGGGGAAGGGCAGATCGAAGCGCTGGCCCATACCGACACGCCGCGCCATGCTGGCTATGCGGTCCATGCCGATGCGCTGCGCCATCTGGTAGAAATAGATGTCGCAACTCTGCGCGATCGCGCCGCGCAGATTCAGCGAGCCGTGGCCCCGCCGCTTGTGGCAGTGGAACAGCGTGTTGCCGACCCGGATCGCGCCGGGGCAGTTGATCGTTTCGTGCGGCCCGACACCGGCTTCCAGCAATGCCAGGCCCACCATCGGCTTGACCGTCGATCCGGGCGGATACAGCCCCTGCAACGTCTTGTTGCGCAGCGGGACATGATCGTCCTTCGACAGCATCTCATATTCCAGATGGCTGATGCCATCGGAAAAGCTGTTGGGATCGTAGCTGGGCATGGACGCCATGGCGAGCACGTCACCATTGGCGCAGTCGATCACGACCACAGAACCGCTCTGCGTCGCGAGGCGGCGGCCGGCATATTCCTGAAGCCCCGCATCGATCGTCAGGCGCACCTGCCGTCCCGGTGTATCGGGCCGCGTGGTGAGTTCGCGCACGATCTTGCCGCGCGCAGTGACTTCTACGCGCTTGGCCCCAGGCTTGCCGGTCAGATGGCGATCGAACGCCTTTTCAAGGCCATCCTTGCCGACCTTGAACCCCGGTGTGATCAGCAGCGGGTCTTTCCGCGCCTTATATTCCTCGGCCGATGCGGGCCCCACATAGCCCAGCAGATGGCCGACCGTGGCACCCGCCGGATAGAAACGCGAAAAGCCCTGGCTCGGCGCGACGCCGGGCAGATCGGGCAGCCGTACGCTGATCGCGGCATATTGGTCGTAGGTCAGTTTGTCGGCGACCTGCACCGGGCGGAAGCCCGCCGACTTGTCTAGTTCCTCGCGGATGCGATCGACATCGTCCGGCTCCAGGCTCAGCAACTGGGTGAGGTGGCGGATCGTCGCCTCGCCATCGACCACGCGCTGCGGGATCAGGTCGACCCGGAAATCGGTGCGGTTGTTGGCCAACGGCTTGCCATGTCGATCGAGGATCCAGCCCCTGCGCGGCGGAATGAGCGTCAGGTTGACACGATTGCTTTCTGAAAGGAGGCTGTATTTCTGATTCTCGGCCACGCTGATCCAGGCCATGCGGCCGACCAGCAATGCCCCGATCGCGCCCTGCAACCCGCCCACCACCATGGCCCGGCGCGAGAAGGTGAAGGTCTGGGTGGCTTCGGTGACGATCTTGCGCTTCGAATTTATGAACGTCATGCCATCACGCGCCAGCGATCGATCCGGGCGCACTGCCGGACGATGAAGGGAAAGAGCAGGACCGTCCAGAGCATCTGCGGCGCGACCAACGACAACCTAATTTCGCCTCCGCCCGTGACCCGCGCGAAGAATACACCCCCTATTATGCAGAAGATAATGGCGATGGAGGCGATTAGCCAGTCCTGCTTGTAGCTGCGCCACACCATGCGATGTTCGACATAGTCAATGCCGATCAGCGCGACGGTCCAGAGAAACATGGCGGA
Source organism: Sphingobium sp. (assembly GCF_035511395.1). Lineage (GTDB taxonomy): Bacteria > Pseudomonadota > Alphaproteobacteria > Sphingomonadales > Sphingomonadaceae > Sphingobium. Next base: position 7,782 of record NZ_DATKFP010000179.1, read on the forward strand.
ACCGAGCGGCTGGCCGCTCACCATGTCGTCGAACAGGCCGAGCGGCAGGCCGATCCAGGCGCGCCACAGTTCGGGCCGCAGCAACCGCCACGACAGCAGCAGCAGCAAGCCGAAAGTCGGCATGACCGGCGACTGGGCGATCAGCGGCACCACGCTGGCCAGCGATCCCAGCAGCACGGTGATGACCGGCGTGCCAGACAGCCGGAAACGGCCAGGATGCCGCCCCAGGCGGGGCACATGCAGCAGATGCGGGTCGATCACGGCGCGCTCGCGTTGCTGGCATTCGCAGCCTCCTGCGGCACAGCCTCTGCCGGGTCGCCGCGCGTCACCACTTCCTCGAAAGCGCGCTCGACCACCACGGCATCGACGCGCGAGGGGTTGGCGAGGGGGAAGCCCCAGGCAATTTCGCCCTCGACCCGCACCACGACCGCGACCGGGATATTGGGCTGATAGATGCCGCCAATCCCCGACGTCACCAGCAGGTCGCCGGGTTTGAACGGGTTGCGGCCGGCGGACAGGGCGCGAATTTCCAGCGATCCGTCTCCCGCGCCGGTCGAGATGGCCGGCACGCTGTCATTGGCGCGGCGGACCGGTACGATGTTTCCGGTATCGGTCAGCAGCAGCACTTCGGCGGTATTGGGTGTCGTACTGTGAACGCGACCGATCAGCCCCTCGGCGGCGCGCACCGGCATGCCCGGCCGCACGCCCTGCCAGCGTCCGGCATTCAGACGCGCAAACCGGCGCGCGCTGGAGGAAGAGGAACTGATCAGGCGCGCGGTCAGCAGGTCGCTCTGATCCTCGTCGACCAGCCGCAGCAGTTTCTTGAGCCGCGCATTTTCCTGCTTGACCGCCTTCGCCTCGATGATGCGGTTGCGATCGGCCTCGACCTGGCGGCGGAGCGCAACATTCTGCGATCCGGCGCGCCAGTAGGAAGCGAGCACCTCGTCCACCGAGTTGACGCCGCTCACCATATTCTTGAGGCCGCTCGACACTGGACGCGTCAATTCGGCCGTGGCAGTGCGCAGCCCGGCAAAGCCGGTCGGGTCGAAAATCGCGACCACGACGAGCAGCAGGCCGGCCGCCGCTCCGGCAACCGCCACCACATAGCTGGCGAAGAGGCTATATTGCGCCTTCCGGTTGATGCCGGGGCGTCGGCTGGGTGGCCGCGCCATCACTCATTCCTTCCGCTCAGGCGGTTTGCAGCACGCCCCGGAAGATCGGATCTTCCATCGCGCGGCCGGTGCCGATCGCGACGCAGGTGAGCGGATCTTCGGCGATGGTTACGGGCAGGCCGGTCTCATCGCGCAGTTCGTCGTCCAACCCCTTGAGCAGCGCTCCACCGCCGGTCAGGACGATGCCCTGGTCCACGATGTCGGCCGCCAGTTCGGGCGCGGTGTTTTCCAGCGCGATGCGAACGCCTTCGACGATGGTGCTGATCGGCTCGGCCAGTGCGTCGGCGATCTGGCCCTGATTGATCGAGATTTCCTTGGGAACGCCATTCACCAGGTCGCGACCCTTGATGTGGATCGTCTCGCCCACGCCATCTTCGGGCGGCTGGGCGACGCCGAACTGCTTCTTGATGCGTTCGGCGGTGGCCTCACCGATCAGGAGATTATGATGGCGACGGACGAAGGACACGATCGCCTCGTCCATCTTGTCGCCGCCGACGCGGACGGAGGTAGTGTAGGCCAGGCCACGGAGCGAGAGGACCGCGACTTCGGTCGTGCCGCCGCCAATATCGACGACCATCGAACCGATCGGCTCGGTCACGGGCATGTCGGCGCCTATCGCGGCGGCCATCGGTTCCTCGATCAGGAAGACCTGCGAAGCGCCGGCGTTGCTGGCGGCGTCGCGGATGGCACGGCGCTCGACGCTGGTCGAACCCGACGGCACGCAGATCACGATTTCCGGCGCGCGCCAGGGGCTGTGCTTGCCGCCATGCACCTTGGTGATGAAGTGCTTGATCATCTGCTCCGCGACATCGATGTCGGCGATGACGCCGTCGCGCAGCGGGCGGATCGCCTCGATCGAATCCGGCGTCTTGCCCATCATCAGCTTGGCGTCTTCACCGACTGCCTTGACCCGCTTGACGCCGTTCAGCGTCTCCACCGCAACCACCGAAGGCTCGTTCAGAACGATGCCGCGGCCGCGCACATAGACCACCGTATTGGCGGTGCCGAGGTCGATAGCCATATCCTGAGAGGAGAATTTCAAGAGACGCGAGAAGATCGACATGCCTTATCCTGTTTCGCCCGCCGTCCCCGCGACGCGTTAAGGGGTTCGGTCGGATTTCGGTTCGCTGGTCCGTTCCTCTCAGCTTCCTTGCGCCTTGCAGTGCAAAAAATTTGAGGTTCGCGGCTCGCGGAAAGCGCTCGCTTGGGCTAGTCACTAATCAATGTCAATACGCCGTCTACCCGAACATCTGGTCAATCGTATCGCTGCCGGCGAAGTGGTCGAAAGACCCGCCAGCGCGCTCAAGGAAATCGTTGAAAACGCTTTGGACGCCGGCGCGACTCGCGTTGCCGTTCGATTGTCCAATGGCGGGCTCGATCGGGTCGAGGTCAGCGACGATGGCTGCGGCATGGATTCGGCCGATATGGCGCTGGCGCTGGAACGACATGCCACGTCCAAACTGCCCGACGATGCTATTGAAAATGTGGCCACTTTGGGTTTCCGCGGTGAAGCGTTGCCGTCGATCGCCAGCGTCGCCCGCCTGTCGATCGACAGCCGTACGCGCGGCAGCGACGGCTGGAACCGCACGGTCGATAACGGCCGGCTGGTGTCTGAGGGACCGGCGGCCTTGCCGCCGGGCACGCGCGTCACCGTCGAACAATTGTTCGGCAAGGTGCCTGCGCGGCGCAAATTCCTGCGCTCGCCCAAGGCCGAATATGCCGCCTGTCTCGACATCGTCCGCCGGCTTGCCATGGCGCATCCCTCCGTCGCCTTCTCGGTCGAGCATGACGGGCGCCGGGTGCTCGGTGTGCAGGAAAATGACGCGCGGGAGGATCGGGTCGCTGCTCTCACCGACCGCCAACTGGCCGACAATCATGTGATCGTGAGCCTCGAGCGCGACGGTGTGCAACTGTCGGGTGTCGCGTCGCTCCCGACCTACAATCGGGGCGTTGGCGATCATCAATATCTGTTCGTCAATGGCCGTCCGGTGAAGGACCGGCTGCTGATCGGCGCGCTGCGTGGCGCCTATGCCGACATGCTGGCGCGCGATCGGCATCCGGTTGTGGCACTGTTCCTCGACGTTCCGCCGCTGGAGGTGGATGTCAACGTCCATCCCGCCAAGACCGAAGTCCGCTTTCGCGACCCCGCGCTGATCCGCGGCATGATCGTGTCCGGCCTGCGCCGAGCGCTCGATGCCGAAGGGTTCCGCGCCGTCCAGCATGCCGATCCGGCCGGTCTGTCCGCCTGGAAGCCGGAGCCGATCTCCCCGACCCCGATCAGCACCCTGCCGATCTTCGAAGCGGCGGCCGGGCCTGCTCCGGTCAGCTACAACCAGTTCGTGCAATCCTCCTTCGCGGATCGCCGACCGTCCTTCCAGACGCCTCCGCCGCAGGCCCGTGCCGAACCCGCCGCCGCGCCTGCGCCCGAAGGCCACAGCTTCCCGCTCGGCGTCGCGCGCGGGCAGGTGGCGCGCACCTACATCGTCGCGGAGGCGGAGGACGGTCTCGTCATCGTCGACCAACATGCCGCGCATGAGCGGTTGACGCTCGAACGGATGCGCCGTGCGATGGAGGGGCAGGGCGTCGCCAGTCAGGCTCTCCTGCTGCCCGAAGTCGTGGAATTGGACGAACCCGCCTGCGATCGGCTGGAGGTGCGGACGGCAGAACTCAAGGATTTCGGCCTTGACTTGGAGCGGTTCGGACCGTCAGCCATGCTGGTTCGCGCGGTCCCGGCCATGCTCGGCCAATCTGACGTGCAGGGCATGGTGACGGACCTTGCCGACGATCTCGCCGCCTATGACAGCGCTTTGTCACTGAAGGAAAGGCTGGACCTCGTCGCCGCGACCATGGCTTGCCACGGATCGGTCCGTGCTGGTCGCGTTCTGAGCGTCGCGGAAATGAACGCGCTACTCCGCGAAATGGAGGTCACGCCGCGCTCCGGCCAGTGCAACCACGGGCGCCCGACCTGGGTGAAGCTCGGCCATGGCGATATCGAGAAGCTGTTCGGGCGGAAATAGTCCTATCGCTCTACCGCCATTCGCACAGCCAGCCCGCCCAGCACCGTCCCCATGAACCAGCGCTGGACCGTGAGCCAACGCGGGCGGCCGTAGAGGAATCCGGCGATTGATCCGGCGAGGCAGGCGATTATTGCGTTGACCGACAGGCTGATGACGATCTGCGTCGCGCCGAGCATCAGCGACTGGCCCAGCACATGGCCGCGTTCCGGGTCGACGAACTGCGGCAGCAACGACAGATAGATCATCGCGACCTTGGGATTGAGCAGGTTCGTCACCAGCCCCATGGAGAAGAGCCGGCGCGGACTATCCTGCGGCAGGGCGCGAACCTGGAAGGGGGATCGCCCACCCGGCCTCACCGCGCTCCACGCCAGCCAGAGCAGGTAGAGCGCCCCGCCGATGCGCAGCGCATCATAGGCGAAGGGCACCGCCATCAGCAGCGCGGTGATGCCGAAGGCCGCGCTCACCATGTAGAAAAGAAAGCCGCAGGCCACGCCCAGCAGCGATATCATGCCCGCGCCGCGCCCTTGAGAGATGGACCGCGACACCAGATAAATCATGTTCGGTCCCGGCGTCAGCACCATGCCCAGCGATAGGAGTGCGAAGGCGATCAGATGAGCGGCACTCGGCATGGCTATCCCCTAACGGTGTGATGCCGTCCGCCTAGCCCGAACGAGCGGCACGGGGCAGGGCCACTATGAGGGCGTTGGCCGCGTCCGCCACATGGCGATCGGGATCATCGTCATGACCGGCTGGTCGTCCTGATTGAGGATCGTCACCTTGTTGCGGACGATCCCCATTTCTGGACGGCTCTGCGACGCTTTCTTGTCGACTACCTCGCTCCGTCCGCGCAGCGTGTCGCCGGGCCGCACCGGCCGCAGCCAGCGCAGTTCGTCCACGCCCATCGCACCCAGGCTGGCGGCCTGACGGCCCGGATGCGCCTGCATTTCGGCGACGAACATCTTCATGAACAGCGCCGTCGTGTGCCAGCCGCTGGCTGAGATGGTGCCGAAATGCGTCTTGGCCGCCGCTTCATCCGATAGGTGGAAGGGTTGCGGATCGAACTCGGCAGCGAAGGCGAGAGTCTCGTCCCGCGAGACGGTCAGCGGTCCGAAATCAAAACTGTCTCCGACAACTATGTCCTCGAAATAGAGAATCTCGTCCTGCATTAGCCGTCTCCTGTTGTGACGGACGATGTAGGACTGCCTTCCGTTTACGTCAATGTGAGGTGATGATGATCGAAGGATGGCCGCGCGGCACGCTCAGGCTGGCGTGAGTGCTGATCGTGCCGACGGGCACCGACACCTGATCCACGACGAAACCGTCGGGTGCGGGATCGTCCGACGTCACGCCGAACACGAAGGGAAAGCCGGCGAACCAGCTTTGCACCTTGAATATGGCAGGCGCGCCGGCCAGCGGGGTGACGGTGGCGGCGGTCAACATCTGGCAACAGGTCAGAGGATGGGAGAGTGCCCTCAGCGCGCCAACAGGCCGGACAGCGCGGCCGGATCGCCGTCCGATGCGCGCGGCGACACGCCGATCAGGCGAGCGAGCAGCGGATAGACGTCTACATTGGCAAAGCCGTCAGCCGGCGTCTTCGCGCCCTTTGCAAAGGCCGGGCCTTTGGCGATGAACAGCGCCTGCATTTCCGGTGCGCGATCGTCCCATCCATGGTTGCCGCCCGACACCGTTCCCTTGGGCATGCTGGCCTGGATTTCCCAGCCGGTTTCGCCAAGGCAGAAATAGGGGGGGATGCGCCGATGCGTGCCATAGTGGAAGCGCGCCGGAATCTCCGCCTTGCGCCAGCATTGCATGTGCGCCGCGGGCTTGAGGAGCGCGGCTTCCAGCTTCCTTTCATGGCCCGGCACGGCGACGATGCTGGCATAGGGGCCACTTTCGACGATGCGATAGTCGGCCGGGTTCGCGATCGTGTCGAGCGCGATGATGCGGTCGGTTGAGCGCGCCGCCATGCCATGGTCCGCCAGTATCACGAGATTGGCGGGCTGCCCCATCGCCTTCAGTCCCGCCACCAGATCACCGATATGCGCGTCGACGTCGGCAATGGCCTGTGTCGTTTCCGGTGCATCCGGCCCTTTCACATGGCCCGCAGTGTCGACAGTATCAAAATAGAGCGTCACGAAGCGCGGACGGATGTCGGCCGGCCGTCGCAGCACGTCCAGCACCATGTTGACACGCTGGGTGCCGCTGATCTGCTGGTTGAACTGCGCCCAGTCGCTGGGGCGCGTGCCGCCATGGATGGCGCGGGGCCAGTCCTTGTCCTGGCTGCCGCCCCACGGCACGTTGGAACCGGGCCAGAACATGGTCGCCGTGCGCACGCCCGCCTTTTCCGCCGTTACCCAGATCGGCTCGGCATCGTTCCACCAGTAAGGATCGTCGCTTGCCATGGTGAACTTCTCATCGGGCCGGCTGTCATCCTCCATGCTGTTCGCGATGATGCCGTTGCGGTCTGGCCGGTCGCCGGTGACGATCGCCCAGTGATTGGGGAAGGTCTTGGTCGGGAAGGAGGGGCGCATCGGCGCCTCTATGCCGCCGCTGGCCAGCACCGCCAGATTGGGCGTCACGCCGCGCTGGAGATAATCGGCGCGGAACCCATCGATCGATATAAGGATGGTGACGGGCGCGCGCTGTTCCGCCTGCCCAACCGGCGCGGGGCGCTCGATGGTGGCGGTGGCGCAGGCGCTCAGTGCGCCAATAGCGAGGAAGGCAGGGACAAGCGTACGGGACAGCATGGCGACTCTTCGGATTTTCTTCGGATAAAAGCCGCTTAGCAGCGATGTGATGACGGTAAAGTGACGTTTTGGTAGGCTTTCATTCCAGATGGCCACGCAAGGCACTCCAGGCGTGGCGTTTCGCCTCGCGGGACAGGCTGGCAAAGGCGCCGCTGGAAGAAGGAAGATCGATAAGCGCCAGCCCCGGCTGTTCGCCCAGTTGGCGCCGGCCATGCAGGCTTGCGGTCTTGCCGTTGAAGCCGATCGCCCGCAACGCCGGAAGCCGCTCAACGAACAGCCCAAGGTCGCGCAGTTCCGCGCCCCTGATGCTGCTGTCGAGGCTGCCGGGCCGTTCTGCGCTTTCGATCACGTCCCAAAGGCCGACGCCTCGTGCCCGCAACCGCTTAAGTCGCATCGCATAGGGTTGCCCGCGCAAATCCTCGCCCAGCACGTCGCCGATCAACTGCCAGAAGGCATTGCCCCGATGGGCATAATATTCGCCCTGCTTGATCGACGCGTCGCCCGGCAGGCTCCCCAGTATCAGCAGTCTCGTCTGCGCATCGACGCTGGGCGGGAAGGCGATCTTTCTGGGCGCGCGCGCAAATAGTCTTTCAGTCATTGCCATCTATCCGTTTATTTCTAGATTGTTACCCGTCCAAGGGGGGATTAGTCATGAGAAATATGTGGGGCGCTGTCGGCGCCATGCTGCTGTTCGGCGCAACACCTGGGCCGGTGCTGGCGCAGCAGTCCGCGCCGACCGCCGAACAACGCGCCTATGAGGTAAAGGTCAAGGACATGCTGCAACGGCAGCAGCCGCAGACCGGCGATATCGCGCTGCCGGACGCGAAGGCGACGCTGCATCTGGGCAAGGATTATTATTATTATCTCGACGCCAAGGCCGCGCGCGAGGTGATCGTCGATGCGTGGGGCAATCCCGCCGCACAGGCGGACGGCGTGCTGGGGCTTGTCTTCCCGGCGGGCAAGACCTTCCTCGACGACGATGCATGGGGCGCGGTCATCACCTATGACCAGAGCGGCTATGTGAAGGATGACGACGCGGCTTCGACCGACTTCGACGCGCTGATGACCGACATGAAGTCTGGCGAGGAAGAGCGGAACAAGGAACGGGCCGACGCGGGCTATCCGCCGGTGCATCTGGTCGGCTGGGCGGAACGCCCTGCTTATGACCGCGCGCATCACAGCGTGGTCTGGGCCCGCAACCTCCAGTTCGGCAGCGGCGGCGACGGGTCGCTTAACTATGATGTGCGGCTGCTGGGGCGTTTTGGCGTGCTCAGCCTCAACATGATCTCGACCATGTCGCATTTGCCCGAAGTGAAGGCGGCAGCGTCGAAGTTCGGCGCGTCCGTCACCTTCGATCAGGGTGCGCGCTATGCCGATTTCGTACCCGATGTGGACAAGGTAGCCGAATATGGCATTGGCGGTCTGGTCGCCGCCGGCGCAGGCCTGCTCGCGGCGAAGAAGCTGGGCTTTCTGGCGCTGATCCTGGCATTCGGCAAGAAGCTGCTGATCCCGATCATCCTTTTCTTCGGCGTCGGCTGGCGCTGGATCAAGGCGAAGTTCAGCCGGACCAAGCCCGAAGCGGAAGAAACGGCCGCGCATGAGACGGTCGCCGATGAGCCATTGGCTCCAAGCGAAGCAGAGCCAACCGTCGATGCGCCGGCGGCAAGCGCACCGCGTCCCGCCGAACATTGAAAGATCATGGCGGGGGAGGGCGCACGGCTCGTCCCCCGCCGATCCGATCAGACGTTGAAGCGGAACAGCATGATGTCGCCGTCCTGCGTCACATATTCCTTGCCTTCGGAACGCCACTTACCCGCTTCCTTGGCACCGGTTTCGCCGTTGTACTGGACATAGTCCGCATAGGCCATGGTTTCGGCGCGGATGAAGCCCTTCTCGAAATCGGTGTGGATCGCGCCGGCCGCCTGGGGCGCCTTGCTGCCATTGGTCACGGTCCAGGCGCGCGCTTCCTTCGGCCCGACGGTGAAGAAGGTGATGAGGCCCAGCAGTTCATAACCTGCGCGGATAATGCGGGCGAGGCCGGCTTCGGTCAGGCCCAGCGCTTCCAGATATTCGGCGCGCTCCTCGATCGGCATGGTGATGAGTTCCGCCTCGATCGCGGCGGACACGATCACCGCCTTGGCATTTTCTGCCGCAGCCTTTTCGAACACGCGGGCCGAATGGGCGTTGCCGGTGGCGGCGCTTTCTTCCTCGACATTGCAGACATAGAGGACGGGCTTGGACGTCAGCAACTGCGCCTGTGCGAAGAGGCGTTCTTCCTCGACATCCTTGGGTACCGTCAGACGCGCGGGCTTTCCGTCGCGGAGCAGGTCGAGCGCCTGTCCCAGCACGGACGCGGCGGCCTTGGCCTCCTTGTCGCCCTGCGCCGCCTTCTTGGCGAGGTTGGGGACGCGCTTTTCCAGGCTTTCAAGGTCTGCCAGCATCAGTTCCGTCTCGACCGTATCGGCATCGGCGATGGGGTCGACCTTGCCCTCGACATGGGTGATGTCGCCATCCTCGAAGCAACGCAGCACATGGACAATCGCGTCTGTCTCGCGGATATTGGCCAGGAACTGGTTGCCGAGGCCTTCACCCTTGGACGCGCCGCGCACCAGACCGGCAATGTCGACGAAACTCAGCTGCGTCTCGATGATCTTGGCGCTGCCGCCGATCTTCGCGATGGTCTGGAGCCGCTCGTCTGGCACGGCGACCCGGCCCTCGTTCGGCTCGATCGTGCAGAAGGGGTAATTCGCCGCCTGCGCGGCCTGCGTTTCGGTCAGCGCATTGAACAGGGTGGACTTGCCCACATTGGGAAGACCGACGATACCGCAACGAAAGCCCATTTGACTGCCTTATAAGATCAGGTTGATTGGCGCGCCCGATAGCGCTTTGTGGACATAAAGGCCAGCCTTTGGGCGAAGGCGCAAGGGTGGGACAAAAGGCGCAGTTGAATTGCGCCGGGTCTTGACGAAATGGGGCGGATGACTGGAGACGAGATGGAACAGAACAGCCAGGCCTATTGGATTGATGAGTCCGGCCGCCAATGGCAGAAGCGTCCGGCGCACGAAACCGGCACTCTCGGCCGTTGCCCGCGTTGCGGCGAAGGGCATATCTTCCACGGTTTCCTGACCGTGCGCGACCATTGCGAAGTGTGCGGCCTCAACTACAGCTTCGCCGATCCGGCCGACGGCCCGGCCGTCTTCGTCCAGCTTTTCGCCTGCGTACCCGGCGTCGTCTTCATCATCATGCTGGAGATATTGGCACGGCCGGGCATCTGGGTGCATCTGGCGGTCGGCGTGCCGGTGCTGATCCTGACCACCGTCCTACCGCTGCGCCCGATCAAGGGCTGGCTGATCGCGGCCCAATTCACGACGAAGGCACAGGAAGCGGGGACGGCGGACCTATGGTCGAAATTGCACGGGCCGCCTTCGGAATAGCTTATCCGATCCAGTAAGGCACGATCTGGCGATTGTCCGGGTCGACATGGATCGGCCGGTCCGCGGGTGGGAAAGCGCGCTGGTCACAGCTCTGGCGTGGGCAGAGGCGGCAGGTGATGCCGATCGGCGTCGCCGCACCTTCCTCCTGCAAATGCAGCCCGTCAGCATAGACGAAGTTCGCCGCATGGGCGACTTCGCACCCCAGCACGACGGCATAACGGCGCGGCGTGCGCTTGTAGCTGCCCGAAGGCTTCACCAGCCCCTTGGCCATAGACACATAGCGGACCCCGTCTGGTGTCTCGCCCAGTTGCACGTTGATCCGATCGGGCACGGCCACCGCCT
>NZ_DATKFP010000180.1:0-23848 GCF_035511395.1 Sphingobium sp.
GCGCAATATCTCCACGCTTTGCGCCATCCACGGGTCCGCCGGGAAGGTCAGCGTGTTGTTGTACATGCGCATCCCGTCATAGAGCGTCATGACCGAATTCTGACCGGTGAAGCCGCGGGCCGACAGGCCGAAGCCGAACACGCCCGATGTGTTGACGATGCCGGTCGCACGCGCGGCCGCATCCTGGATGGTAAGGTCGCCGCGCAGGCGAATGGCGTCGCCATCCAGCGTCTCGACGCTGGCCGGCATTTCCAGCGCAGTGAGACCGAGGCGGCTTGCCCCTTCCGACTTCATGTTCAAACGCAGCGGATCGACCACCCCGGTCACGATGATTGTCGAAGCATTGCCATCCGCGCCTTCGGCGGCAGGCTGGGCCAGAATGGCAGGCGCATAAAGTGAGAAGGCCGCAATCGCAGCCGATGTAAAGTTCAGCATTTCATCCCCCGTCGGCGTCGCACGACAATTGGGCAGGGGCGTACCGTTCACGAACGGTCGTCAGCCGGCATCGGCCGGACGCCAGGGGCGACCGACACACAGCGTCCGATGCGGCCCCAGCCGCTCGTTCGTCGCTCAGACGGAGTTCACCGTGCCGCGGCCATCCCCTGGACCAAGGCAAGAGCGACCAGACGCCGGCAGGTCTCCTGGCTCATGGGTCATCGCTTGATATACGGCCTTCCCAGGCCTCGCATGATTTAGCGTCCGGCCCAGTGGCTGTCGGATCGGGCTTCATGCCGTCCGCACCTGTATATCGCGCTCGCCACTTACAGTTGCAGGGACAGCTGCGGATTTGAGCCTTATGCAAGGCCCGCACCGCATTCCCTTTTCATCCCCGTCCCCGGGGAACCGACGCGATCTTTGCCCTCCTCCTGCCGAAGCAGGAAAGGACAATGCCCCTTATGACGCCGCTTGCTGCTGCGCAAGCACGACATTTCGCTGATCGACGGGATATCGCGGACGAAAGCAGCAGGATTGTCCAAAAGCCGCGCAGCTTAGCCGCGACTGCAGAATGCCTTCCTCATAGTTTAGTCGAATATATAGGATGTCAGTTGGCGTGGCGGCGTCACGTCGGAGGGGGCGACAAGGGTGGTTGCAATCGAAACGCGGGATGTCGGCACATATCGCATGGTGCGATTCAGTAGCGGCCGGATCGACCCGGTCGCCACCGATGTGGATCTTCTGATCGTCGGCATGCCTGAAATATCCGGCGCGATGCAGGCCGATCCAAGCGGTTGCGCGCTCGACGACGCCCTGATTGGAACATTATCGCATCTGCGCGCGGGCGGCATCTTCGACGGCGGGTTTGGCGAAACGCTTGTTCTGTCCAGCCCACGACCGCCGGTTCGCTGCGGTTCGCTGCTGGTCGTTGGCATGGGCCATACCGATCGGATCACCCCCGAAAGGCTGGGCATCCTTGCCGAGGTTGCGATGCGGGCCGCGGTTCAGCTCGACGGTTGCTCGATCGCATGTCTGCTCGGCCTTCCCGATCCTGAAGCGCCGGTCGCGGTCGCATCACATGCCGCCCGTAACATGATGGTCGGCGCGCTCACCGCAATCGACACCCATCATGCTCCCCAGCGCTTCGCCGGCATGCGCTGGACCTTCGACCTTCGCACGCCCTATTCCGCGAACGTCGGCGCACAATTGGAACATGTGATCGACCAATGGCCGACAGTGCGGAGATGACACTCGACTATCGCATGGACTTGGCGACCGGAACGCGCCAATCTGGCGCGATGCCGACCGCTTCTTCCTCCCTCAGCCATGACATGCAGCGCGCAGCATCTCCCATTTCGATCCTGGTGGTGGACGATCACGCGCTACTGCGGGAGGGCGTTCGGGCAATGCTGGAGACTCAGGGCGACATGGAGATCGTGGGTGAGGCCGACAATGGCCGGCGCGCGGTCGAGGAATATGCGCGGCTGCGGCCCGACATCGTTCTGATGGACTTACAAATGGCCGACATGTCCGGCCTCGACGCGATCACAGCAATCCGGGCGGACCATGCGATCGCGCGGATCATCGTGCTTACCACCTATTCGGGCGATGGCCGGGCGATCAAGGCATTGCGGGCAGGCGCCATGGGCTATTTGCTCAAAGCCAGCCTGCGCAAGCAACTACTCGACGCGATTCGGACCGTGCATCTGGGCGGCAAGCATCTCGATGCTGCCGTTGCCACCGCAATAGCCCTGCATGTGCTGGAAGATCCGCTGACGGAACGGGAAATCGCGGTTCTCTCACTTGCCGCCTGGGGCAACAGCAACAAGCAGATCGCCGCGCGACTCGATATCAGAGAAGAGACGGTAAAGGGCCATATGAAGTCCATCTTCTCGAAACTGGACGCCGCCGACCGGACCCATGCGGTAACTCTGGCGATCAAGCGTGGCCTGATCGACCTCTGATTGCCCTTGGCTATGGGCGCACGGCGCAGGCCTTTTCCATCCAAATGATCGCAAACGCGTCAGCCTGATCCAATATTCGGATGCAGGGCGACGCTATGATCGCGCGCCGGGCAATTTGCTCGACATTTCTATTTAATCGAACAAACTGGCGTGATTTATCTGAGTATTTCGGATCAGTTCCGCCGGCTACACCGCCCTTACAGCAGCAGCGACTGCTCGAAACCAAGGAGCCGACCCATGACGATCACCGCTACCCCGACCCCCGGCAAATCCCTCGTCTCGCCGAGCGACCACACGCTGATCCTGATCGACTTCCAGTCGCAGATGTCGTTCGCGACCAAGTCGATCGCTCCCGAATTGCTGCGCAACAATGCCGCGCTCATCAGCCGTGCCGCCAAGTCGTTCGGCGTGTCGACCATCCTGACGACAGTTGCGGAAAAGAGCTTTTCCGGCCCGATGTTCGATGAAATCACAGATGCCTTCCCCGGCCAGAAGCTGCTCGACCGCACCAGCATGAATACCTGGGAAGACGCTGCCGTGATCGAGGAGGTGAACCGCATCGGCAAGGAGCGGATCATTTTCGCGGGCCTTTGGACCAGCGTCTGCATCGTCGGCCCGGTCGCCTCCGCGATCGATCAGGGCTTCGACGTCTATTTCATCGCCGACGCCTGCGGCGACATCAGCGAAGAAGCGCATGAACGCGCCGTGCAGCGCATGATCCAGCTCGGCGCCAAGCCGATGACCTCTCTCCAATATATGCTCGAACTCCAGCGCGACTGGGCGCGCACCGAAACCTACGACTCCACGACCGGCATCGCCAAGGAATTTGGCGGCGCATACGGCCTGGGCATCAAATATGCCAAGAGCATGTTCGGCGCCTCGGAAGGCGGCCACTAAGTCCTGGCATAGCCGGCGGCTCAGCCACATTCCCTCGCCGAAGCCGCCGGCCTTTCCCTTTCCTGACTTTTGCAAAGGAAATCCCCATGAGCTTCGTAACCACTGACGACGGCGTCGACATCTTTTACAAGGACTGGGGCAGCAAGGATGCCCAGCCAATCATGTTCCATCATGGCTGGCCACTGTCGTCCGACGACTGGGACGCACAGATGCTGTTCTTCCTGTCGAAGGGCTATCGCGTCGTCGCCCATGATCGTCGCGGTCATGGCCGCTCGGCGCAGGTCAGCGAAGGCCATGACATGGCCCATTATGCCGCTGACGCCGCTGCCGTCGCCCGCCATCTCGACCTCAAGAACGCCATCCATATCGGCCATTCGACCGGTGGCGGCGAAGTGGCCGCCTATGTCGCCCGCCACGGACTGCCGGAAGGCCGCGTCGCCAAGGCCGTGTTGGTAAGCGCGGTGCCGCCGATCATGCTGAAGACCGAACGCTATCCGGGCGGCCTGCCGATGGAGGTATTCGACGGTCTGCGCGCTGGCCTTGCCGCCAACCGCGCGCAATTCTTCCGCGAGGTCGCGGCCGGCCCCTTCTACGGCTTCAACCGCGATGGCGCCGATGTGAAGCCCGCCGTCATCGACAATTGGTGGCGTCAGGGCATGATGGGGAGCGCCAAGGCCCATTATGAAGGCATCAAGGCGTTCTCCGAGACCGACCAGACCGACGATCTGACCGCCATCACCGTGCCGACCCTGGTGCTGCATGGCGACGATGATCAGGTCGTGCCCTACAAGAATGCCGGTGTGCTTCAGGACGAAATCCTGCCGAATGCGACCTTCAAAGTCTACGAGGGCTATTCGCACGGCATGCTGACGGTGAATGCCGACGTGCTGAACGCCGACATCCTCGCCTTCATCCAGAACTGACGGATCGAACAGGAGACCGGCGATGAAAGTCTATCTTCTCTCCCTCGGCGCCGGTCTTCTGGTCGGCATCGTCTATTCGCTACTGGGGGTGCGCTCACCCGCGCCCCCGGTGGTAGCCCTGATCGGCCTGCTCGGCATATTGGTGGGCGAACAGGTCGTCCCGCTCGCCAAGCGCTGGGCCGACAGCCATGAACTGGCCAGGTTCGTACGCGCCGAATGCCGCGACCATGTGCTGGGCAGCCTGCCCGACAATCGCCCACCCTCCGACAATCGAAAGGGCGACGCATGATCACCCGCCGCGACACCATGGCGGGGGTTGCCGCCTCCGCCCTCCTCTCCCCCTTTCACGCTCATGCCAAGGAACGCCCCATGACAGACACGATCATCATCAACGCCAAGGTGACGACGCTGGACCGGGCGAATCCGGTGGCGGAAGCGGTGGCCATCCGCGACGGCAAATTCCTGGCCGTGGGCAGCGAGGCCGAGGTCCGCGCCGCAGCGCCTGGCGCGACCATCATCGATGCCAAGGGGCATCGCCTGATCCCCGGCCTGATCGATAGCCACATGCACATCATCCGCGGCGGCCTCAATTTCAACATGGAACTGCGCTGGGACGGCGTGCCGACGCTGGCCGAGGCGATGGATATGCTGAAGGCCCAGGTCGCCCGCACTCCCGCGCCGCAATGGGTGCGCGTGGTCGGCGGCTTTACCGAACATCAGTTCGCAGAAAAGCGCCTGCCGACCATCGCCGAGCTGAATGCTGTCGCGCCCGACACACCGGTTTTCATTCTGCACCTCTACGACCGCGCCCTGCTCAACGCCGCAGCGCTCCGCGTCGTAGGCTATACGAAGGATACGCCCAATCCGCCGGGCGGCGAGATCGTCCGAGATGCCGCCGGCAACCCGACCGGGCTGCTGCTGGCCCAGCCCAATGCGACGATTCTTTATTCGACCCTCGCCAAGGGACCAAAGCTGCCGCAGGAATATCAGCTCAATTCCACCCGCCACTTCATGCGCGACGTCAATGCGCTGGGCGTGACCGGCGTGATCGACGCGGGCGGCGGTTTCCAGAATTACCCCGACGATTATGAGATCATCGAAAAGCTGCATCAGGACGACCAACTGACCGTCCGCATCAGCTATAATCTCTTCACTCAGAAGCCCAAGGAAGAGCTGGCCGACTTCTCCGGCTGGGTGAAGCAGGTTACGCCAGGTCAGGGCGACGACACCTATCGCCACAATGGGGCGGGCGAGATGCTCGTTTATTCCGCGGCGGATTTCGAGGACTTCCGCCAACCCCGCCCGGACATGGCACCCAGCATGGAAGGCGACCTCGAACCCGTCATCCGCCTGCTGGCCGAGCATCGCTGGCCCTGGCGCCTGCACGCCACCTATGATGAGACGATCGGCCGCGCGCTCGACGTCTATGAAAAGGTGAACCGGGATATTCCGCTTCAAGGCATCAACTGGTTCTTCGACCATGCCGAAACCATCAGCGACCGCAATATCGACCGGATCGCGGCGCTGGGCGGCGGCATCGCGGTGCAGCATCGCATGGCCTATCAGGGCGAATATTTCGTCGAACGCTATGGCGCGAAGGCTGCCGAACGTACCCCGCCGATTTCCCGCATGATCGCAGCCGGCATTCCCGTCGGCGCCGGCACCGACGCGACCCGCGTCGCCAGCTACAATCCCTGGGTCTCCTTGAGCTGGCTCGTGACGGGCCGCACGGTCGGCGGCTTCGCCCTCTATCGCGGCGACAACCGCGTCAGCCGCGAAAAGGCGCTGGCGATGTGGACCCATGAGAACACCTGGTTCTCCAACGAGATCGGCAAGAAGGGCCAGATAAAGGCCGGACAGCTGGCAGACCTCGCGCTGCTGTCGGCCGACTATTTCTCCGTGCCGGAGGATCAGATCGTCCATATCCGGTCGGTCCTCACGCTTCTGGGCGGCAAGGTCGTCCATGGCGAGGGCGATTATGCCCCGCTCGCGCCCGAACTGCCCAGGCCCATGCCCGACTGGTCGCCGGTCGCGACCTTCGGCGGCTACCACAAGACCCGCGAGGCCCGCGCCCAGTTGGCGTCGGCTTGCGGTTGCCACTCGGCCTGCGGCGTCCATGGCCATGACCATGCGGCGGCATTGGGCACCAATGTACCGGCCGCTGATGTCCAGACCTTCTGGGGCTCGCTCGGCTGCGGATGCTGGGCTGTCTGATCTGTTCCGGCCCCTCCCGAGATGGCGGGGTCGGATCAGTTATATTCCATATTTTAGAACATAGGCGTCGATATTATTCGGATCGATGACCCTTCGACCATCACCTAGACAAGTCCTGCAACATCGACCGGGCGCCAACGCCCCTCTCTTGTCGGAGCAACAGACATGACCCGCTTCACCATGATCCTCGCGACATTGATGGTCGCAGCCACCCCGATCGCCGCCCCCGTGGCGGCCAAGCCGGCAGCGAACGCCGACCATTCGGTCGGGGCGCAATATGACACGACCCATGTCTATGTGCCTGAAGCCCAGTTCGACGCCTTCGTCGCGAGCTTCGTTGCCACCTTCGGCGGCAAGACATCGAAGCAGGGTGAATTTCAGGTCACACCCACCCTCAGCCTCACCAAATCGCAGCTGGCGCTGACCCCGGTCGGCACCGTTTCGGTCTTTGGCTTCAAGACGCCCATCCCCTATCCCTTCGGCGACGAGCGCACGGGATATCTGGTGAGCGACATGGACGCCGCCGTCGCGTCGGCGGTCAAGCATGGCGCGGTGCGCCGAATCGCCACCTTTCCTGACCCGATCGGCCGCGACGCAGTGGTGCAATGGGCCGGGGGCGTGAACATGCAGCTTTACTGGCACACCACCAAGCCCAGCTATGCGGCGCTCACCACCGTGCCGGAAAATCGCATCTACCTGACCTCCGACGCAGCGGACACATTCATCCATGACTGGACCGGCTTTGCCCATGGCAGGATCGTCTCCGACGACCGTGCCGCCAAGGGCGAGGAAATCGGCCAGCCCGGCAAGACCATCCGCCGGGTCGCCATCGAAAGCGGCTATGGCAGGATGACGGTCTTCGTTTCGGACGGACAGCTCCCTTGGCCCTATGGCCGCGACGTGACCGGCTATGAGGTCGCCGACCTCGACGCCACATTGGTCAAGGCATCGGCCGCCGGCGTCGAAACGCTGGTCGCAGCCAAAGCCGTCGCCGGTCGCCTGAGCGCGATGCTGCGCTTCCCCGGCGGCTATATCGCCAAGGTCCATGGCATGGCGGCGAAGTAAGATGCGTACCGACCGCGATCCGCGCTTCGTCGACGCGATCCTCGACTGGAAGCCGACATGGTTCATCGCCCGGCTGTTACTGGTCGGCGCCTATCTGCTGGGCGGCATCGTCAAGCTGACTGACTGGCCGGCGGCCGTCGCCGAACAGGCGCATTTCGGCATGAACCCGCCAGCCGTGTGGGCGGCGCTCACCATCGCGATCGAACTGGTCGGCCCGCTGCTGATCCTGACCGGCCGCCTGGCCTGGCTGGGGGCGGGGATGCTGGGCGTCTTCACCCTGCTGGCCGCCTTCACCGCCAATGCTTTCTGGACGATGCCGATGGGGCACGATCGCTTCATGGCGACCAATGCCTTTTTCGAGCATCTGGGCCTCATCGGCGGTTTCATCCTCGCAGCACTTGTCGCCGAACAGGTGCAGCGCCGTGCTTAAACGAGCGTCCTGCCTCGTACTATCGCTCTGCGTATCCGATCCGCTGGCCGCGCAGACGACCGAAGCCTGGCAGGCGCCGACGCTGTCGATCACCCGCTATGACGAGGACTGGTCGGATCTGGCCGACGAAGAAAAGCGCGGCCATCACTGGACCGGCCAGTTCAAATATATCCCGCTTACCGACGACAGTTGGCTGTCCACCGGCGTGGAAGTGCGGCTGCGCAACGAGAACTACGCCAATAATCTCTGGGGTGGGGCCGATGCGCCCGACGACAGCTATCTCTGGGTGCGCGCCATGCCCTATGCAGACCTCCATATCGGCGTTTCCGACAAGCTGCATGCCCGCGCCTTCGTCCAGCCGATCATCAATTATGCCGTCGGTGTCGCGCCCTCCGCCAGTCCGATCGACCAGAGTCGCGTCGACATGCTCCAGAGCTTTGCAGAGATAGGAGTCGGCCCCGTCATGCTGCGCGGCGGGCGGCAGATGCTTTCGCTCGGCACCGAGCGGCTGGTCGGCACCCGCTACGGTCCCAATACGCCGCTGGCGTTCGACGGGCTCCGAGGCAGCGCGTCGCTGGGCAAAGGCCGCCGGCTCGACCTGTTTCTGCTCAACCCCGTGCAACCCGGCCCCGGCAGTTTCGATGATCGCACGTCCGAGACGCGCAAGCTGTGGGGCGCCTATGCGGCTCTGCCGGACCTCGACCTCTATTATCTGGGCTATCGCAACCGCGCCGCGCGCTTCGGCAGGCTGACCGGGCGCGAGGAGCGCCACAGCATCGGCGCCCGTTCGCATGGCGTACGGGATGACTGGCACTGGAATGTCGAGGGCGTCTGGCAATTCGGCCATTATGAGGGGCAGCGCATTTCCGCCTGGACGCTAGGCACCGAAGTCGGCCGCATGCTTTCCAGCCTGCCGCTATCGCCCGACGCGACGCTGCGCTTCAACATCGTGAGCGGCGATCGCGACAGCGAAGACGACAATCTCGGTACGTTCAACGCGCTCTTCCCCAAGGGCAAGTATGTCGGCGAACTGTCGCCGGTCGGCCCGACCAACATCGTCAGCCTCAATCCCCGGATCAGCGCGCCGCTGGGCAAGGGCTTTTCCGCCAGCATCGCCGCCATGGCCTATTGGCGCTACAGCCGGAATGACGGCGTTTACGACATTCCCGGCAATCTGATCCGCGCCGCCGGCGACAGCCGCGCCCGCTTCATAGGCAAGGAGGTCGAAGCCACGCTGGCCTGGCAGGCGACGGCTGAACTGGAATTGTCGACTTCGCTGTCGCTGTTCGCACCCGGCGCCTTCATCCGTCAGACCGGCCCAGCCAGAACCATCGCCATGACCGGCCTTGAAGCCAATTTCCGTTTCTAGATCATCAGGAGCATAGCCATGCCGCCGTCGCCCTCTTCCTCCTCTCCCCTGCCCGGACTGCTTCTGCTGCTGTCGGTCACGACCGGTCTGGTCGATGCCGTAAGCGTATTGGGCCTAGGCAAGGTTTTCACCGCCAACATGACCGGCAATGTCGTCTTTCTCGGCTTTGCGGCGGCGCAGACGCCAGGCTTCAAGGTCGCGCCCTATCTGGTTGCGCTGCTGACCTTTTTCATCGGCGCAGCCATTGCGGGACGGATCGGACAGGGTTTCAGCAAGCGACCGCTGCGCCATTGGCTTACCATCGCGGCGCTGATCGAAGCAGCGCTGCTGTGGATCGCGGCGGTCGTCGCGCTGAACTTCAACGTCCCGGCACTCAAGCCGACTGTTGCCCTTTTCGCGATCATCGCGCTGACCGCGATCGCCATGGGCTTCCGCAACGCCACCATTCGCCAGTTGAAGGTGCCCGACCTCACCACAACGGTCCTGACCCTCACCGTCACCGGCATCGCGGCAGATTCCAGCATCGCGGGCGGCACCAACCCCAACCTTGCCCGGCGGATCGCGGCGATCGTCGCCATCTTCGCCGGGGCTGCCGCCGGCGCACTGATGGTCGTACATATGGGCCTTGCCCTGCCGCTGTTCGTGTCAGGCATCATCGTGCTGCTGGGCACCCTGCTCTGCGTGCGGCATCCGGCCGCTGCCCTGCCACATGGGTAAGGATCAGCGCAGCGCGATCCGGGCAAAGCGCCGATCGGGCACGAACCAGAGCGCGATGACGAGAATATAGAGCGACACAGCGATCCAGCGACTGACGAAGCTAAGGGGAATGGCAGCGCCGTACATGGCCAGCGTTCCCCAGCCTTTCCAGTCCATGCCCAATGCACGGGCGAGCTTGGACTCCGCCCCGTTGCAGGCGACGATAGCCCGCTCGGTCAGGAAATAGCCGATCGCCGCGCAGCCCAGCACGATGCCGTAGGCCGCCGTCGCGCCAGTCGAATAGCTGCTCTCGTCCAGCCAGCGGATGACGAAGGGGACGAGGCTGAGCCAGAAGAGAAGGAACAGATTGGCCCACAATACCCGTCCATCGACCCGCGGGTTCAGCTGGAACAGATGATGATGATTGTTCCAGTAAAGACCGACATTCACGAAGCTCAATATATAGGCGATCAACAGCGGCAGACATTGCGCCAGATCCGCCAGCGATCCGCCGCGCGGCACTTTCAGTTCCAGCACCATGATGGTGATGATGATGGCGATCACGCCGTCGGTGAAGGCCTCCAGCCGCTTGCTGTTCATGCCCGGCCGCCCACCGCCGGACTCTGCCAGGTCCGTCGCCAGAGCATCGGCGTGGTGCCGACCCACCGTTTGAATAGGCGCGTCAGATGCGCCTGGTCGGTCAGGCCACAGGCGCTGGCAATGTCCGACAGGCTTTGACCGGTTTCCAGCATCAGCGTCTGCGCCCGGCGGATGCGCTGGCGGATGACATAGGCATGGGGCGTTTCACCCATGCTGATCTTGAACGCGCGGCAGAAATGGCCGGGGCTGAGGCTGGCCACGAGCGCCAGTTCCTCCATCGACAGATTGCGGCCAAGACGGTTTTCGACATGAGACGTGACCTTGCGCAACTGCCAGCTGGCAAGACCACCGGTAGGCGGCGGACGGTGGCTGCCGGGTTGCGGCAGCACGAAGGCGGGCGGATCGCCCGACATCGGCACGCCCTGCCGTAACAACCGGCAGACCCGATCAAGGCAGAGCTGAGCCTGCCCCGGATCATCGTGCAGCAATTGCTGCGCCTCGGTCAGCAGGCCCAGCAGATGGGCGGCATGGACATCGGCACCGCCCTCGTCATGGCGCGGGGCATGCGAGTTGATGGTATTGGTATGCGCCGACAGGCTGGGACTGGAACGTTCCGACATGGCGAAAATGATATGATTTCGTCACGATTCCTCAAAGCCCTGATGGAGGGGAAAGCTCCCCCTCCATAGAGGGGCTTGTCTGCACCGGGCCGGCAGGGCTACGGCTGTCCGACTATTCTGTCCTGCAAAGTCCGCCCTGAGTGAAGCAATCGACAACAGCATCATGAAAAGTCGAGCGATCATCGCGGCGATACTGGTAGCCCTTATGCCACAGCCGGGCGAGGCGCTAGATCCGACGCAGTCTCTCGACCAGTTGCGCCACACGGGCTGGACGTTGAAGGACGGGGCTCCGGGCAATGTCCGTGCCCTGGCGCAGGGCAAGAACGGCTTCCTGTGGCTGGGGTCGTCCACCGGCCTCTATCGATTCGACGGTATCCGCTTCGAACGCATCTTGCCCGACATGGACGATCCGCGCCGGTCGCTCCAGGTCACCGCCCTGCTGGCGGCGCATAATGGCGACATATGGGTCGGTCATGATTTCGGCGGCATCTCCATCTATCGCGATGGCCATCTGCGCGACGCCAATCCCTGGCCCCCGCAAGGTGGTATCAGCAGCATCGTCGAGGCCCGCGACGGATCGATCTGGGTTGCGGCGGAATCGCGCGGCAAGATCCTGCTGTCGCGATACAAGGAAGGACGGTGGAGCCGCTATGGCGCGCAGCAGGGCGTGACCGACGGCATGATGGGTCCGCTGCTAGCTGCGTCGGATGGCAGCATCTATCTCGCCCTGCCGCCCAATTTGCTGAGGCTGGCGCCCGGCGCCGCAAAGTTCGTTCCGATGGCGACGCCCGTCGCGCCCTTTGCCGCGCTTGGCGAAGACAGAGCGCGGCGGATATGGCTGGCCGACGACAGGGGCATCCGGCCGATAGGCGAGAGCGAGACGGCGAGAAAACTCAGCCCGGTCAACACGCCCTATGTCACCCGCCATATCCTTGTAGATCGCCAGGGCGCCATATGGATCACCGGGCAGAATGGGGGGCTTGCGCACCGGTCTGCGAGCAATGGCCGGATCGGGATCGCGACTGCACGAAAAGCTCTGTCCCTCTCGGCGCTGGAAGATCGGGAAGGCAATGTCTGGATCGGCACCGAAACAGGGATCGAGCGATACGCCTCAGCCAGCCTGATCCGCGCCGGGGATGAGGCCTTGGTCACCGGCTTCGTCGCGCCCCCGCGATCGGACCATATCTTCTTTGCCGGGATAAGTGGCGTTTATCGTGTCGGCCCGGCCCAGAGTACGCCGCGACTGATTTTCCGAAAGTCCGACGTCGGCGTGCTGTGCGGCAACGACCAGCGATTGCTGGCGGTCGGCCTGCACGGCGCCTTCCTGCTCAGCCTAGACGAGCGCGGCGATGTTCGCCGGACGACTCCGGTGGACGGGCCGCTGTCAGTCAGCTGCGCGCTCGACGACCGGGGGCAGTTCTGGACCGGAATGGACCGGCTCTATCGGTTGGACGGGAACCGGCTGACGCCGGCGGCCGGCGCTGCGGGGCAGCCGGGCGGTACCATTACCCTGCTGCGTGCCGATGGTCAGGGCGGGCTGATCGCCGGGCGCAGCCGTCGCGGTCTGCTGCGCATTCGAAATGGGGCAGAAACGCTGCTAGTGTCGGTCGCCGCCAGCCCGATCGGATCGATCATCACCCTAACCGCTGATGGCCGCCGGTTGCTGATCGGTGGGCTGAAGGGGTTGGCACGGCAGGATGGCGGCGGCGTGCGGACTCTCAGCGAGCGCACCCATCCCTATCTGGCCGGGATAACGGCCATCGCTCGAACGCCGGATGGCTGGAGCTGGATCAATGGCGCTACGGGTATCGTACGGATGCGCAGCGATGCGATGGAGGCGGCCTTCCAGCATCCGGATCGTCCGATCGTCTATCGGCGAATCGGACAGGAAGCGGATTATCGAGCGCGATCCAACCTGTTCGATGCCAACGACATCGCCATAGACCGGGGTGGCCGGCTCTGGTTCGCGACCGATCAGGGGCTGGCATGGACCGACCCCGCCCGACTGGCACGCAACACCGTGCCGCCGCCGGTCGTCATCCGGTCCCTACGGGTCGATGGCCTTGTACATCCTATCGGAAGCGGCCCGATCACCCTGCCTGCCCATAGTGATCGGGTGCAGATCGACTATAGCGCGTTAAGCCTGACCGATGCGGCGCAGAACCGGTTCCGCTACCGGTTGGAAGGAACAAGCGGCGGCTGGGTCGATGCCCGAACCGAGCGCCAGGCGCTCTACACGAACCTGGCGCCTGGAACCTATCGGTTCCGCCTGATCGCTGCCAATAATGATGGGCTATGGAACTTCCGCGGCGCGGACCTCGTCTTCGAGATCGCGCCGGCCTTCTACCAGACGCGCTGGTTTTTCCTGCTGTGCCTGGCGGCAGTTTTCGCACTGGGCTGGCTATTCTATCGACAGCGGCTGCGTGTCGCGACCGAGCGCACCCGCAACCGGGTCGAGGCGCAGCTTATCGAGCGCGAGCGCATCGCGCGCGAACTGCATGACACGCTGCTTCAGGGCTTCCAGGGGCTGATGCTGCGCTTCCAGGCGGTGGTGGAACTGCTCCCCAAGGGTCAGCACGCAAGAGCCGAACTGGAAGGCGCGCTGGATCGGGCAGAGGATGTCCTGGTCGAAAGCCGGGAGCGGGTCCATTCGCTGCGACAGGAATTGCAGCCAGTCGTCATGGCTGACCGGCTTCGCGACCTGCTGCAAGACGTCGTGAGCGATCGACTCGACTGGCGGGTCGAGGAGGAGGGAGAGGCGCGGCTGATCTGCGCGCCGGTCGCCGACGAGATGGCGCGGATCGCGAGGGAGGCACTCAGCAACAGCCTGCATCACGCGTCGGCCGGCGCGATCCTGGTTTGGTTGCATCACGCAGCCGACAGGGTTACGCTGTCGATCAGTGACGACGGCATTGGCCTGCCCATATCGGTGATCGAAAA
Organism: Sphingobium sp.; assembly: GCF_035511395.1. Taxonomy (GTDB): domain Bacteria; phylum Pseudomonadota; class Alphaproteobacteria; order Sphingomonadales; family Sphingomonadaceae; genus Sphingobium. The sequence goes on from NZ_DATKFP010000180.1 coordinate 14,154, forward strand.
AGGGATGCGCGAGGGTCATTATGGTATGGTTGGAATGCGGGAACGCGCACGCCGTTTGGGCGGCAGCATGGAAATTTCGTCTATCACGCATCTGGGGACGACGATCCGGCTGCATGTGCCCGCGCGGATAGCCTATCTCTGAGAGCCCCGCCGTCAACCGGCTTTGGCGGACGCACTGCTTCGCCATATTTTCACGATTTGTCGCGAGCTGAAACGCAACAATCTGACCGATACTCGCGCAAACCAGGCGACTTTAGGCTGTAGTGACTATTTAACTATTTGAGCCAAAGCATGATGCTTGCGAGCTTGATGAAGCCGAGGAAGTTTGCGGCGAGTTTGTCATATCGGGTGGCGATGCGGCGTCCCTGTTTGAGGCGTGCGAAGAAGCCTTCGATTCCCCATCGCTGCTTATAGGCGATGACGTCATAAGGTCGACGGATAGTGCGATGCTTGCGGGGAGGAATGACAGCCTCGCCACCTTGGTTATGGATCAGTTCGCACAGTCGATCCGCATCTTAGGCTCTGTCGGCCAGAACCTGCTTTGCGGGCAGCCCCCGGATCAGATCGCAGGCAGGCGCCATATCATTCTGCTGCCCCGGGCCGAGGATGAAGCGGATCGGCAGGCCGAGCGCGTCGACTACGGCGTGGATTTTGGTGCCCAAGCCGCCTCGCGAGCGGCTACGAGCCTGGGCTTAAACGCCCCCCTTTTTACCCGTGCCCCGGCCGCTTGAGCCTGAGCGCGGATCACGGTCGCGTCGATCGCAAGCCATTCGATGTCGGGATCATCGGATACCGCCTCGAATATCCTGTCGATCACGCCTTGTTCGATCCAGCGATAATAGCGGCGTTTGGCCGTCTGATAGGACCCAAAACGCTCGGGCAAATCAGCGACCGCCTGATCGTGCCAACCAAAGCAGGGCGTCGAGAAATAGCCGACCGTCGCTACGCGGCCCCCGCTTACCCTTGCGACCACCCGGAACTAACTCCCGAAGCCGCTCCCATTGGTCGTCCCGAAGCACTTCGCCTTCCACACCAGCCTCCAAAAGCCAGCGTTGAATCAGAAATCAGACACATAGGGAATCCCTAAAATGTCACTACAGCCTAGAGCATGATCCGATCATGCTGAATCGGATCATGCTCTAAATTTCTTTTGTTTTCCGCATTTTCCGAGCCAGCAGATGTTACCATCTGCTTCGAAAATGCTTCAGCGCTTCGAGCCAGCCGTACCTCACATCTGCCGATGTATCCAAACTGTCATTGAACAGCGTTACCGGCCACAGCTTATGACGCTACCCCAGCAAAGGACGGTCTGGCTCGGCCGTCATATCTTTCCGCATGAAGCGGCTGTGCGGCAATGGCTTGCACGCCGTCCATCCGGCTGGGGCATGGATGTCGACGATATCATTCAGGAAAGTTACGCCATCCTGGCAGGGCTGGAGCGCGTCGATCATATCCTTTCTCCGCGCAATTATTTCTTCGAGGTCGCCAAGTCGGTCGTACTCCGTTCGCTACGCCGCTCGCGCGTGGTGATGATCGATGCACCGGCGCATGCCGAGATACTCGAGGTGCCCGAACCTGCTCCCGACCAGGAACGGCTGCTCTCCGACCGGCAGGAACTGGAGCAGGTTGCGGCCTTTATCGGGCAGTTGCCCGATCGTTGTCGGGAGGTTTTCGTCCTGCGGAAGCTGCGCGGCCTGTCGCAGAAGGACGTGGCACGGGATCTCGGTATTGCCGAAAGCACCGTAGAGAAACATATGGTCAAGGCGCTCGCTAGCCTCACAAATGCATTCGGGCGTGGCGGAAATCGACGCGATCGGTCATCTAGGGTCGGTGAAAGAGATTTTGAAACAGAGCGCCGGGATGCCCAAGGCTGATGGAAGCGCGCGCGACGAACGCGCTGCGCATTGGGCCTTGCGCGTCAATTCCGGCCTGATTACCCCAGAAGAAGAAGCGGAACTGGACAGCTGGACCAGCGAAGATGCCGGCAATTTCGGTGCATTCACGCGGGCCATGGCGGCCAATGCCTATTTCGACCGCGCGGCAGCGCTGGGCGTGCCATATCCGCCCAAGGATGAACCCGCGGCAGAAAGTCCTGACATCGTGGGACTGGAAGTGCACCGACTAAACTGGCGCGAGCAATCGAGCGTGACGAGACGGGCGTGGATCGGCGGCGGTCTGGGCGCGATGGCCGCAGCGTTGGTCGGAGGTATCGGGCTGAAATACTGGTTGGGCGCGGAAATCTATGCAGCGCCGATGGGCAATGTACGGCGATCGGCGCTGCGCGACGGTTCGGCGGTGACACTCAACAGCAGCGCCGAGATCAAGGTCGCCTTCAAGGATGCGCTGCGTCAAGTCAGCCTGGTCACGGGTGAAGCCAATTTCGACGTCGCCAGAGATGCGTCGCGCCCCTTCATCGTCGATGCGGGGCCGGTGCAGATACGCGTCGTCGGTACGAGCTTCCTGGTGCGCCTTGACGATGAGGATCGGGGATCGATCACTGTGCGAGAAGGCATAGTCGAGGTCCATAATGGCGCCGACAATCCAGTTCGTCTCCTCGCGGGCGATCATCTGTCCTTTGCACGGCAAGCGATGAAGCAGGAACGACTGTCCATGGCCGATGTCGATCGGATGGGATTGTGGCAACGCGGCGAAATGGACCTGACCAGCATGACGTTAGCGGATGCGGCCAACGAGTTTGCTCGCTATTCCGACATCAAGATCATGATCGATGATCCGACTGTTTCAGCGATGAAAGTCGCCGGCGTCTATTCCACCAGTGATCCGGCCGGTTTCGCGCGCGCCGCCGCCTTGGCACAGGGGCTCAAAGTGTCGGTTTCCGCGGATAGAATCACGCTTTCAAGATAATCTGCAAAAATGTTTCTGTCAGAGTGGAGGATCAGCGTCCGCGCTGCATCTAGTCCGCGAACCCGGCCTTGAAGGCCGAACAGCGGGGACAGATTTTTCATGAACGCCAGATATTTTTCTGGCTGCAGCATCATTGCTGCGGCCGTTACCGTCGCGACACCAGCGTATGCCCAGCAGCGTGCTTTCGACATCCCGGCGCAGCCCTTGCCGACCGCGATCGCAACGCTGGGCAAACAGGCGCGGCTACAAATCGTCGCACCCGGTGAAGGGCTGGAAGCCGTTCGCAGCCGCCCGGTAAAGGGCATGATGGATGCGCGCACAGCCCTTGGGCAATTAATCGCCGGAACCGGCCTTGAAATCGCGGCCGATGACGGCGCACGGATCGTGCTGCGGCGGGCCGCCCAACCGCGTCCCAGCGCCAGGCCGATCGTCCAACATGCTGACCATGAAGATGCGATCGTTGTCACCGGCTTTCGCGCAAGCATGAACATCGCCCGCGAAATCAAGCGCAAGTCTGATGCCCTAGTCGATAGCATCGCGGCGGAGGATATCGGCCAGCTTCCCGATAACAGCGCGACTGAAGCGCTGGCGCGCCTGCCTGGCGTCCAGATTTTCCGTAATCGCGGCGAAGGTCAGTCGATTACCATACGCGGCATCTCCCAGGTCGTGACGATGATCAACGGTCAGGAAGCCTATACCGGATCATCGCGCCGCACCCTGCTGAACAGCTATCCTGCTGGTCTGATCCGGTCGATGGAAGTCTATAAGGCGTTGACGCCCGATCTGATCGAGGGTGGTATCGGCGGCGCCGTCGACGTACAGCTTCGCCAGCCGCTCGACTTTAAGAAAGGCATGACGGTCGCCGCCACGCTACGCGGCAGCTATGACGACCAGGCGAAAAAAGGTTTCGGCAATGCCGACCTGCTGGTCGCTGGAAATTGGGACACGGGCGCTGGCGAGATCGGCGTCATGGTCAACGCCTCCTATTTGAAGCGCGACTATTATGAGTCCTATCGCGAAAGCCTCCAGCCGCAGACCAATGCCGCGGGCCAGACGTTCCCCACCGGCATCTTGCTAAAAAATCCCAAGGGAGGCTATGAGCGCCCGGTCTTCACCGGCGAGGTGCAATGGCGACCGGCCTATAATTTGGGCCTCCATCTGCGGGCCACCAACGTGACCGACGATAATGAATATACCGATACTGACCTGCAAACGAACATGGCGCTGACGACGCCGCTCAGCAATGTCGAACTGGTCCCCGGCACGGACATCTTGAAGAGCGCAACCTTTACCGCCACGGCGGATTCCGGCCCCCGGTCCAATCATACCCGTCAGTTGCTCGACACGACGCAGGTCGAATTCGGGGCTGATTTCACCTCCGGCATCGCCACACTGACGACCAGCGCCGTCTACACGACATCGAAGATCGAAACCGATCAGCAACTCATGCTGCTTTCATTCAACAAGGCACCGGTGATCGACGCGGTGTTCCAGAGCGACAGCAAATATGGCGGCCTGTCCTACACCTATCGCGATATCGACCTGTCCGACATCAATCAGTTTCATGTGCGGGCCTATTCCGACACGCGCACGCGCCAGAAGGGCAAGGGGTTGCAGTGGCGCACCGATCTCAATCTCGATACCGGCACCGGCTTCTTTCGTTCTATCAAGACCGGCGTCCGCTATGCGCGGCGCAGTGCGGATTATCAGACCGGAACCGGCCTCGCGAACCTCAACGCGCTGAACCTGCCCATGTCCTCCTTTCCGGGGGGCGCTACCCCGGTCAATCTGACACGCAGCGTCTCGGCGGACGACGCCACGCTTCCCGGTGGCTGGGTCGGTTACGACGCGAACTGGCTCGCCAGCATGGGCAATGTGAAGAGTCTCAACGCCTATGTGGACTCGCTGCAAGCCACCAAGCTCTACACCGATGACGGACGCCCGGCCTTTGCGCCGCAGTCGGCGTTCGATGGCAAGGAAACCAGCTATGCCGCCTATGGTCAGGTCAAATATGGCTTCGACCTTGGCGGCGTGGCGATAGACGGCATCGCAGGCGCGCGTCTCGTCAACACGGTGCTGGACATAAACGGCACACAATATGCCGTTTCCCGCTCGCTGACCACCGGCGGTAATGTGACCACCTACACACCCGTTCATGCGCGGCAAAACTATTTGGATTTGGATCCCAGCTTTAGCGCGGTGGCGCATTTCAGTTCGGCGCTGCAACTGCGGCTCGCCTGGACCAAGACCTTCAGCCGGCCCGATTTTTCGCAGCTCAACCCAAGCCAAACCTTCGCGCAGGTACTGGCCGGTTCTGGCGCCTATAGCGGTCGGGTGACGACCGGCAATCCGAACCTACTGCCGATCCGTTCGACCAATTGGGACGCGTCGCTGGAATATTATTATGGCCGAGCCGGTGCCGCCAGCGTCGCCCTGTTTCAGCGCGATGTGAAGAATTATATCGTCAACGCCATCGAGAAGGATGACAGCATCCCCGGCGCGCTTGGCATTGTCGACGTGACCCGGCCGATCAATGCCGGTGACGGTACGATCAGGGGCTTAGAAGTCAGCGCCAGCACTTTCTTTGACTTCGCGCCCGGTATGCTGCGCAACTTCGGCGTCTCGGCCAACTACACCTACACGGACTCGAAGCAGGAACTACCCGCGACCGATGCGACAGCCGCCTTTACAGGACAGACGGCCGGCATCTCCAAACATGCCTATAATGCTGCTCTTTTCTATGACGATGGCAAGTTTCGGGCGAAAATCGCGTATAGCTGGCGTGGCCGCTTTGCCCTTGCCTATAATCTGACCGATCCGACCAAGAATCTGAACTGGTATCCGATCGAGTGGCTGGCCGCGTCGGCGACCTATAATTTCAACCGTAATCTGTCGCTCACGATAGACGGCACCAACCTCACCAATCGCCCGCAGCGTGCCTATTGGGGGTCGGAGGATTTCCACGATCGCGTCTATTTCGAAGGGCGGACCTATTCGGCCGCCATGCGCTTCAAATTCTGACGGGCGAACATCATGAAATACAAGCTTCTGTTGCCCTTGCTGGCCGCCGTCGCGACCAGTGGTTCGGCAGCGCCCCCATCCGCTGATGGCGGGAAATGGGGCGGCGGTTGGGGTTACGCCACCTCACCTGCGACCAAGGCCGTGCGCGATACGTTGCCTGCTGGCACCTATCGCTATCGCCTGCGTTCCAGCCAGTCGGGCGATGGCGTCAGCTTCGTCTTCACCAACCCGGCCGGTGCCGTCCCGCTGGAGATTATTGGGGCCACGGTGGCACATGCGTCAACTGACGAAGGTTTCGGGCTGGATGAAGCGACCCGGATGTCTGTCACCTTCAACGCAGGCTCCAATGCCCGCATAGAAGCTGGGATCAGCCTGACCAGCCATGCCGTCGATCTCATCGTCAAAGCCGGCGACGACCTCATCCTGACGATCCAAACCGGTGCGCCCAGTACCACGGTCGGCGGCAATGCCGGTTTCCCCGTCGCCTTCAGCGAAGCAGCGATACCCGCTGACGGAGCGGGATTGGAACCGCGCAAACTGCGTCCCTTCATCACCCGGATGGCGGTGCGCAATCCGCCTGCCGCCTGCACCGTGGTCACCATGGGGGATTCCATCACCGAAGGCGCACGGGGCACGCGAACCGGCTGGCGTGGCTGGCCCGGCGTGCTGGCCCGCAGGCTTGCCGAAAGGAAGGGGCCGCATTGCGGCGTCGTCAACATGGGGATCAGCGGCAATCGCCTGCTTCGGGATGGACGCGGCACGGCGGCGGTCGATCGCTTCGATCGCGACATAGCCTCCGTTCCCGGCGTGACCCATCTGATCCTGCTGGAAGGGATCAACGATATCTGGCGCAGCGCCACACCCGGCGAACCGCCGGTGGCCGCCGCTGATCTGATTGCCGGCTATCGCCGGATCATCGACATGGCCCATACGCGCGGCATCCGCGTGATCGGCGGAACGATGACGCCAGGCTGGGGCTCCAAATATCTCTCGCGGGAGATGGAGCAGGTGCGGCAGGAAACAAATCAGTGGATCCGGAAGGGTGGTGGCTTTGACGCCGTGATCGATTTCGAGGCGGCGCTGAGGGACGGCGGCAGTCCGCCCGCGATCAAGCGGCCTTTCGATTCAGGGGATAAGCTGCACCCCGGCGACAATGGCTATGAAGCCATGGGTCGCGCCGTGTCGCTTTCCCCGTTTCAGCCACCATCCTCCTGAAGATCTGACTGGCCGTCGGTTCCTCATTCCACGACCGACGGCGCATTGCGGCCGAAGGAGCCCTCATCATGTTTGGAGCCTTCCTCGCCACCGCCCTTGCCGGTTCGGTCGCAGTGCCGACAAATGGCGGTCCCCGAGCGAAACCTTTGCTAAGATCGAGGAGAATCCCAATCATGGCTGCTGCGGGGAGCAATTCGCTTTCCTCAAGTCCCTGCCGCGTTCGCGCTACGCCTTCATCCTCAACATATCACGCAAGTACATGGTTTATCGCACTCCGCATGAAGTCTTGAGAGAGCAGATCGACCTCATATTCTTGTCAGCTGCCGGGCTGGATATATGGCACCCGAGCGAACAATTCGCGTTCCCAGCCCCTCGGATTATCGGTCGGTCGGCTCTCCACGTCGAATAGCATCGTCATCCGCCTATCCAGCCGATATTGCAGCCAGTCCGTCAATCCGGCTTCATTCGGATCGCCTCGCCGGGCAAAGGCCATGAAGCGCGCCATCATCGCCTCCGATGCCCTCCGCGCGCCCTCGCCAGTGCCGGTGAACGCCCCCGGCACGTCCAGCGTCCCAAACGCCAGCGCAATGTCCATGGTGTGCGGCGCACCGCGTTTCGGCTGGGTCGGCGACTGGAAGTCCACCTGATAGACCCAGGTGGGCGCCTCCGCCCGCGCCCGCGCTTCCGCCTCGATCACCTGTCCCGGCCAGCTTCGCCCGGCGGTCGTTGCGGCGTAGAATATCCGCTCCGCCGTCCAGTCGGGATAGCGCGCTCGATATTGCGCCACGATCCATTCGGGCGACAGGTCCATGCGCAACTCGCCCGCCATTCGATCCGGCAGATTGCCCCAGTCCAGCCCCCGCAGCAGCGGCCCGTCGGGATCGATGAAGGCCCGCGTCTCATCCAGCGTATTGCCCAGCATCATCGGGATCGCATTGCCTTGCGGCGCGGCGTCGGGCCAGAAGGGGTGCCGCTCCAGCCACCGCATATCGAGCACCGGCCCCATATAGAGGCCTCCGCCCAATATCGGATCTTCCGCCTCCAGCCCCTCGATCAGTCTCTCGACCGATAGGGTCAGCAACGGATCAAGATCGCCGGGAGCCACCCCCAGTTTCGCCAGGTAGGCGGCCGTCCGGCGTGAAGCATTGACCGGCCCGCTTGCCGTCAGCTGCTGCCCGCTCATGGTGATGGCCCGGTGGAAAAGCCCTTTCGCCGCCGACATCGCCATCATCGTGGCGATCTTAGCTCCGCCTCCGGACTGGCCGAAGACCAATATGTTTCCCGGATCGCCACCGAAAGCGGCGATATTGTCACGCACCCAGCGCAGCGCCAGGATCAGGTCCAGTTGCCCGGCATTGCCGCTATCTGCAAAGCGCGGATCCAACCGCGCCAGATAGAGATAGCCAAGTGCATTCAGTCGATGGTTGACCGTCACCACTACCATGTCGCGGCTCGCAAGATGCCGCCCGTCATTCAGCGGATCAACCACGCTGCCGTTGGAATAGGCGCCACCATGGATATAGAGCATGACCGGCCGTTTGGCGGTCGGCTCCAGCCCCGGCGTCCAGATATTGAGGAACAGGCAATCCTCGCTCGTCGCCTCCTGCTTTGCCTTTTGCGGGCAGGACGGCGCGAAGCTGATGGCGGGCACGACATCACGCCAAGGTTCCGGAGCGACCGGCGCACGGAACCGACTGCGCGCCGTATTCTGCCCATAGCGCACCCCGCGAAATACGCTCAGCCCGCCTTCGCGCACGCCCCGCAGGCGCCCATGGCGGGTCATAACGACCGGATCGCCCTTCGCCGCCCAGACCGGAGAGGAAGCCAGCATCGCCCCCGCGCCGATCACGGTTCGCCTGTCGATTTCGGGCATTGGGCCTCTCCTGTTGGGTATGGGAAGGGTTGATCCCTCTCGATCATTCACCGTTCGGGCTGAGCCTGTCGAAGCCCTGCACTTTTCTTCGAGACAAGAAGGGCACTTCGACAAGCTCAGTGCGAACGGGGATTCGTTCTGGTGTCGTTCAGCGCGCGAGCCATCCGCCGTCCACGGCCAGGGTATGGCCATGGATATAGCCCGCAGCACTGGAGGAGAGGAAAACGGCCGCCCCTCCAATGTCGCTGGGATCGCCCCAGCGCCCGGCCGGGATGCGCTCCCGGATCTGGCGGTTGCGGGTCTCGTCGGCCTGCAAGGCAGCGGTGTTGTTGGTCGCGATATAGCCCGGCGCGATCGCGTTGACGTTGACGCCCTTCGCCGCCCATTCGTTCGCCAGCAGCTTGGTCAGGCCCGCGACGCCGCTCTTCGACGCGGTGTAGCTCGGCACGCGGATGCCGCCCTGGAAGGAGAGGAGCGAGGCGATATTGACGATCTTGCCGCTGCCCTGGGCCAGCATGTGGCGACCGGCCGCCTGGCAGAGGAAGAAGGTGGTTTTCAGGTTCGTGTCGATCACCGCGTCCCAGTCTTCCTCGGTGAAGTCGACGCTGTCGGCTCTACGGATGATGCCGGCATTGTTGATCAGGATGTCGAGGCCGCCGAGCTTCTCAAGCGTCTCGTCGATGACGCGCTGGACCGGCTCGATGCTGCTGAGGTCGGCGGA
>NZ_DATKFP010000181.1:0-2195 GCF_035511395.1 Sphingobium sp.
GAAGCGCTCGTTGTGCGAGTAGTTGAGGTTGACCTCGCCGTCCTTGAACATGCCCGTCACCAGGTAACGGTCGCGCAGTTCCTCGTTGGAAACGCACTCCATCATGTCCGGATGCGTGGCGTGGTAGGTCTTGCAGAACACTGGTTTCCCTCCTTGGGGTATCGGATTGCCTGATGTTGTTCGATTTCGTGGTTTAGCCTTGCCCCTGCGACGACACGCGGGCGGCCAGCGCATGCATTGCCCCTTCGACCGCGATGTCGCAGCGGCCATCTGTGAACCAGACCTCGCCGACCCGGTCGCCGGCTACGGACTGGAAAGCGGATGGGACATCGGTGATCCCCCAGGGCTTCGAAACACCGCGTGCATTGAGGCGATGGACGGTCATTCACTGGCACCTTGTACGGCCGTCGCCGGATTGATGACGACCCGGCGGTATCGGGTCAGCGATGGCGATCCATTGTCGGTGACCTGCAGGATGATGTGGATCGGCTTGGTGGCGCTGGATGGTACGGCAACGGTCGCGATCCCCTTGTGGCCGTCTCGGATCTCGGGAGGGGCCTCGGGGAATGTCGATCCTGCTTCGGGATAGTTCGACCATGCGAAATCGAGCTGGTCCCCGTCGGGATCCTGCGAACCACTGGCATCGAGCGTGATCGTGGTTCCGGGCCCGGCGGAGAGGATAAGAGGGGAAGGCGAATGCGTCCCGTTCAGCGCGATCCGAGGGGCATGGTTGGCGCAGGTGTAGCATCCGGTCATGGTCCAGGAGATGCGCGCCGCGAAGTCGTTCTGGTAGGCATTGCGCCACCGCCAGATCGTGGCCTGCCCGCTGCGATAGGTCACGCCGTCCATGCCCACGACGGCATCTGTGGCGTCGGCGAAGAGACCCTGCTCGGGCGACACCCGGCCGTAGCGGCCACCCTAGCCTCCCCATTCGGGATGCTCCGGAAAGGACAGGCCGTTGCGCACGAGATTCATGAACGACGGGGTGTCTCCCTCCATGGCGTAGAGCCAGGCCGGATACAAAGTGCAGAGCGGACCCTTGCGGATATTGCGGGACAGCCAGTCGTTCGTCACCAGTCGACCGTCGGGTCCGGCCGGCGCGGGAGCGACAGCGTCGGGCTGTCTGTACAGATCGCCCGAGAACCCGCGCCAGGTCGCGGCCGAATAGTCGCCGAAGGCATGGATGCTGCCGACCCAGAACAGCTTGGGAAAATTCGTCCTGATCCACGGACCGGCATCGTCCTGGTCGGAGATCGCATAGACCCGCAGCCGGGCGACGGCCTTGTCGACGGCCTTGTCGACGGCCTCGGGCGTGCGGGTGTCGCGCATGTCCTTCAGCGCCTGCGCGAGGTCCACCGCGCCGCCCCACAGGGCGACCCAGAGCGGTCTGGCATCGTCGCGGTCGAGGGCCGCGATGATGGCGCGCGAGCCCTCGGTCGCCTTGCCTGGGCCGACGCCGGCGAGGCCGTAGCGGGGGCTTCCCCGCTTGACCATGCGCGCAAAGGTGGCGGCTTCAGGGTATCGACAGTCGTGGACGCGCAGGTTTCCGGCCACCTTCGCGTAGCCTGCGATCCGCTCGTTCACGAGTTCCGGGCGAATCCGTTCATGCTGCCAGACCGAGGTCGACGCGACTACCGCCTCGAGGTCAATCTCGTTGGTATAGAGCAGCAACCGGACCAGCGATTCTGAGTCGTCGGGTTCGTTGCCGATGTCCGTCAGGACGATGAGCCGCGCGTTATCGGGGTTGCGCGGGCAGGCGGTCGCATTGGCCGTTGCCGCGCAGCCCGCCATCGCGAACGCGGCAAGCCATGCGGCCCAGCGGGGGGCTGTCGATCGCCTTCGCAACCGGCAGGGCGGCGACTTGCGGTAGCGTCTGATCTCACGGTTAGGCCAGACCATGTGTCATGCCCAGTACGGCGACCAGGGGCGACGCAGGCGCATCAGGGCCTCGAGATAGAAGTAGTCACCCCAGATGCACGCTTCATCGACGCCAGCCTTGTTGGGCATGTGATAGACGCCGTGCAGCAGCAGCGCGTTGGAGCCGTCGACAGGCGCGAGATAGTCTTCCGAAAGCGTCTTCATGATCGCGACGGCCCAGGCCTCGTAGGTCTCGCGAAGGGCATCGGACAGCGGCAGGGCCTGGGCCAGCTCGAGCAGGCCGCAGGCGGCGATGGCGGCTGCCGAGCTGTCCCGGT
>NZ_DATKFP010000182.1:0-9192 GCF_035511395.1 Sphingobium sp.
GACAGCGAGGCGAGCCGATATCTCAAAACCGCCAAAACGCTCTACATGCGGCAATCGGGCATCGCACCCGGAGCGGTGATGCCGAATGGCAACCCCTTTGCGGCGGCTCCGCAATCGGCCAATCCCTTCCGAGCCGCCGCCGCACCGCAACCCGTCAACCCCTTCGCCCTGAGCGGCAACGCATCCGCCATATCGGCCCCCTATGCTCCGCCCGTAGGCTTTGCGCGCCCGCAGACGGCAAATCCGGGCTTCGCAATGTCCGGCAGTACCGCCGAATCCACCTATGGCAGCTTTGTCGGCGATGGTTATTCGACCGCCGGCAATCGCCCCGCTCCCGCCATCGGCAATTATGCGGCCCCGAACGCCATGCCGGGAACCATGAACGATATGGCCTCTGTGACGCAGGCCTATCCCTACGCCGGCAACGGACCATCGGACCCCGTGCTCGCCGAGATCGACCAGCAGTTGCAGAGCGCCGCCAATGAAAGCGGTCCGCGCGTCGATGTCGACACTGGCTATCGTTCGCGCTCGGGCGAAACCGACCTCAGCAAATTGCGGGAGATGACCGGCAGCGCGCAACTGTCCACCAATGTTGGGGGAGGCCGCGCGGGCATCAAGGCGACAGCAGTGGTGCTGGATTCGGGACGTCCCACCGGATCCGGCCTCGCCCGTTTCGGCACCAATGCCACGCCGGAAGCGCAGGCCATTGTCGATGAATTGGCTTCGGTGCTGACCAATGCCGAAACCCAGCATGAAAGCGGAGTTGCCATCACGGCCAGCTACGTCAGCAATCTTCTGAGAGTAGAAGCGGGTACCACGCCGCTCGGTTTCGAGAAGGAGCATATAACGGGCAAGATCGAAGCTACACCGCGCCTGTCACAATATGCCTCCGTCCGGGTCTGGGCCGATCGCAAACCCGTTACCGACAGCATCATCGCCTATGCCGGCACGACCGATCCCCGCTCCAATTCCTTCTGGGGCGCGGTCATGAAAAGCGGCGGCGGCCTGTCTCTATCGTATGACAGAAATGGAAACGGGGTCTATGCCGATGGTTCCTATTATCATTATGACGGAACCGCCGTTCGCGACAATGACAGCATAGAGATCAATGCCGGGGGTTATCTGCGCGCGTGGCAGAACGCACATTCCGGCGTTTCCGTCGGCTTCAACGTCAACTATCAGAATTACGACAATAATCAGAATTACTTCACCTACGGTCATGGCGGGTATTTCAGCCCGCAAAGCTTCCTGAGCGTCAATTTCCCGATCCGCTACTGGTCCAACAATGGGCCGATGAGCATCCAGGCCAGTGTGGCGCCGGGCTATCAAAGCTATGACCAACAGGGAGAGCCGGTCTATCCGACGGAGGCAGGAGCGCAAGCGGTACTCGACTACCTGAAAAGCCAGAATGGCGACGTTCGGTCCGCATATGACAGCATCAGCAAGACAGGGTTCGGCCTGTCGGCGAACGGAACCATCTTCTATCAAGTGAGTCCCAATACGAAGGTCGGCGGCGAATTGAATATAAACACTTTTGGTCAATATAAGGAATTCAAGACGCTGATCGGCCTCAAACAGGCCATTGGAGGCAATTGATGTTGTTCACCAAGGATTTTTCCGCTGCCGACAAGCAAGGTTCTGTCCCAATGTCGACCGGCGTCGATCCTCTGGCGCGCCTTGTAAGCGCCATGCTGGCCGAGATCGCCGGAACCGCCACCATTGACCAATTGCGCGGCTTTTTCATGGCCGTCGGGAATCGGATCGCCACCATATATCCTATCGGCCCGGCAAGGACGATGGAGAGACTGACGCAGCACAGCTTGCTCATCTGGCAATATTTGAATTGGGGACAGGTCCACTACGAACTGGATGACGAGGGCATCGATATATTCCACCGGGGCTTGCCTATCACACTGGAAGGCGATGTCGGCGCGATCTGGAGCGAAGTCGCACCTTTCATCCTGCAAGGCACCTATGATGGTTGGTTCCGGCAATTGGGCAGCGGCGAACGGCTGGAGACGACAATCCTGCGATCGGATGGCGCCGATGTGGAATTGCGCCATGGAGTTTGAGCGACGCTCACTCTTGGCCGCGATTGCTTTTCCCTTCACCACGGGTTGCGCCCGCGCCCGATCACCGTCTGGTGATACAATGATCGATCCGGCGTTATGGAGCGGCTACAAGGCCCGCTTCCTGCTGCCCGAAGGCAGAATCGTCGATACGGGCAACAAAGGCGTCAGCCATAGCGAAGGACAAGGCTATGGCATGATATTGGCACAGGCAGCTGGCGATCGCCGCGCCTTCGAAGCCATGGCACGCTGGACCAGCCAGACTCTCTTGCGCAAGGATGTCTCGCTGCACAGTTGGCGTTATGTTCCCGGTCAGTCCAATCCGGTCGCGGATCCCAACAACGCCGCCGACGGCGATCTTCTGATCGCGTGGGCATTGCTTTTGGCTGGGCGTCGCTGGGGCATGGCGGATTATCTGCAACAATCGGCCAGAATTCGCGATTCGATCGCCACGAAACTGATCACGCGGAGGCAGGGTCTAACCCTGTTGCTACCTGGCTTGGTCGGCTTTGCCGATGATGACAAGGTCGTGGTGAATCTTTCCTATTATGTCTGGCCGGCCATCGATGCCTTTGCAGTGATCGATGCACGCGGCTGGGGGCCGCTCAGAAATGACGGCCTGCGACTTCTGAAGTTGGCTCGATTTGGTCCATCGGCTCTCCCAGCCGATTGGCTTGATATCAAGGGCGACAGGCAAGTCGAACCAGCCGAAGGACGCGACCCGGTCTTCGGCTTCGAAGGCATAAGGGTTCCGCTATACTGTATGATGAGCGGACGGCGTGCCTCATGCGATGCCATTGCCAGTTACTGGACTTCTCTTATCCGGTCAGGCAAATCGCTGCCTGCGTGGACCAATGTGGTCACTGGAGAGGTTGCGCCATTTAGCCTGTCCAGCGGCGGATCCGCGATTGCGGGTCGATTGCTGGGCCGCCACGTCCCGTTTGACCTGAACGACAGCGACTATTACTCTGCAACTTTGGGAATGATGAATCTGATCAGGCTGTGATTATGGCGTATCGAGGTTAGGGATTGCCATCTCTTTCACGGCAGCTTTTTTCCGACTTAGCCGGTGTCGGCGACCCGGTAATAGTCTGAGAAGAAGGAATGGCAGAAAGAGCCTGCGCGCTTTCATCTCAAATCCGCCATCAAATAGCAGGATCATAATATAGAGATCATCAACTGCCGTTTTTTGTCGAGCAACAAAGTCAGGTCAGCCCGTTCCGGCATCTCGACGAGTATATGTCGGGTCAGCCGCTCATAATGCTGCACGAACCGGTCGAGTTGGGCGGCATCCATCGCCCGTTTGGCCGCCTCACCTTGCTCCGCGCGCAACGCCTCCTCCTGTTGCCCACGCCAGCTACGCACCACCGCAAAATCAGGCGCTGCCAGCAGCACCAGCCGATCGATCCGGTCGAACAATTCGGCATAGGGTCCATGCAACTGCCGATTGACATGGCGACGCCAGATTCGGTCGGGGTCCTCGTTTCGCTCCAGCATGTTGACCGGCACGGCGAGATCCTCCTCCGCCTGCGGCCGAGCGCCGAGGCACCAGCCTTCAAAGATCAGCAGGTCGATCGGCCCTGCTTCAGCCTCGCAGTCGCTAAAAGGTTCGTCCCGCCCTTTGTCGAAGCGTGGCAGCAGGATTGGCGCGCCCGCCTTTACCGCTTCGCAGATGGCGATACCGCGCGCGACGTCATGAGTGCCGGGTACGCCGCGCGTACGAAACAGCGGATGGATCCCCTCTGCCAGCCGCGTCCGCGCGGCACCATCCAGATAAAGGTCGTCGAGCGACAGGATCGCCGATCGTCGCCCTTCCCGCGCCATCAGCGCTTTCAATCCCACCGCCAGCGTCGACTTGCCCGATCCCTGCGCGCCACACAGACCCAGGATCAGCGGTCGGCTGGCTCTGGCCAGCCATTCCCGCGTGGCCGCGGCAACCCGCTCAAGCGACGGGGTCAAGCAGCGGCTCATCAGCAAGGAAATGATCGAGATTATGGGCAAACTTCATTTTCATGGCGGTACGCACCTTGATCGAGGCGTTGCCCAGATGTGGAAGCAACGCAACATTAATCAGACTGGGATGGACCTGCAACTCCGCCGCATAAACGTCCGGCCACGCTGGCTGAGTGGGGGTAGACAGACGATTGGGTAACGCATGATCGAAAGCAACACGGTTCGCGACCATGTTTCGGCAAATGATCAGAAAGCGGCACAAAACGCCCCATCACGGCACCCCCTGGCCGTCCTCCACCGTTGAGTCAGGCGGTCGGCAAGGTTTCGCTATCAATGACATACTGGAAACAAAGCAGGCAATAAGGTCAAGGCGCCTAGCTCAAAAGCGCCTGCTCAGGCTGATCATGAAAGTACGTGGCTCACCGGGTGTCGTCCGGGTCAGCGATGCCGTCGGGAAATAGCGGGCGTTGAAGATGTTTCGGATATTGGCCTGCACCGACCAGTCATCGATCGTGTAGAATAGTGCCCCGTCCACCAGCGTATAACCCTTGAGAGAGAAGGGCGCGACTGCGCCGGCAACGGCGGACGCCGTGCTCGCCATACGGCTGCTTTCATGATGCAGGCCAAAGCCCGCGCCCAGATTGGCCAAGGCGCCATCCTGGATCGTATAACGCGCCCAGCCATTGGCGATATAACGGGGGATGGAACCGAGCCTGGAACCTACCTGCAACCGATTGTCGGCCGTGACGATAGCATCCAGATAGGTGAAGGCGCCGGTCAACTCCACGCCGGGCGCGGGTCGCCATGCCGCCTCCGCCTCGACACCGCGCGTGCGCTGCTCGCCAGTCAACACGTAGACGTTGGGCAGTACCGCGTCCGCGGTCGCCACATTGGTGCGAGTCAGTTCAAACAGCGTCACCATGCCGGTCAGGCTGTCGTCAGCCTTAGCGAACTTCACGCCCCCTTCATAATTGACGCCCCGCTCGGGCGGCAGCGGCGTGCCGTCCGCCGATCGGTATGTGCCCTGCGGATTGAAGGATTTTGCATAGTTGACGTAGAGCGATGCCCAATCGCTCAATGCCAGCGTCGCGCCCGCACGCGGACTGAAGGCGTTGTCGTTCACTTCCGGGCTGGCGGTGCCATTGCTGTTCGTGCGGCTGATCGCCTTGTCCCAACGACCACCCAGCGTCATCGTCAGCAACTCGCCCAGCTTGATATGATCCTGCACGTAAATGCCGCGCTGCTTGGAAACGATGGCGTAGGTCATCGCGGGAACGGCCGGATTATGAGTGCTGACCGTGCCATAGATCGGATCATAGAGGTCCAGCGCATAGGGCATGCTGGTATCGTAAAGGTTGGTATCATGCGCCGATCGTCGGCCATAGTCCACGCCGATCAACAAATAATGGTTGAGCGGTCCGGTATCGAACCGCAGGCTGGCATTGGTATCGACGCGAAAATATTTACCATGTTGGTCATAGGGCCCGTAGAAAGCGCGCGTCACCGTCCGTCGATCGGCCGATATCCCGGTGATAAACAGCCAATTGTCCCAGCTATTGTGGAAATCCTGGTAGCGCAGTGACTGATGGACAGCGATCTTCTCGCTGAATTTATGATCGAACACATAGCCTAGATTCCAATAGTCGTTATTCTGGACTGCCGGATGTTCACCATCATTGATCGACAGACGGCGGCTGAGCTTGCCATTGGGATTGGGCAATGCCGTGCCATAGGCGGTGGTCGGAGACCAGGGATTGATATGATCGTCCACATAACGGCCAAGCAGCGTCAAGCTGGTGTCGGCATCCGGTTTCCAGGTCAACGACGGCGCCAGAAAGATGCGGCGCTGTCCGGAATAATGGACGAAGAAATCCTGATCGCGATAGACGACCGGCAAGCGTGCGAGCAATGTGCCGGCTTCGTCCAGTGGCCCATTGGCGTCCAGCGTGATTTCCTTGAAATCATAGGAACCGCCGGCCAGCCCCACGTCGAGGAAGACCTGATCCTGCGGCCGTTTGCTGACAAGATTGACCATGCCCGAAATCGGCCCCTGCCCGAACAGTCCGGATGCCGGCCCTTTGACCACTTCGACCCGTTCCAGCGCCGTCATTTCCGACGTACCATATCCGGTGTCGTCGAGCAGGCCGTCCAGATAGGTCGCCCCTGTGGACGCATTGAATCCGCGAATGTTGAACCCGTCGAAAAAGCCGTAATTATTGCTGCGGGATACGCCGGCGACATTGAAGAGCGCGTCGGCGATACGACGCACGCCCTGCCCTTCCAACATTTCCTGCGAAATGACCGAAATCGCCTGGCTGCTTTCGAGCGGCGCAATGTCCGCCTTCGCCGCGATCGGCGCGTCAAGCAGATGCGCCGTGACCGTTATGTCGTCCCGCGTCGCCGGCGCCTCGTCCGTGGCGGCCATTGCCGCTGCGGGAAGCGAGGTGCTGCACAGCAGCAGGCTGGTAGAAATGAGCGAGCAGGCTTTCATATGATCCCCCTGTTGATTTCAGGGCGCCCTACTAAAATCGCTATCGATTCTCAATATCATATTTATGGATATGTCTTGTTTCAGGCTGGCGTTGCATGGTCATACCCAATGCTTGTCAGCCAGAACGCCGACCTCACTACACCATAAGGAGGAACAGCGACGCCAGGAGCAGAGCCGGCGCAGCAAGCGCCAAGGCCATCCGCGACCGCCACGACAGGAGCAGCACGAGGATCGCACCGGCGATACACATCTGCCAAATCCACGCGACGATCCCCTGCTCCGGCCCGACACGCAATATCCCAACAGCCAGAGCGGCAGCCAGCAGCAGCCAGCCGATCAGTCGAGCCGCGCGCGGGGATGGCATCGCCGGGAGCGGTGGCGACGGGCGATGCTTCTTGACAGCAAGCGCCAGGCTCGCAAGTGCGGCATAGCTGATCAGGCCGGTTTCAAGCGACATCGGCGATTTCCCGGACCGGGGCGGCAGCCATTGCGGGCGGCCGGGGCGATCGCCGCCTCGGCATCGGCTGGGTCTTGGGTCGAGCGGCACGCCAGGCGCCAAAAGCCAGCAGCGCGCCTATGGCCAGCATGGCCATATCAAAGGACAGGAACAGCCAGTCTCTGCTAGCAATGCTTGCGGGAAAACCACGATCGGTCGTCGCCATGTTCACCAGAGGCAGGGCTGCGAAGGCAGCGGCGGACAGCGTCAGAGCCTCCCCCCAGGCGCGCCGCACCGGACGCAACAGGCTAAACGCGGCCATCCCGAACCATGTCCAGAACATTGCTTTCACCTCCAGTTCCGCTCGCCCCTCCAGCCCCGCCGGGATCAGCCGGTTGGCGAGAAGGAAGGCGGCCATGCCTGCGGGCAGGCAGGCGATGGTGGCGATGTTCAGCCGTTCCACCAGGCGGAATCCGAAAAAGGGTTTCGCACCAGGCTTGCGCCGCTTCGCGGTCCATAGCAGCAATCCGGTCCCGACCATTGCCGTTCCGGTCAGGCCCAGCAGGAAATAGATCCAGCGCAGCACCGGCCCGGCGAAATTGCCCAGATGCAGACCCAGCATCACGCCAGCGGTGGTCAGCGCCGGTCCGGGCGGTGCCGATTGCGACAGCTTCTCGCCGGTCGCGCCCGAATAGGTGATGGACTCGCCACGCGCGTTCAGCCGCTCAGCTCCGCTACGCAGGATCGTCACGGTCGCGGCAGCGTCATTGGGGTTGCGAATGATGATCGTACGGGGACGGCCGCCCTGCCATTCGCGTGCTGCGGCGTCGACCAGCGGACCGATCGGCCGCAGCGGCACTGGCTTGCCCAGTGCCTTGCCGTCTGGCTCGGTGCCATAGGCGTCGGTGTAGAAACCCGCCGGCTTCTGATAATTGGCCGCAATCGGCCAGGGCATATACATGACGAACAGGGTGATGAGACCGGTATAGGTGATCATCGCATGAAAGGGCAGCGCCAGCACCGCCGAAACATTATGCGCGTCGAGCCAACTGCGTTGCCCCTTGTTCCAGCGAAGGGTGAAGAAGTCGACGAAGATCCGCTTGTGCGTGATCACCCCGGAAATGATCGCAGCCAGCATGAAGATGGCGCATAGCCCCGCCAGCCAGCGCCCCCAGGGATGGGGCAGCTGAAGCTGGAAGTGGAAGCGGTAGAAATGCTCGCCACCCCGCGTTTCCCGCGCACTGAGCGGGGCACCGGTCGCCGGGTCCAATTTGATCTCAGCGCTGCGCTTTTTGGGCGCCTTCGCTTCTGGCTCAGGCTTCGGCATGGCGAAGATGCGCGTTTCGGGCGTGCGATCGTCAGGCAGATAAATATACCATTGCTGATCATCGGGTGACGTCGCTTGCATATGCGCGACCGCCGTTTCCGCTGCCTGGCGCGGGGCGACCGGCGCCAGCCGCAGTTCCGGCTGCATCCAGCGAGTGATTTCCGGCCGGAAATAACTTGCCGTGCCGGTCAGGAACATGGCGAACAAAATCCAGCCAGCCAGCAGGCCCAGCCAGGTGTGGATCCACGCCATGGACTGGCGCAGCCCCTTTTCCTCCACCGCTGCCTTGCTCATGGACGTACTCCCAATGCGATAGTGGTTCCGGCCGACAGCAGCGCGCTGCTCCAGATGACCAGTGCCACTTTCGGCAGGCTTCGTTCGTGAAAGGCCCACAGCCCCAAAGCCGCGAAGATCAGGAAGGAAAGGATCATGCCCCAGAGCGTGGCCTCCACCCGCGCGATCGGTAGCAGACGCGCGCCCAGTGACGCGATTCCTGCGGCGGCGGCATAGCCCCCGATCAGTGCTGTGGCGCAACGCGCCACCATGCCCCAGGCGCGACGCGAAGGTAGTAAGGATGGCAATAGGCTTTGGCGGTTCATACCGGTCCCCTGTGGCATGCGGGGTTGCGCATAGCCAAAGCCGCCCCTAGTAGCAAACGCGAATTATTATCAATCGCAATCACAGGGGGTTTATGCACTATCACCGGAAGGCCGCGCTGCTGGCCGCAGCTGCCGCTGTTCAACTGCTGGCACCCAGCCTTGCGCGGGCCGAGGACGCCGCCGAATCAAGCGCCGACACGATCATCGTTACCGGCATCAACGACAACAAGACCAGCACGGGCACCAAGACCGACACGCCGCTGATCGCGACGCCGCAGAGCATCACCATCATCGATCGGGAAGAGCTGACCCGCCGC
>NZ_DATKFP010000183.1:0-5875 GCF_035511395.1 Sphingobium sp.
ATTCTGCCCGGTCATGAAACATTCGTCCGACCCCAGCCATACCACGGCGGCGGCGATATCCTCGCGCGTGCCGACCCGGCCCAGCGGATATTCGCGCGTGAAGGCCTCCACCATTTCGGGGATCTGGAATGTCATGCCGGCCATCGGCGTTTCCGTAATGCCTGGGGATATGGAATTGGCACGGATGCCGCGATCGCCATATTCATTGGCGACCGTGCGGATGACATGATCGATGCCGGCCTTGGTCCCCATATAGGCGGCGTGATTTTCCAGCATGATCGTCGCGGTCGCGGACGAAATCTGGATGATCGATCCGCCGCTCCCCATTGTCCGTAACATCGCCTGGATGAAGAAGAACGGCCCTTTGAACTGGATGCCCAACATCTTGTCCAGATCCTCCTCTGTCGTGTCATGCGTGGGCTTCAAAAGGCCCCAGCCCGTGGCATTCACACCGATATCGATACGACCGAAGCGGGCGACGGCAAGGTCGGCGGCAGCCTCCACCTGATCCTGGCTGGTGATGTCGACCAGAGCGACCGCACCGCCTATCTCCGGCGCGATTCGCTCCAGCTCTTCCCGGTGCCGGCCACCCACGACGACCTTGCATCCTTCGGCCGCCAGCCTGTGGGCGATGGTCTGCCCCATATTGTCCTTGCCCGCCGCGCCGAGCACCAGTGCCACCTTTCCCTCCAGCCGCATCTCTCTCTCCAGATAGTTAGTATATATACAGTCCGATAGCATTCTATTATGAATGAGCGGCAAGAGCAATGCAGGACAGGAGCAGGATATGGGTGGAAAGCTCGACGGCAAGATTGCGGTCATCACCGGCGCGGCGCGTGGTCAGGGCGAAGCGACCGCCCGCCTTTTCGCGGCGCAAGGGGCAAAAGTCGTGCTGGCGGACATGCTGGAAGCAGAAGCGCAGGCGATCGCTTCGGACATTGGTGCCAATGCGATGGCCATCAAGCTCGATATCAGTGCAGAGGAGCAATGGGTTGTCCTTGCCCGGAAGGTCGAATCGCAATGGGGGGCCGTCGACATCCTCGTCAACAATGCCGGCATCGTCCATCCGGCCGCCATGCTCGATCTGACCAAGGCGGATTTCGAGCGTGTGCTGAACATCAATCTGATCGGCGCATGGCTGGGCATCAAGGCACTGGCACCCGGCATGATCGCCAAGGGCAAGGGTGCGATCGTCAATATCTGTTCCAGTTCCGGCCTGTGGGGCATGAACGGCCTGACCGCCTATTCGGCCAGCAAATGGGCGTTGCGCGGGATCAGCAAGACGGCGGCGATGGAGTTAGGGCACAGGGGCGTGCGGGTGAATGCGGTGTTCCCCGGCGGGATCAATACCGTCATGGGCAACGTCACCAACGAAGCGCCGTCCGAACTGGCGAAATATTATGTCGGCCAGCCGATCCAGCGCATCGGCGAGCCGGAAGAGGTGGCGTCCACCAGCCTCTTCCTGGTCAGTGACGACGCCTCCTATGTCAATGGCGCCGAAATCACCGTCGACGGCGGCATGACGGTGGGGGTCTACACACCCTTTCTGCCGGGCGCACCGGAATGATGGCTGAGCGCTGGAGGGATCACCCCTCCAGCGTCATGCGCGCCATGGCGGCGATCCGTCGGACCCGATTCTGGCTGTGAACCATGACGCGGCTGGAGGCGGTGCCGTCCGCCGCGCGCTTCAAT
Organism: Sphingobium sp.; assembly: GCF_035511395.1. Lineage (GTDB taxonomy): Bacteria > Pseudomonadota > Alphaproteobacteria > Sphingomonadales > Sphingomonadaceae > Sphingobium. The sequence goes on from NZ_DATKFP010000183.1 coordinate 1,693, forward strand.
ATGCCCTGTACCATCGCGGCATAGCGGAACTGGGCAAAGGCCAGATACCAGCGCAGGTCCGGCACCGCGATGCCGCGCCGCGCGCAATAGAGCGCGACATAGGCCTCCATCGTCGGAATGCCGAGCGCGGACACATCCCGCCCATATAGGCTGGTGGCGGCCAGACCGGAATCCGGCAAATCCCACCAGGCGCGCAAATGATGCGCCAGATCAATCAGCGGATCGCCCAGTGTCGCCATTTCCCAGTCCAGCACAGCCACGATGCGTGGTGTGTCCTGCGCGATGATGAGGTTGTAGAGGCCATAGTCGCCATGGATGAACCGGGTTTGGGCGGTTTCGGGCACATGTTGCGGCAATCGGTCGATCAGCCAGTCCATGTCGGCAATCTTAGTCATGCAGGACTGAACATAGTTTTTCGACCAGCGTGCAAGATTGCGCGCGGCATAGCCGTCTGGCGGGGCAAGATCGCTCAGGCCGATCGCAGCGGGATCCAGATCATGCAGCATCGCCAGAAGCCGGTTCATATCGTCATAGACCGCTATGCGTTCCGATCGGGAGGCGTCGCCCATATCCGCTTCCCAGAAGACGCGGCCCGCCACATGATCGACGATGTAGAATTCGGAACCGATCACGCCCGGATCGGCGCAATAACCATGGGTTCCGGGAATCGGCACGCCGCTATCGCGAAGAGCCGACAGGATACGATATTCGCGGTCGATCCGGTGCGCGGAGGGCAGCAGCGTACCGGGAGGCTTGCGGCGCAGGACATAATCGCCCCCCGGCCCTGACAGCCGATAGGTGGGATTAGACTGTCCGCCTTTGAACTTGGCGAGCGAGAGATGAAGATCCATGCCGGGCAGGCGGGGTGCGAGCCACGCAGCCAGCCGGTCGAGATCGATCGCCAGATGCGGCGGCGGTGCCTCCTCTCCGCCGAATTGCGCCTGCCGACCCGTCATCCTACGCGCCCCGTGGCCCGAGAGGCGCGATATTTGTTCAGTTCCAGGCGTGCGATGGTCCGATTATGCACTTCGTCCGGGCCGTCGCCGATCCGGATCATGCGCATCCGGGCGAAGGCGAATCCCAGACCGTCGTCATCGCACAGGCCCGCCGCGCCATGCGCCTGGATCGCCATGTCGGCGATCGACTGGCCGATCCGTGTGGCGGCGACCTTGATCTGCGCGATTTCGCTGCGGGCACCCCTGTTGCCGACCGTGTCCATCAGGTGAGCGGCGTGCTGAGTCAGCAAGCGGCACATGTTGATGTTGATCCGTGCCTCGGCGATCCGCTCCTGCCAAAGGGACTGGTCCGCCAGCACCTTGCCGAAGGCGACCCGGCGCAGCAGGCGCTGGCATAGCTGTTCCAGCAGCCGCTCGCACTGGCCGATGATGCGCATGCAGTGATGGATGCGTCCCGGCCCAAGGCGCCCCTGCGATATTTCGAAGCCGCGCCCTTCGCCCAGCACGATGTTGGCAGCGGGTACGCGCACATTGTCGAACAGAATTTCCGCATGTCCCTTCGGCTCGTCATGATAGCCAAAGACGGTGAGGGGGCGGATGCGCGTGATGCCGGGCGTGTCCGGGTCTACCAGTATCTGCGACTGCTGCATGTGGCGCGGGGCGGACGGATCGGTCTTGCCCATGACGATATACAGGCCGTTATGGGGGTGATAGGCATTGGTGATCCACCATTTGCGCCCGTTGATGATATAATCGTCGCCGTCGCGCTCGATCCGCGTTTCGATATTGGTGGCGTCGGACGAGGCGACAGCCGGCTCGGTCATGCAATAGGAGGAGCGGATGCGTCCCTCCAGCAAAGGTGCAAGCCAGCGTTGTTTTTGCTCATCAATGCCATAGCGGTCCAGCAATTCCATATTGCCAGTATCGGGCGCGGAGCAGTTAAAGACTTCCGACGCATAATGGACGCGACCCATGATTTCGGCCAGCGGGGCATAGTCCAGATTGCTGAGTCCCGCGCCATTGTCCGAATGCGGCAGAAACAGGTTCCATAGATCCTGCGCCTTCGCCTTTGCCTTCAATTCCTCCAATATCGGCGGCACGCAGAAGCGGTCGGGACCAGCGTGGAGTTGCTCTTCGTAAAGCCGCTCATTGGGATAGACATGCTCATCCATGAACGCCTGGAGTCGGACGGCGAGTGCGCGCGATCGGGCGCTTTGCGTGGGTATCATGCGGCTGGACTCCTCACCTCTCATCTTCGGTTTGCCCTAAGATAGCCCGTAAACGAATAATGTGCCAGCATACTATCTTGACAGGAAGGAGCGGCGCGCTAGCCTGTGCCCCATCAGATGACCGCCGTCATGGAGCGGCGCGACCACGAGGAGAGGCAAGCCATGGCATCCAATATTCAGGTGGAATGGCCCGAGACAGCCATTGCCGTAATAACGATCGGCGATGGCGGTACGCCCGGCCATACCACGAGCTGCGCGACGGTGTCGGCGCTGGCTGATGCTCTGGATGTCGTGATCGGACGGGGTGCGCGTGTGATCGTCCTGGCTTCTTCCGTGGACGGGCATTGGCTGGAACATGCCTATCTGGACGATATCGTGAAGCTGGTGGAGGGGCAGCCGGCGACCGGCGACCCGGCCGGCTGGTTCCGTTCCCTGCAAATCCTCAATCGCGGTGGCGCCGTTACGATCGCGGCGATCAACGGTGATACGTCCGGCGGCGGGTGCGAACTGGGCTGGGCCTGTGACCTGCGGGTGGCGGAGGAAGGTGTGCGGTTCAGCCAGCCCGAAGTCATCATCGGCGCAGGGACGGGTATTGGCGGGACGTCCCGCTTGATGCGCCTGATCGGCCGTACCATGACGGCGGAAGTGGTGCTGACGGGGCAACCTCTCACCGCCGAACGCCTGTACCAGTTGGGCGGAGTCAACCGTGTGGTGGCGAAAGGAACGGCGGTGGAGGAGGCGCTGGGCCTGGCTCGCGCCATCGCAGCGCTGCCACCCCAGTCAGTTACCGGCATGAAGAAGATGCTGGGGGAGGCGGAGGATTTGAACCAGAGCCAGGGCATCGAGAATGACCAGGCGATCAGCCAGACCCTGTTCGCTCATCCCGACAGTCTGACGAGTATGAAGGCGATCCAGCAGCGTTTCGACGCGGGCGAAACGATGGATGCAATCTATTGGGCGCGGGGCTGAACCCGGCTTTGAATTTTCGAGGAGAATGGCGATGGATCTGGGTCTTTCCGGTCTAAAGGTGATCCTGGGCGGCGCGACGCGCGGCATCAGCAGGGAAACGGCGAAACTGCTGGCAGCGGAAGGAGCCAGCCTTGGCCTGTTCTCCCGCAATGGCGATGCGCTGGACGATCTTAAGTCCGAACTGGATGGCACGGTGGAAACGCAGGAGTTCGTGCTGGAGGATCGCGACGGCTATCGCGCGATGCTGAACAGCCTCGCGGAACGGCTTGGCGGGTGCGACATCTTCATCCATTCGATCAGTTCATCGGGCGCGCAGGGCGCAGGCGACTGGGATGAAAGCTATCGCCTCGACATGCTCGGCGCGGTCGACGGATGCGAGGCGCTGGAACCGTGGCTGGAAAAGTCGGATGCGGGATCAGTCATCCTGATGTCCAGCACCGCAGCGATCGAGACATTTCTGGTGCCCCAGGCCTTCAACGCGATCAAGGCGGCCGTCATCACCTATGGCAAGCAGTTGAGCCAGGCCTGGGCGCCCAAGGGCATTCGCGTAAACATGGTGTCCCCCGGTCCCATCACCTATCCCGGCGGCAATTGGGAAGGGGCGAAGGCGCTGGCGCCAGATCTTTACGCTGGCATCGTCGGCCAGATTCCGATGGGACGGATGGGAACGCCGGGCGAAGTGGCGAAGGCCATCACCTTCCTTGCCAGTCCCGCCACCGGCTATGTCACCGGCGCTAACCTCGTCATCGACGGGGGCTTTACCAAGCGCGTCCAGTTCTAACGCACGGAAAGGACAGGCATATGGCGACGAAGGCGCGCTACGCGGAAATCCGCTTCAACGACCGGCCGATCAAGGAGATGCGCGCTGATCCCGAAGCGCTGGTGCTGGAACCTGGCGCGCAGGAGCAGATCGGGATACTCGTTGCGCCAGCCTGCCGGCGGATCGCAGTACACCCCGCTCTCCGGCAGTCGAAGCCAGTAGGCGCCGGTCAGGATTGCCGAGTAGCCGGCATCTTCACTTCCTGCCTG
>NZ_DATKFP010000184.1:0-4490 GCF_035511395.1 Sphingobium sp.
GCGCAGTTCATAATTGACGCGTACTTCCTGGCGTCCCCGGATCAGCAGATTGCCGTTAGGCAGAACATCCACGACTGATGCCGCCATCGTCATGTTGATCTGCTCGGTTCGCGATGTCCTGCCGGCGCCGACCGCGCTCGATGCGGAACTGGTATCGACCAGACTGCCCGGATCGGGATTGCCTGGCAGGATTTTCCCGATCTTGCTTTCCAGCCCAAGCAGAGCACCAATGCCACCCGTCTCGCTGCCGGTCCGGGTACGGGTCGTGCTGTTGTCCACCGTCGCATTGTCCGCGATATTGATGCGGATCGTCACGATGTCGCCGACGCGCGAGGCGCGCTGATCGCGGAAGAAAGCGCCCGCGCCGGTGCGGAACAGCGATGCCCCGCGCGGTCCGCTGTCCGACGGGCTGTCCGCGCCCGCACGGCCCAGGGTCGACTGGTTGCCGATCGACGGCTCGATGCGCGGCGCGACCGGGATTTCGGCCTCGCTCATCTTTGGCGGCTTGCCGACGGTCTTGAGCCGTCCGACCGCGCCGCAGCCGGACAGCAGCGACGCCGCGACGATGGCAGGCAGGATATATTTCATTGGAAGACCTTCCTACTGGGCCGTTACGCGCACTTGTCCGGGCTTGTCGGCCACAGCGTCGATCGTGCGGTTGGTGCTGAGGTTGATGACGCGCACTGGCTCGCCCTTGCCGGCGTCGCCGAGTGCCCGTCCCCCGGCGGTGATGCGCAGCGCACCCGATACCAGCGCGATCGTGACGGCTTCGCCGCGGTGGACGATGCGCGGCGCGGCGATGTCGCTGGCGCGCACCACATTGCCGGCGGAAAGGCGACGGGTCGCCTCCCGCCCGGCCGCGTCGAGCACCGCCGTGGCGCCGCGCGCGGTGGCGGGCGGCAGGGCGGCGCTGGTGAAGTCGGCGGCGCTCAGCACATCGCCCTTCTCCACCATATGGGCGAGTACCGGCGTGTCGACCGTGGGGGAGGGGGCGATCGTCGCTGCGGCGAGCAGGGCAAGCGGGGCGATCATCAGCGAAGCTGCGTCGAGGTGGCGAGCATTTCGTCGGCCGCCTTCACCACCCGGCTGTTCATCTCATAAGCGCGCTGCGCGGTGATGAGCGAGGTGATTTCCGACACCGGATTGACGTTGGACGCTTCGACGAAGCCCTGCGTCAGCGTACCGAAGGAGGGTTGGCCCGGCGTGGAGACGGTAGGCTGGCCCGATGCGCCGGTTTCGCGGAACAGGTTGGACCCGACCGCTTCCAGTCCCGCCTCGTTGACGAAGGTGGCGAGTTCGAGCTGGCCCACCGTCTGCAATTCGGTCTGGCCGTCGATCTTGACCTGTACTTCCCCGGTCTTCGACACGACGACGTCCAGCGCGCCCTGTGGAATGGTGATGTCGGGCTGCACCCGATAGCCGTCGGTCGTCACCAGTTCGCCCTGATCGGACAACTGGAACGATCCTGCCCGGGTATAGGCCAGGTCGCCCGACGGCATCATGATCTGGAAATAGCCCGGACCGTCGATCGCCAGGTCGTAGCGGTTGCCGGTGTTGGTCAGCGCGCCCTGCTCGGTGATGCGATAGACGCCGCCGGTGCGCACACCCGCGCCGATCTGGATGCCTGACGGCACCTTGGTCCCGTCCGCGCTGGTCGCCGCGCCCGGCCGCGATACCTGCTGGTAGAGCAGATCCTGAAATTCCGCCCGCTGCCGCTTGAAGGCGGTGGTGTTCATATTGGCGATATTGTTGGAAATGACGTCGACATTGGTCTGCTGGGCCAGCATGCCGGTCGAAGCGATGGAAAGCGAACGCATGGGAACTCCTTTGCGTGGAAATCAAGGGTCATTATTTGGGGGTGGAAGAAATCAACTCTCCCCGGTCGGGTTGAGCCTGTCGAAGCCCCGCACTTTTCTTCCTCAAGACAGGGCGAATTTAGACATCAATTGATCCGGCCAAGTCGTCCGATGGCCTGCTGGCGCATGTCGGCCATGTCCTCGGTCATGCGCTGGCTGGTCTGGTAGGCGCGCAATATGTCGACCATGTTGGTCGTCTCGACGATCGGTTCGACATTGGACGCCTCGACCCCGCCGGTCCGCAGCTTGGTCTGGGTGGCGGCCATCAACTGCCCGCCGGTGCCGATCAGCATTCCGTCGCCGCGCACGTCGAGCATATTCTCGTCGGCGAAGCTGGTGACGGCCAGCCGCCCGACCGGATTGTCGCCCGCCATCACCGATCCATCCTGCGCGATAGTGACGTTGCGCATCTGGTCGGGCGGGATGTTGATCGCGCGGCCATTCTCGTCGAGCAGCCTTTGCCCGCCCGATGTCGCCAGATCGCCATTTTCCAGGATCTTGACGAAGCCCGCCCGCGTATAGGCTGTGCTGCCGTCGGCGCTCTCGACGTTCAGATAGCCCGGCCCCTCGATCATCACGTCCAGCGGATTGCCGGTCGCCTGGAAATGCCCCTGCCGCGCATCGTGGATCGCGCCGAAATCGAGCACGAAGCTGGCCTTGCGCGCATCCTCGATCGGAGCCTGCTTCAGATCCTCGACATATTCGTGGAACAGCGCCTGTTCGCGCTTGAATCCGACCGTATTGGTGTTGGCGATATTGTTCGCCGTGATGTCCATCTGCCGGCGCAGAGCCTGCTCATGGCTCAGCAGAACGAAGGTGGAAACGTCCATAGCGGGCACCTTGCTGAAAAAGATGCGCTAGGCAGAAATTGCCGTGCGTCCCTCCTATAATAGAGGCGTGAACGCCAAAGCGGACGCGGACAGCGATAATCGATGCTCCGATCCATGCTTGAAGGGGAATGAATGTGGCGAGTGACGCGATCATTGACGTGACGCCGATAGAGGTGCCCAGGGAAAAGCCGAAAAATCGCAAGAAGCTGCTGATCATCGGTGGCGCGGCGGCGCTGTTGCTCGCGGCCGGGGGCGGCGGCGCCTGGTGGATGCTGCGCGGCGACAGCGCCGGGGGCAGCGGGCATGAAGCAGCGGCCCCGGCTGCGGCATCGGCCGGCACCGACAGCTCATCCTATATAGAAGTGCCGCCCGTCATCGTGAACCTGCGCAGCGGCGACGGGCAGGCGCGCTTCCTGAAGCTGCGCTTCATTCTGGTCGCGGCTGATGCGGCCAAGGTCGACGGCATCAAGGAGCGGCTGCCCGTGGTGCTCGACGCACTGCAACCCTTCCTGCGCGAATTGCGACCGGACGACCTTGCCGGTTCCGCCGCCGTATTCCGCATCAAGGAGGAGATGATGTCGCGCACCACCCAGGCGCTGGGCGCGGGTACCGTCCACGACGTGCTGATTCAGGATCTGGTGCAGCAATGAGCGACGATTTCGACGATTTCGACCTTCCCGACCCGCCGAAGATGACGGCGGGCGAGGGCGGCGACATGTTCGACCAGGCCGGGATCGACGCCCTGTTCGGTTTCGCCGACGCCGCGCCCGCGCAGCCCAAGAGCGGCCTCAAGGCCGTCATCGAATCCAACGTCATCAGCTATGAACGGCTGCCGATGCTGGAAGTGGTCTGCGAACGCATGGTCCGCACCTTCGCGACCAGCATGCGCAATCTCACCTCCGACGCGATCGACGTCAGTCTGGAGGAGATCACCTCCACCCGCTTCGGCGAGTTCATGAACCATGTCGCGCTGCCGGCCATGTTCGGCGTGTTCAAGGTCCGCGAATGGGAGAATTTCGGCGTCATCACCGTCGACAGCGGCCTGATCTACGCCGTGGTCGACGCGCTGCTGGGCGGCCGTCGCGGCAATGCGCCGATGCGGGTCGAAGGCCGCGCCTTCACCACGATCGAGACGCAACTGGTCTGGAAGATGGTCGAACTGGCGCTGGAGGAACTGTCCGCCTCCTTCGAGGCGGTTGAGCCGGTGACGATGGAGCTGGAACGGATCGAGGCCAGCCCGCGCTTCGCCGCCATCGCCGGTCCCAGCAACATCACCGCCGTCGCCACCTTCCGCGTCGACATGGAGGGACGGGGCGGCAAGTTCAGCGTCCTCCTGCCCTATGCCACGCTGGAACCGGTGCGCGCCAAGCTGCTGCAACGCTTCATGGGCGAGAAGCTGGGTCGCGACCGCATGTGGGAATCCCATATGGCGAGCGAACTCACCAGCACCGCCGTCACCGTCGACGTGGTGCTAGGCGAAAAGCAGATGCCGCTGCGCGCCGTCACCGGCCTCAAGGTCGGCCAGACCATCGCCCTCAACCGCAGCCCCGACGATGCGCTTCAGGTCCAGTGCGGCGGCGTGCCGCTCGGCCAGGCCCATATCGGCCAGCGTTCCCAGAATATCGCCATCCGCATGGCGACCGACATCTCGAAAGGATTTCCCCGATGACGTTCGTGACTATCAGCAACGCGTTCATGATGCTGCTCTGCGTGGCGGTGATCGTCCAGACCCTGCGCCTCGGCCGCAGCGTGCGCGACCTGCGCGCCGCACCGCTGGGTGACGGTGTGGCCCAGTTCGAACGCG
>NZ_DATKFP010000185.1:0-20404 GCF_035511395.1 Sphingobium sp.
GGCCGTCTTGCGTGATACCGAGACCGCATAGGTCAGGAAACGCTGGGCTACCGGTGCGAACATGGCATCGGCAACGGTGGGTTTGTTACCGAACAGCCAGGGGCCGTGATATGTGTCCAGACATTCTTCCCAGATCGTTTCCACCCGCTCGATATCGGGGCGGGCGCCGGGAAAGATCGGGAAACGGGCGTGCCGGACCTTGAGGTTCATCGGCAGAGCCGACCGTAGGTTGGTAAAGCCCGAATGAATTTCGCCCGACACCGACCGGCAATGGGCGCGGCTGATCCGGTCGATCGGATACATGCCCGCCTGCGGATAGAGTTCGTGCAGATATTCGGCGATCGCCAGCGTATCCCACACGCTCGCGCCCTCATGCGTCAACCGCGGCACCAGCACCGACGGGGACAGCAGCAGCAGTTCCGCGCGGATTTCCGGATCGTCCAAAGCGATCATCTTTTCGACGACATGAAGGCCGGCGAGGCGACACAAAAGCCAACCGCGCAGGGACCAAGAGGAATAATTCTTACTGGAAAGAGTAAGTTCCGCGACGGCCATGGCACCCTCCTGCTTTAGGCCAAGCTCACATTAATGATGATGCAGTGCAACAGAAAAAGCCTGTATAGCGTTTCAGCAAAAGACCGATTCGGTTTGCAGGTTCAATATAAGGCAAGTTTGCGATCATGCGGATGCTCTATAGCGGTTATCAGGCCTGGAATGACATGCTGGCCCCTGCGCGCCTTGGCGCGCAGTGGGCACTCGGCATGCGGGACAGGATGGGTCCGATGGCGGACTGGGCGATGCCGCGCCGCATGTTCGCGCTGATGGACGTGTTCCAGGGCGCCAAGCTGACGCACAAGCGTCCGGCCTATGACATCCTCACCGTTACCAGCGGCAATGCGGAAGTGTCGGTGCGGGAGGAGATCGCCCTCGAACTGCCGTTCGGTGACCTGCTGCACTTCGTGAAGGACGATGTGGAGGCAGAACAACCGCGCGTGCTCGTCGTGGCGCCCATGTCGGGCCATTTCTCGACCCTGTTGCGCAGCACCGTCGCAACGCTGCTGCGTGACCATGATGTCTACATCACCGACTGGAAGAATGCCCGCGACGTGCCATTGGAGGCCGGGCGCTTCGGTTTTGACGACTATGTAGACTATGTGATCCGCTTCTTCCAGGAACTGGGCGAAGGTGCGCATCTCGTGTCGGTATGCCAGCCCTGCGTGCCTGCCATGGCTGCCGTGGCGCTGATGTCGGAGGACAAGGACAAGGCGACGCCGCGTTCCATGACGCTGATGGGCGGGCCGATCGACCCGAATGCGGCGCCGACCGCGGTGAACGACCTCGCCAACGAAAAGTCGATCGAATGGTTCGAGGATAATCTGATCTCTGTCGTGCCCTTCCGCTATGCCGGACGCGGGCGCGAAGTCTATCCGGGCTTCCTCCAGCTTTCGGCCTTCATGTCGATGAACATGGAGCGACACGGCGCCCAGCATCGCGAGCTGTATCAGCTCCTGGCAGACGGCAAGACGGTCGAGGCGGACAAGATCAAGACCTTCTATGAGGAATATTTCGCGGTTCTCGACATGACCAAGGAATTTTACCTCGAAACCGTCGACATGGTGTTCCAGCGCACGTTGCTTGCGAAGGGTGAACTTACCGTGCGCGGCCGCAAGATCAATCCGGGCGCGATCCACAAGACCGCGCTGCTGACCGTCGAAGGCGAGCGGGACGATGTCTGCGCCGTAGGCCAGACCTCCGCTGCGCATGCGCTCTGCACCGGCCTGCGCCCGCATCTGAAGCGCCATCACCTCCAGCCCGGCGTCGGCCATTATGGCGTCTTTTCCGGCAGCAAATGGGAAAAGCAGGTCTATCCGCAGGTGCGGAGCATGATCCTGGCGATGAACTGACGTTCGTGCGGGTGTCACGATAAAGTTTGTTAAGGGGGCCTCCAGTTGGTCCCCTTTTCATTTCAGGCGATGGCCGGAACCGGATCCGCGCCTGCGCCGTAATAGGCGGCTTCGTCCAGTATCCCCTCACGTTTGGCGACGATGGTGCCGACCAGCACCTGCCCGGCGACATTCACCGCCGTGCGGCCCATGTCGAGGATCGGGTCAATGGCCAGCAGCAAGCCCGCGCCTTCCAAGGGCAGGCCGAGCGTCGATAGGGTCAGCGTCAGCATCACGATCGCGCCGGTCAGGCCTGCGGTAGCTGCCGATCCGATAACCGACACGAAAACGATCAGCACATAGTCGATGAAGTGCAGTGGGATACCGTAGAATCCTGCGACGAAAATAGCCGCCAGCGCCGGATAGATGGAGGCGCAACCGTCCATCTTGGTGGTGGACGCCAAGGGAATTGCAAAGGCGGCATAGCCCTTGTCGACGCCCAGTTGCTCCGTCACCGCCTCGGTGACGGGCAGGGTGCCGACCGAGGAGCGTGACACGAAGCCCAGTTGGATCGCCGGCCAGGCCTTGGCGAAGAAGGGGCCGGGTTTGAGGCCATTGAAGATCAGCAGCATCGGGTAGACGACGAGAAGCACCAGCGCGAGGCCGAGATAGATGGCGGCGGTGAAGGTGCCGAGCTGCGCCAGCGCGCTCCAGCCATAGGTGGCGATGGCGGTCCCGATGAGGGCGGCCGATCCGATCGGTGTCAGGCGGATGACCCAGCCGAGGATCGCTCGCACCACGGTGAGCAGCGAGCGGACAAAGGCCAGGAAGGGTTCCGCCTTGTCCCCGACCTTGAGCGTCGCAAGCCCAACCGCGATCGAAATGACCAGCAATTGCAGGATGTTGAAGGACAGGGTTGTGCTGGCCGTACCATCGGTGATCTTGGTGCTGCCCGACAGCGCAAGGCTGTTGCCGGGGACGAGACCCTTGAGGAAATCGAGCCAGCCGCCGACTGAATCCGCCTTGCCCATGGCGAGGGCGGTGCTATGCAGGCCCGCGCCCGGCTGGACGATCAGGCCGATGGCAAGGCCGATGCTGACCGCGATCAGCGCAGTGATCGCGAACCAGAGCAGGGTCTGTCCCGCCAACCGCGCGGCATTGTCCAGCGCGCGGAGGTTCGCGATCGACGCGACAATGGCGGCAAACACCAACGGCGGCACGATTGCCTTCAGTAGCGACACGAAGATTGATCCGACCGTCTTCAGCGCCGTTGCCAGCCAGTTGAGGTCGCCATTCGGCCCTGCGCCGATCTGGCGCGCGACAAGGCCCAGCAGCAGGCCGACCACCATGCCGACAAGAACCTGAAATCCGAAACTGCGATAGTTGAGGGCCATGTGTTTTTCCTCTGGGCGACCGGCCGCCTATATCGGACGCGTTCCATCCGATTGCGCGCAAGCAATTCTTTCAAGGGATTCAACGCGGATGAGGTGGCCCTCTTTCCGCACATTACCGGTCAAACGCATTGGCCGGGCCGATCCGCTATGCCAGATATGACGCATCAATCCATCGGCCAAGTTATCGGGGAGTAGAAATATATGGATATGCGGGGCGCATTTTTGGGGGCGATGCTACTGGCCGTGCCGCAAGTTGCCCAGGCGGCGGCCGATGCCGGCACCGCGAAGGACATCCTGATGCGCTCGGTCGCCTTCAAGACGGTGCAGGGGGAAGGGCAGGTGCCCAAGCTCGCGGCCTATTATGCCTCGGTGTTGAAGGCGGCTGGTTTTGCCGATGCGGATATCGTCATCACGCCGATGGGCGAGACGGCGACCTTCGCCGCGACGATCAGGGGCAGCGACCCGAAGCTCAAGCCCATGGCGCTGATCGGCCATATGGATGTGGTCGCAGCGAACCGCGCGGACTGGACGCGCGATCCCTTCGTGCCGGTCGAGGAGAATGGGTACATATTGGGGCGCGGGTCGGAGGATAATAAATATGACGTCGCGATGATGGTCGCGACTATGGCTCAACTGAAGAAAGAAGGGTGGAAGCCGCGCCGGACGGTTATCCTGCTGCTGTCAGGCGACGAGGAAACCGACATGGTGACGACCAAGGCGTTGGCGACCCAATATAAGGATATCGAGTTGCTGCTGAACGGCGATGGCGGCGGCGGACTGCTGAATGATGAGGGCAAGTCGGTTCTCTACCAGTTGCAGGCGGGCGAGAAGAGCTATGCCGATTTCGAGTTCGCCTTTACCGATGCCGGCGGCCATTCGAGCGCGCCGACGCCGGGTAATCCCATCTATCGCATGGCGACGGCGATCGACCGGATCGCCGCCTATCAATTCCCGCCAATGCGCAACGAGCTTACCAAGGCGTCGCTGGCCCTTTCCGCCGGCCGCATGGGCGGGGAGGTTGGCGAGGCGATGCGCCGCTATGCGGAGACCGGCGATCAGGCATCGGCCGATCTTCTGTCCACCCGACCGGAGTTTGTCGGGCAGGTGCGCACGACCTGCGTCGCGACCATGGCGCAGGCGGGCCATGCGCTGAACGCCCTGCCGCAAAGCGCGAAGGTCAGCGTCAATTGCCGCATCTTCCCCGGCGTGACGATCGAGGACGTGAAGGCGCAACTGGTTAAGGTGGTGGCTGATCCGAGCGCCACGGTGAAGACCCTGGGCGATCCTCTCGCCAGCGACGCTTCGCCGCTGCGGGCCGACGTCCTGAAGGCGGTGAAGGATGCGGTGACGGCGCGCGCGCCGGGCGTGACGGTGATGCCCGGCATGTCGGCGGGGGCCACCGACAGCCTTTATTTCCGGGCGATGGGCGTTCCGAGCTATGGGGTATCCAGCCTGTTCATGAAGGCCGAGGACGGCTTCGCCCATGGCCTCAACGAGCGTGTGCCGGTGGCCGGCATCAGGGAGTCGCTGGAGCAGTGGGACCGGTTGGTCCGGGCCTTGGCGAAGTAAGTAGGCCCTCTCCTCCGTTCGGTTCGAGCAGCTTCGAAGTCGAGAAGCATCCGTCGAGAATGGTTCCCGACAAGCTCGAACCGAACGGAGGAAGGATAGGTGCGCGTTAAACCCGCACCACGATCCCATTCGCGGCCGACAGCACGGCCTTGACCGAAGCGGTCGCGACGTCGCTGTCTGTGCCGATGCCGAACACGGTGCGGCCATCGGGCGTGCGACATTCGACATAGGCTGCGGCGTTCACATCGGTGCCTGCGCCGATCGCATGCTCATTATAGTCCGCGACTTCCAGCGTTACGCCCAGTTCGTCGCGCAGAGCGGCCAGCACCGACGAGATCAGGCCGTTGCCGCGCCCGGAAATGGACCGCTCGCCGCCGTCATGCGTGATCTTGCCGGTGAAGATGCGATCGCCGGCCGCGCCGCTTTCATGATAGTCGATCAGCGCATAGGGCTGGTCGTCGGTCATGCAATAATGGCTTTCGAACGCAGCCGAGATATCGGCGGCATTCAGCTCGCGGCTCGACTGGTCGGCTAGCGCCTGCACCACCTTCGAGAAGTCGGCCTGCATCCGCTTGGGCAGCTTGAAGCCCTTGTCCTGTTGCAGCACCCAGGCGACGCCGCCCTTGCCCGACTGCGAATTGACGCGGATCACCGCTTCATAGTCGCGGCCCAGATCCTTGGGATCGATCGGCAGATAAGGTACGTTCCAGATCAGGTCGTTGCGCGCTTCCTGCGCGGCAAAGCCTTTCTTGATCGCGTCCTGATGGCTGCCGGAGAAGGCGGTGAAGACCAGTTCGCCGGCATAGGGGTGGCGCGGGTGAACGGGCAGCTGGTTGCAATATTCGACCGTCTGGATGACTTCGTCGATGTCGCTGAAGTCCAGTTCAGGGTCGATGCCCTGCGTGTACATGTTCAGCGCCACCGTCACCAGGTCGCAATTGCCGGTACGCTCGCCATTGCCGAACAGGCAGCCCTCGACACGATCCGCGCCCGCCATGATGCCCAGTTCGGCGGCGGCAACGCCGGTGCCGCGGTCATTATGCGTATGCAGCGAGATCACCACACTGTCGCGGCGCGAAATGTTGCGGCAGATCCATTCGATCTGGTCGGCATATATATTGGGAGTCGCGCACTCGACGGTGGCGGGCAGGTTCAGGATCAGCGGCCGTTCGGGCGTCGGCTGGAGAATGTCCATCACTGCCTCGCAGCACTCCAGGCTGAAATCCAGCTCTGCGGTTGAGAAGGTTTCGGGACTATATTCGAAATGCCAGTCAGTGTCGGGTTGGGCAGCCGCATGGTCGCGCAGCAGCTTGGCCGCGTTGACGGCGATTTCTCGCACTTCGGGACGTTCCATCTGGAACACGATGTTGCGCCAGGCGGGCGACACGGCGTTGTAGACATGGACGATCGCCTGTTTGGCGCCGCGCAACGATTCAAATGTCGTGCCGATCAGGTCGGCGCGCGCCTGCGTCAGTACCTGCGGCATCACGTCGTCGGGGATCGCGCCTTCGCGCACCAGCCCGGAAATGAAATCGAACTCGGTCGCGCCGGCGCTGGGGAAGCCGACCTCGATCTCCTTGACGCCGACCCTGACCAGCAGGTCGAAGAAGCGGCGCTTCTTTTCCGCATTCATCGGGTCGATCAGCGACTGGTTGCCGTCGCGCATGTCGGTCGACAGCCAGCGGGGCGCCTTGGTGATGACATTCGACGGCCATCGGCGGTCGGGCAGGTCCACCTGGGGGAAGGCGCGATATTTTTGCGAGGGATCGGTCAGCATCATGGGATCAAACTACTTCTTCACGGTCGGGGCACACATGCGCTCCCGGAGTACGACTTGACTGTGATGAATGCCCTTAGGCGGATCGACGCTGCCCTTAGCCGGAAGGCAGCACAAAAGCCACGCCTAAGGGCGTGTAAGTCGTAGCAGGGTAAGAAGCGCGACGCTCTGCATGACGTGCCCCTTAACCCTTTTCGGGGGCAGTGGTAAAGATGATTCTTTCCGGACGTTGGTCAGGAACGACGGAATATTGCGTCTATGGTGAGGTCGACCTTGTCGGAAACGAAGGGGCGGCCAAAGCCCATGCCGAAATGGCTGCGCTCCACGGACATGGTTCCGGCAAAGTGCAAGACCGACAGTCCGGGGGCTTCATCGGGCGTCACGCCGATCAATCGGACAGAGAGGGTAACGGGGCGCGTCTGCCCATGCATGGTGAGTTCGCCAGCGATCGGCGTCGGCGTATCGCTGCTGGCCAAAGGCGCGTCCTGCGCGGCAAAGCGGACGGTCGGGAATTTGTCCATGTCGAAAAAGCTCTCGCCCTTCAGCATGGTGTCGGTCGATGTATCGCCAGTGGTCAGCTTCTCGACGGGGAAAGCGATGTCGACGGAGGCGCGGTCGGGTTTCGCCGGATCGATCACGACCGCGCCTTCGGGTTCGACGAAATCGCCGTCATAATTGCCGATCAACGCCTTCACATGGAAATGCACCTTGGTCGCCTGGCTGTCGACCTGATAGCGGCCAGGCGCATAGAGTACCGCAGCCGCCTGTGGCGCTGCCGGGACAGGCGGCATTGCAGCCGCCGGCACGAGTGCGACCATGCTCAGAAGCAGGATGAACTGTACCGGCGGGCGCATCATATTTACTTCTGGAAGGCAGCGATGATCTTCAGCTCGATCGCGTCACCGACGACCGGCACCGCCATACCCATGCCGAAATCGCTGCGCTTGATCGTGCCGGTGGCCACGAAGCCGACATTTTCCTTCTTGTTCATCGGGTTTGCGCCAGCGCCGTAAAATTCGGCGTCCAGCGTCACCGGCTTGGTGATGCCCTTGATGGTCAGATTGCCGGTGATGGTCGCGCCGGTCGCGCCGTCGGCCTTCACACCGGTCGAAACGAAGGTCGCCTTCGGGAACTTGGCGGCGTCGAAGAACTCGGCCTTGGCCAGATGCTCGTTGAGCGCGGGGATGCCAGTGGTCAGGTTGGCGATCGGCACTTCGATCGACACCTTCGACGCGGACGGGTTCGCCTTGTCCAGCGTCAGCGTGCCGGTCGGCATGGTCACGACGCCCATATTGTTGGTGAAGCCCATATGGTCATAGGCGAAGACGATCTGGGTGTGGCTCGGTTCGACCTGATAGGTGCCGCCGATCACCTTGGCGACGTCCTTGGTGCCGGGCGTCGCGGCGCCTTGGGCGATGACGACGGTACCGCCGGCAACGGCGATCAGGGCGGCGGCGGGAATCAGGAATTTGCGCATGAAAAAAGACTCCGAAAAACGCTCAAGGGGCGCTGCAACAATATGCCGCGCCCCTCGATTGTTCCAGAGCCGTAACCGGAAACGGTTCGTTCCGGTTATGCCGCTTTCCTGGCTTAGTTCTTTTCCTTGTCCACCAGCGCGTTGGCGCCGATCCAGGGCATCATCGCGCGCAGCTTGGCGCCGGTTTCCTCGATCGGATGGCGCTGGGACGCGATGCGGCTCGCCTTGAGTTCCGGCTGGCCGGCGCGGTTGTCGAGGACGAAGTCCTTCACGAAGCGACCCGACTGGATGTCGGCCAGAACGCGCTTCATTTCCTTCTTCGTTTCTTCGGTGATGATGCGCGGGCCGGTCTTGATGTCGCCATATTCGGCGGTGTTCGAGATCGAATAGCGCATGTTGGCGATGCCGCCTTCATACATCAGGTCGACGATCAGTTTCAGTTCGTGGAGGCACTCGAAATAGGCCATTTCGGGCGAATAGCCCGCTTCGACCAGAGTTTCGAAACCGGCCTGGACCAGCGCGGTGGTGCCGCCGCACAGCACGGCCTGCTCGCCGAACAGGTCGGTTTCGCATTCCTCGCGGAAGTTGGTTTCGATGATGCCCGAACGGCCGCCGCCAACGCCCGAAGCGTAGGACAGGGCGATGTCATGCGCGTTGCCGGTCGCGTCCTGATGGATCGCGATCAGGCAGGGCACGCCGCCGCCACGGACATATTCGCCGCGCACGGTGTGGCCCGGACCCTTGGGGGCGATCATGATGACGTCGACGTCCTTGCGCGGCTCGATCAGGCCGAAATGGACGTTCAGGCCGTGGGCGAAGGCCAGCGCCGCGCCGGGCCGCAGATTTTCATGCACGTCGGCGGCGTAGATGGCGGCCTGATGCTCGTCGGGCGCCAGGATCATGAACACGTCGGCCCAAGCGGCGGCTTCGGCGTTGGGCAGAACCTTGAAGCCTGCGCCTTCGGCCTTCTTGGCGCTAGGCGAACCGGCGCGCAGGGCGATCGCGACTTCGGCGACGCCCGAATCGCGCAGGTTCTGCGCATGGGCGTGGCCCTGCGAACCATAGCCCAGGATGGCGACCTTCTTGCCCTTGATCAGGCCGATGTCCGCGTCGCGGTCGTAATAAACCTTCATTTGACGTTCCTTCTTTCAGTCCGATTGGCGCGTTGAGGCGCCGTGATTTGCGGTGAGGGGGACCACCTGCGCGCGGGAGAGGGGCTCGATCGCCCTCACCCTCCCACCGCTGGGCGGCGGGCCCCTCCCTCTCCCGCGAGGGGAGAGGGGTAATTTCTTCAGTTCGGCTCCTTGCCGCGGATCAGGCCGACGACGCCGGTGCGGCCGACTTCGACCAGGCCGATCTGACGCATCAGCCCGACGAAATTGTCGATCTTCTCGGTCGTCCCGGTGATCTCGAAGATGAAGCTCTCGATCGTGGTGTCGACCACCTTGGCGCGGAACACGTCGGCCAGGCGCAGCGCCTCGATCCGGTCCTCGCCCACGCCCGCAACCTTCACCAGCGCCAGTTCGCGCTCCACGAAGGGGCCGTTTTCGGTGAGGTCCGTCACCTTATGCACCGGCACCAGCCGGTCGAGCTGGGCGATGATCTGGTCGATCACCTTGGGCGGGCCGCTGGTGACGATGGTGATGCGGCTGATCGCATGGTCGTCGGTGATGTCGGCCACGGTCAGGCTGTCGATATTATAGCCGCGCGCGGTGAACAGGCCCGCGATCCGCGCCAAAATGCCGGCCTCGTTGGAAACGGTCAGCGACAGGACGTGTCGCTGGCTCAACTCTTCCTGGATATGCATCAAATAGCCCCGTTATCCTGGTCTTCGCGCCCGTCCCGGTCTTGTTCGGGTTTATCGTGGCGCTGCGAAATCATTGCGGCGAAGGCGAACTGCCAGTTGCCGTCCTGCCGGTAGGCGACGCGGACCGGGAAGCCCGCCACCGCATCCATCATCCGTGACAGATGCTCGCCCACATAGCGCGGACCGACCAGCAGAGTGCCGATATGCCGCTCGTGAAAGTCGAACCCTTCGTCCAGATGCACTTCCCATTCTTCATTGTCCGGGTCGGCATAGTCGATGGTCCAACCGCTCAGCTCCGCCACCCCTGCGATCCGTTCGAAATCCCAGGGTTCGGTGACATGAATGCGGAGCTTGAGATGCTGTGTCACATCGGCGCCCTCATACCAGAGCCTTCGCCTCGTCCGACATGACGCCTTCGACCTGGCTGGGGTCGAGCAGCATTTCGGTATGGGCCGCGCCCGACGGGATCATCGGGAAGCAGTTGGACAGCTTCGCCACGCGGCAATCGACGATCACCGGCCCCGGCGTTTCCAGCATCTGGCGGATGCCGGCTTCCAGTTCCTGCGGCCCTTCGATGCGGATGCCGGTCCAGCCATAGGCTTCGCCCAGCTTCACGAAGTCGGGCAAGCTGTCCGAATAGCTGTTGGAATAACGGCTTTCATAGGTCAGTTCCTGCCACTGGCGGACCATGCCCATATATTCATTGTTCAGAATGAACAGCTTCACCGGCAGGCGATACTGGGTCGCGGTACCCATTTCCTGGATATTCATCTGGACCGAGGCGTCGCCCGCAATGCAGATGGCGATGCTGTCGGGATTGCCCATCTGCGCGCCGATGGCCGCCGGGAAACCGTAGCCCATAGTGCCAAGCCCACCCGAGGTCAGCCACTTGTTGGGCGCCTCGAACCCGAAATGCTGGGCCGCCCACATCTGATGCTGGCCGACTTCGGTGGTGATGATGACATCCTTGCCGGTCGCCTTGGTCGCCGCATAGAGGTCGGCGATCGCGCGCTGGGGCATGATCTCCGTGCCATTCTCGGCATAGTCCAGGCTCTTGCGCGCGCGCCAGCCAGCAATCCGCGCCCACCATTCGGTCAGGTCAGCCTTCTGGTGATTGCGCAGCTTCCACAGCGCGATGATGTCGTCCAGCGCGCTGGCGATGTCGGCCACGACAGCGACATCGACATCGACGATCTTGTTGATCGAGCTGCGGTCGATATCGATGTGGATTTTCTTGCTGTTGGGCGCAAAGGCATCTAGCCGGCCGGTCACGCGATCGTCAAAGCGGGCGCCGATGCACAGGATCAGGTCCGCCTGGTTCATCGCCCAGTTGGCTTCATAGGTACCGTGCATGCCCAGCATACCCATCCACTGGTCGGACGAGGCAGGGAAGGCGCCCAGACCCATCAGGGTGGAGGTGACGGGAGCGCCGGTCAGTGCGGCCAGTTCGCGCAGCAGCGCGCTCGCCTGCGGGCCGGAGTTGATGACGCCGCCGCCGGTATAGAGGATCGGACGCTCGGCCGCAGCCAGCATCTCGACCGCGACGTCGATCGCCGCATCGTCCGCCTTGGTCTGCGGATGATAGCTGGCATGGACCTTCAGTTCCGGACGGGCATAGGGCGCGGTCGCGATCTGGACATTCTTGGGGATGTCGACGACGACCGGGCCGGGGCGGCCGGTGGTGGCGATATGGAACGCCTCATGAATGACCTCGGCCAGCTTGCCGGGGGTCTTCACCAGATAATTATGCTTGGTGCAGTGGCGCGTGATGCCGATCGTATCGGCTTCCTGAAACGCGTCGGTGCCGATCAGCTGCGTGGGAACCTGACCCGTGATGACGATCATCGGGATCGAATCCATCAGCGCGTCGGTAATGCCGGTGACGGCATTGGTCGCGCCGGGGCCGGAGGTGACGAGCACGACGCCGGGCTTGCCGGTGGAACGGGCATAGCCCTCCGCCATGTGGGTCGCGCCCTGCTCATGACGGACTAGCACATGCTTGATCGTGGGGTGATTGTAGAGCGCGTCATAAATAGGAAGCACTGCGCCGCCCGGATAGCCGAACACGACTTCGACGCCCAGATCGACCAGGCATTCGACCAATATGTCCGCGCCGCTCTTTTCGGCCACGATAATACTCCTCCGTTGATGCAGGTAGGGTGCTTTGCGCGCCCGCGCCTTTGATGGCAAGGCGCCTGCCTCTAGTGGACAGAAAATGACGGGTCAAGCACTATTGCTGTAATTTAATTGCTAATTGATCGATAATTTTATTATCTATTTCTTGCCTTTCGCGGGGCCAATCCGGGGGCGGCTGGTTCGAAAACCAGGTATACTGGCGTTTGGCATATTGGCGGGTGGCCAGGCTGCCTTTCGCTATGCAGTTGTCCAGATCGCTGTCGCCTTCGAGGAAAGCCGCAATCTCTGGCACGCCGATCGCCCGCATCACCGGCAGGTCGCGGTTGAGGTCGCGGGTCAGCAGCGTCTCGACCTCCTCGATCGCGCCGCCCTCCATCATCATCGCGAAACGCCGGTCGCACCGGTCGATCAGCCAGTCGCGCGGCGGCAGGAGGATCATCGGCGACAAAGCGATGCGGTCGCCGATCCCGCCGGCCTTGTGTTGCTGCCACTGTTTCAAGGGTTTGCCGGTGGAGCGTACCACTTCCAGGGCGCGGGCCACGCGCGTCGTGTCGGCCGGGGCGAGCCGGGCGGCGGCTTCCGGGTCTTCGCGGCCCAATGCTTCATGCGCATCAGCCACCGGCATGGCGCGGACGGCGGCGCGGATGGCGGGATCGATCTCCGGCACCGGCGCAATCCCGTCGAGCAGGGTGCGGATATAGAGGCCGGTCCCGCCGACCAGCACAGGCAGCTTGCCGGCTTTATGGGCAGCGTCGATCTCCGCCTTCGCCTCCGCCGCCCAGCGCGGCGCGGTGCAGGCTTCCGCGCCGTCGATATGGCCGAACAGGCGATGGGGCACGTCGCCCATTTCCTCGGCGGAGGGGCGAGCCGATAATATGGCGAGTTCGGCGTAGACCTGGCTGGCGTCGGCGTTGATGACGATGCCGTCGGCCGCCTTGGCGAGCGCAATGGCCAGCGCGCTCTTGCCGCTGGCGGTTGGCCCGGCAATAAGCGCGACGCGGGGGCGGGATTCGCCCGGATCGGTTTCAGGAGTGTTCATGTTCGTCGCGACCTTAGTGGCAAGTGGCTCGATGGGGCAGGGGGATATTGCCGAGGCCGTCGAACGGCTGCGGGACGCCGGTTGCCAGCCGGGCGAAACCACCTGGCTCGATGCGGACAAGGCGGCCGATATCTTCTTCGCGGTCGATCCGGCTGCCGCCCGTGCGGCGCTGGCCGACGTGGGCGACAAGGTGGACGTCATCGTCCAGCCGGCCGCCGATCGCGAAAAGAAGCTGCTGATTGCCGACATGGACTCCACTATGATCACTGTCGAGTGCATCGACGAACTGGCCGACTATGCCGGCATCAAGCCGCAGATCGCGGAGATCACCGAACGCGCGATGCGCGGCGAACTCGACTTCGCCGGCGCGCTGCATGAGCGGGTCGCGCTGCTCAAGGGGCTGGCGGACAGCGCCATCGACCAGTGCCGCAAAGAGCGCGTGGTCATCATGGACGGCGCGAAGGCGCTGGTCCGCACGATGAAGGCGCGGGGCGCCACCACGCTGCTGGTGTCGGGCGGCTTCACCCGCTTCACCGGGCCGGTGGCCGAGGAGATCGGTTTCGACGCGAATGTCGCCAATGTGCTGGAAATCGCCGACGGCGCGCTGCTCGGTACCGTGACCACTCCGATCGTCGACGCCGCGCGCAAGCGGTCGGAACTGGAAGCCGCGATTGCGGGGGGCATCGACCGCACGCTGACGCTGGCGGTGGGCGACGGCGCCAACGACATTCCGATGATCGAAGGCGCAGGGCTGGGCGTCGCCTATCATGCCAAGCCCAAGACACGCGCTGCCGCCGCTGCCGAGATCGTCCATGGCGATCTGTCGGTTCTGCTTTATGCGCAGGGGATCGCGTCGGCCGATTGGGTGGCGTGAACGGCCCGGCGCTGTTCATACACCGCTGGCCGTCATTTCGATCGGGTAATGGATTCGTTTCGGAAAGTGAAACGTTGGCTCCCCGCCGTACATTGAAGCGGTGAGAGGTCTGGCGGCGCCGGTCGGATTTTCGTCCCGCGTCCAGGGGAGTGTTTATGCAATTCAGATATATGGCTTTGGCCGCCGCCGGGCTTATGGCGCTCAGCGCCTGCTCGAAGAATGAGGCTCCGGTCACGAGCGCGCCGCCGGTCGGTCCCGGCGCGGTGGCCGGCACCGTTGCCGCCGATCGCGATGGCGATGGCATCATCGACGGCTATTATACTGCCGACGGCATTTATCACGCGATCCAGGGACCGCCCTGTCCGCCGCCTCCGCCCCCGCCGCCGCCTCGCCGGGGAGAACGCGGCTGATCCACTCGCATTCTTGGGCGCGGCATCTACGCCGCGCCCTCCCGCTACGCGTTTCCTTTATTTCCTGTCTGCTGATCGCTCCGGTGCTGCCGCAGGCGGCGTCGGCGCAGCCTGATGCCGGACAGGTCGTCAGGTCGAGCATCGGTGTGGAAATCCGTGCGCAGGTAGGTGGGAAATATAGGGATTTCTACGCGCCGCGCGGTTATTGGCCGCTCTGGGTGGAAAAGGGTCGGGTCGGGCCGCAGGCCGATGCGTTGCTCGCCCTCATCGACAAGAGCGAGGCCGATGGCCTGAAGCCGCGCGATTATGATCCGGGCGACCTTCGACGCTTGATCGAGGAAACGGACGCAGCGCCGACGCCCAAGACATTGGCGCGAGTCGACCTCGCTTTGTCGCGCAGTTTTGCCAGCCTCGTCGCCGACATGCGCCGGCCCGCGAAGGGCGTGAAGATCCGCTATCTCGACAAGGAAGTCGAACCGCGCGCCGCCGACCCGGCGGACATATTGCGCGCCGCTGCGTTGGCGCCGTCGCTGACCGACTATGTCCAGAGCGTCGGCTGGATGAGTCCGCTCTATATGAAATTGCGCAATGCCAGGGACGGCTACCTCCGGAAGTGGGGCGATCTGCCGGACGTCGTCGTGCCCGAAGACGTGAAGATGCGCCCCGGCGGCAAAGGTGCCGGAATTGCCGTGCTCCGCCAAAGGCTGGGGCTGGTCGACGGCGGAGCCTATGACAAGGCGCTGGTCGCGAAGGTGAAGGCGTTTCAGGGCGACCACGGTTTGAAGCCCGATGGTGTCGCGGGCGTTATGACTATCTCCGCCCTCAATCAGGGGCCGCAGCGCTATGCCCGGCTGCTGGCGCTCAATCTGGAGCGGGCGCGGCTGTTGCCCGGACCCTGGACGCGCCATGTGGTGGTAGACGCCGCCTCGGCCCGGCTCTGGTATTACAGCAAGGGTACGCTCGACGGCACGATGAAGGTCGTCGCCGGCACGAAGGAAACGCAGACGCCGCTGATGGCGGGCATGATCCGCTATGCGACGCTCAATCCCTATTGGAACATTCCGCCCGATCTGGTCGAGCGCAAGGTGGCGCCCAAGATCCTTGGCGGCGGATCGCTCAAGGCGATGCGCTACGAAGCGCTGGCCGACTGGAGCGCCAATCCCGCGCCGCTGGCGCAGAGCGCGATCGACTGGAACGCGGTGGCGTCCGGTCGGGAAGAAGTGCGGGTGCGTCAGTTGCCGGGCAGCGACAATGCGATGGGGAAGGTCAAGTTCATGTTCCCCAACGACCTTGGCATCTATCTGCACGACACACCGCAGCGGAACCTGTTCGCCAAGGAGGACCGGCATTTCAGCAATGGCTGCGTCCGGCTGGAAGATGCGCAGCGTCTCGGTCGCTGGTTCTTCGGCAAGACGCTCAGCGCGGACGGGGACAAGCCCGAACAACATGTCCCCCTGTCGCAGCCGGTGCCGGTCTACCTCACCTACCTGACCGCCGTGCCGACCGCGCAGGGGGTGCAGTTCCTGCCGGACGTCTATGGGCGGGACGGGGAGTAGTCGGAATTCAGTTTGTTGATTAGTCAGTGGCCCCCGCAACCATCCACGCCTTTGATCAGTGGATGCCGGCCAGCATCCACGCCTTTGATTAGTAGATGCTTGCCAGCATCCACAGGGCCATCGCCACCATCATCAGATTTTCGGTGAGTGATACGAAGCCCAGCGGCACATTGCTGTTGCCACCGACGCAGGCGCATTTGAGTTCGCGCTTTTCCAGATAGACGGCCTTGAACACCGACACGGTCCCGATGCCGCCGATGAAGAGCGCGATCGGGATGGACAGCCAGTCCAGCGCCCGTGTCAGCATCAGCACGCCGGCACCCAGTTCGAGGAAGGGATAGGTCAAGCCATAGGGCGGCAGGCGGCGGGCGAGGAGGTCATAGTTGAGGAACATGGTCGCGAACCGATCCACATCCTGCAATTTCAGCATGGCAAGCAGCATCATCGCGATCGCGACGAACCGCTCCAGTGTCATGAAGGACAGGAGCGGCAGGAATGTCAGCCAGTTGACCGCCAGCGCCAAAAGCGCCGCCACCGCGAACACGGCCAGCACCGGCACATAGCTGATCGCCTTGGCATCCTTCACCTTGAGGCCGAGATAACGGCGCAGATCGTCATGGCCGCCGATCCGCCGGCCGTCGATGAAGATTTGCGGCGTCGTCTTCACATCATGCTGCGCCTTGAAGGCATCGGTTTCCGCGCGGGTCGTCAGCCAGTGGTCGTCGACCCGATAGCCATGGCGCTTGAGCAGCCAGCGCGCCTTCAGGCCATAGGGGCAGGTGTGGCCGGGCATGACCATGCGGTGCAGGCTGGCGCTTTTCGGGGCGGGGCTGGTCATCATCGCATCCTTGGAAATGTTATTCATTGTCCGTAATTTCGCAGGCGTCGGATAATCCATCCGACTTGAAATCACTTCTGGATGCAGTTCATATAAGGTCCGTACCATGGTCCGGAGTCAAGGGATGAACATGACAATTTCCGCACTGGCCAAAGCCGGTGGCGTCGGGGTGGAAACGGTGCGCTATTATCAGCGTCGCGGACTGCTCGACACGCCCGAACAAGGCGAGGGGATCCGCCGCTATGGCGAGGCGGATGCGCGGCAGCTGGCCTTCATCCGATCGGCGCAGGGCGCGGGCTTCACCCTGGAACAGATCGGCGAACTGCTGCATCTCGACGCCGGGCAGGACCGGGCGCGGGCGCGTGAACTCGCGGCGGAGCGGATCGCGGCGCTGGACGTCAAGATCGCGGAATTGCAGACGGCCCGGAGCGCGCTGGAACGGTTGGCCCGGCAATGCCATGCGTCGGAAGAAGGGCCTTGCCCGATCATCGCGGCCTTTGAGGGGTGAAGGGGCAGCGGCGGGGGAATAGGATTTGCGCCGCTTAACTTCGCACATTTCCCGCCGATTTCGACATTTTGTTGCGCGCGCCTGATCCTATCGAAAAGGCGCAGATGTGGACGATGGAAAGAGCCGCGCGCCAATGTAGCACTCGATGGCGATGTAGGACAGCCGAGGTGGTTAGCGCGGTGGTCGGTATCCATCCGTTTGAACGGACGGCCCAGCCTGTCCCGCATCGTTCTTAGTCAAAGGTTCATGTGAACCATGCTAGAGACGCGTCGATCGCTATCGGGGGACGTAAGATGAAGAAGTCATTATTGCTGCTGGCCACGCCGCTGGTTCTGCTGATGCTGCCGGGATGTGTGCGGACGGTGGCGAGCGTCGTGACTGCGCCGGTGCGTGCGGGCGCGCAGGTCGTGGACTGGTCGACCACCAGCCAGGAAGAGGCCGATCGCAATTATGGGCGAAAGATGCGCAAGCAGGAAGCGCGCGACGGCAAGGCCGCCAAACAGGCCGAGAAGGAACGGCGCAAACAGTGTCGCGAAGCTGGTTACGACAATTGCGGTTGACGGGCGGGGCTGATAGCTCAGCCGCCAGCCTTACGCCGCGGCGCGTTTCAGCCGGTCGTTGATCGCAGCGCCGATGCCCTCGGTCGGGATCGGCGCGATCGCGATGCGGGCCGCTGCGCTGGCGTCGGCAATGTGAAGTGCGGCGAAAAGGTTCGCGCCGGCCTCGCGCAGGTCCGCTTCCGAACTGAGGTTGATGTGGCAGGGCATCAACCCGAAGCCGATCAGATATTCGTCGCTCTCGGCCCGCAATGCGTCCAGCCGCACCGGCTTGGACGGGGCATAATGACTTTCGAGCTGGCCGGGCGCTTCGATCTTCACATCGCCCTTGCCGACGATCACCGGGAGGCCGGTCGCCTCCTCCAGCATCATGGCCGTCACCGGACCGGGACGGAGCAGGCGGATGCGGTCGGCCTCCGGCGCGGCGATGGTGGATTCCAGACCCTCGCTGGTCGGACCTTCGTCCAGTATCATCCGCACCTTGCCGTCGAGGCTGGCGAGCACATGTTCGGCGCGGGTCGGGCTGATCGAGCCGCTGCGGTTGGCCGACGGTGCGGCGAGCGGGCGGCCGCTTTCACGGATCAGCGCGCGCATCGCGGGATGGGCGGGCAGGCGCAGCGCGACCGTGGGCAACCCTGCCATCACCAGCGGCGACAGGCCGCTGTCGGCGCGCACGGGCAGAACCATGGTCAGAGGGCCGGGCCAGAAACGGGCCGCCAGCGTTTCGCCCACGGGCGAGAAATCCGCAAGGCCGCGCGCCATGTCGAGGTCGGCCACATGGACGATCAACGGATTGAAACTAGGGCGTCCCTTGGCGCTGTATATCGCCGCCACCGCATGGTTGTCGGTGGCGTCAGCGGCCAGGCCATAGACGGTTTCGGTCGGGACGGCGACGGGTTCGCCGGCTCGAATGAGCAGGGCCGCCTCGCGCAGCGCTTCGGCGCCGTAGCGGCAGGAACGGGTGGAATAGGTTGGATTGGCGATGGTCACGGCCCCTGCGATATAGTCCCCGGTTCCGTCGAGTAAAAGGCCATTGCGACAGGAGAATGACATAAGGAAATGGGGGCGGCGGCCTTGAAGCGTCGTAGATCGCCGACTAAGCCCGCGCTATGACCGACGCGCTCCTCACCCGCATTGCGGAGGCACTGGAACGGCTTGCGCCGCCGCCGCCTCTTTCCGCTGATCTCGCCGCCGCGCGTGCCTATGTATGGGACGGCGATGCGATCCATGCAGTGGACGCCTTTGCGCCGGTAGAGTTCGACCTGCTGAGCGGGATCGACGCACAGAAGGGATCTCTGCTGGAAAATACCCGCCGCCATGCCGCCGGCCATGCTGCGCATGACGTGCTGCTGTGGGGCGCGCGCGGTACCGGCAAGTCGGCGGTTGTTGCGGCCGTCGTAGGGAAGTTGCAGGCGGAGGGGCAGGATGTTGCCCTGCTGCAATGCGCGATCGACGAACTGGCGAGCCTGCCGGCGCTCTTCTCCCTGTTGCGCGCGACGACGCGGCCGTTCGTGCTGTTCCTCGACGATCTGGGCTTCGACGAGAATGGCGTGGGCGATGCGCGCGCGCTGCGATCGTTGCTTCAGGGCGGGACGGCGGCGCGGCCGGCCAATGTCCGCCTCTATGTGACGTCGAATCGCCGCCATATCGTGCCGCGCCACCTGTCGGAACAGGACGACCCGGTGAATCCGCGCGACGTGATCGACGACAAGATGGCGCTGTCGGATCGCTTTGGCCTCAGCCTTGGCTTTCATGCGATCGACCAGGACGCCTATGTGGCGATCGTCAGCGGCTATGCGGGCAAGCTGGGCCTGAGTTTCGATCGACAAGAGGCGATCCAGTGGGCGACCCAGCGCGGCAGCCGGTCTGGCCGCGTCGCCTGGCAATATGTGGTCGAACTGGCCGGGCGGAACGGAATTACGATCTGAATTATCCTTGGTTTCGAGCGTGTCGAGACTTGTTTCTCGACTTCGCTCGAAACGAACGGATGCAGGGGTGTTATTTCGCTTTCGTCACGCGCCACACCACGCCGCCGACATCGTCGCTGACCAGCAGGGCGCCCTTGGCGTCTGCGGTCACGTCGACCGGGCGGCCCTGGGCTGCGCCGTCCTTGTCGAGGAAGCCGGTCAGCACGTCCACCGGCTTGGCCTTGCCCGCTTCGCCATCATCGAAGCCGACATAGACGACCTTGTAGCCGGCGGCAGGCTTGCGGTTCCAGCTGCCGTGCAGGCCGACGAAGGCGCCATCGGTATAGGGCGCGCCCAACTGCACCTTGTCGGCGAAGGTCAGGCCGAGCGGGGCGACATGGTTGCCCAGCGCATAGTCGGGACGCTTGGTATATTCGCGGATTTCCGGCCGCTGCGGCTGGACCCGGCGATCCTCGTAACCGCCCCAGTAATTCCATGGCCAGCCGTAGAAGGCACCGAATTCGATGCGCGCGAGATAGTCGGGGACAAGGTCGCCGCCCAGCATGTCGCGTTCGTTGACCACGCCCCAGAGTGCGCCGCTCTTCGGTTCGATGGCGAGGCCAACCGGATTGCGCAGGCCCGATGCGAAGATGCGCTTGTAGCCGGTCTTGG
>NZ_DATKFP010000186.1:0-4254 GCF_035511395.1 Sphingobium sp.
ATACGCAGCGCACCGCCGCCGGCGATGATCGCTATTTCGGCGCGAAGATCATCACCGACGCCAGCATCAGCGCCAAGGTGACGCAGTTCGCGACACTTTCGGTCGGCGCCACCAACCTGTTCGACGTCCGCCCCGAAACCAACGGGCCGGGCAACCCTCAGACCGGGCAGGGCTATTATGGCCCGTCGCCCTTCAATCCCGCAGGCGGCTATTATTATGGACGGATTGCACTTGCTTTCTGATCGACGGACATTCCTGGCGGGCGCTGCTGTGCTGGGTCTCGCAGCCTGCGGCGGGGCCGGCAAAAGCGGCCGGACGAAGCTGGTGCTGGGCGACCAAGTCCATCTCCTCCAGTCCAAGGCTGAGGCAGCGGGTGCGCTGACGGCGCTGCCTTATGACATAGAATGGGCCAATTTCGTCGGCGCCGCGCCGTTGCTGGAGGCGCTGAATGCCGGTGCGGTCGATACCGCGCCGGCAGGAGACCTGCCCGTGGTTCTGGCCGCAGCGGCCGGGGTACCGCTCAAGGTGATCGCGGGTTCTGTCTCCTCGACCCGCGACATCGGCATTATCGTTCCGCCCGGTTCCGCCATTCGGCGCGTTGCCGACCTGGCCGGGCATCGTGTCATCGTGTCGAGCGCACGCGGCAGCATCTCCCATTATCTGCTGCTCGAAGCGCTCAAGGAAGCGAAGCTGGACCGGCGAAAGGTCGACATAGGCTTCATGCTGCCCAATGATGCCGCCGCGGCCTTCGCCGCCGGTCGTGTCGACGCGTGGGCGACCTTCGGCACTTATCAGATCGCGGCTGAGGCGCGGGGCGCTCGGTTGTTGCGCGACGGGCAGGGGATCAATACCGGTCTCACCCTGATCGCAGCGTCGCAAAAGGCGCTGGATGATCCTGCCAAGCGCTCGGCGATCCGGGACGCGCTGGCCCGCTTGCGTACGGCCAGCCAATGGGCACAGGCACATCCGGACGCCTATGCTGCCGTCTTCGCCAAGGCGACAGGCGTCGATCCAAAGCTGGCGAAGCTGATCGTGGACCGACAGAATCCCGTACTTGTCGCCCCAGATGCTGCCGTCGTCAAACCGCTCCAGCGCGTGGTCGACCGCTTCCATGCCGATGGCGAACTGCCTGTCCATGTCGATGTTGCGAGCATCGTCGACCCGCGCGTCTTCCCGGCATGAGCAACGCTCTCCGATTCTTCAGACATCCTCATTGGGCGACTGGAAACCGCGCGCCTACACTCATCCGCAAAGGAGTTTCGTCATGGCCACACTCTTGAAGGGCGATCGTTTCCGCCGATCTGGCATTAGCGAGGCGGAGTGGAAAGTTCGGGTCGATCTCGCTGCCTTCTATCGCCTTTCGGCGCTCTATGGCTGGGACGATTTCATCTACACCCATATCTCCGCCCGCCTGCCGGGGCCGGACCATCATTTCCTCATCAACCCGTTCGGCCTGATGTTCGACGAGATCACCGCGTCCAGCCTGGTGAAGGTCGACCTAGACGGCAATGTCATCGGTGACAGCGACTATGGCATCAACTATGCCGGCTATGTGATCCACAGCGCGATCCATGGTGCGCGTGACGACGCCCACTATATCGCGCATTTCCACAGCGCCGATGGGATGGCGGTGTCCGCTCATGCCGAAGGGTTGCTGCCGCTCAATCAGCGCGCGCTCGCCCTGATCCCGCGTCTTTCCTACCATGACTACGAAGGCGTCGCGCTCAATCTGGACGAGCGCGAACGGCTGGTCGCGGACCTTGGCGATACCAAGGTCATGCTGCTCCGCAACCATGGCACGCTGGCGCTCGGCGCGACGCCCGGTGAGGCCTTCAGCGGCATCTATCATCTTGAGGAAGCCTGCAAGGCGCAGGTCCGCACCCTGTCCATCGGTCGTGACAGGGTGCTGATTGCACCGGAAGAAGCACAGGAAGAAGTGCGCCGCCAGATCAGTCGGGAACGCAAGCCGGTGGAAGGCGGCAAGTCGCATTACGACCTCGTCTGGGAAGCCGCGCTTCGCAAGGCTGAGCGCCAGTCGCCCGGCTTTAACGCCTGATTGGAGGATAATCATGACCAAACGCCAACTGAAACTTGGCCTTGTCCCCACCGGTGTGGGTGGCCCCGGCGACAGCAATCGCTGGCTGGACACGGAGATCCCCGTAGACGCCAGCGTCAACATCGACTGGTATGTCGATGTCGTCGGTCAGGCGGAGGCGGCGAAGTTCGACCTCGTCTTCATCGTCGATAGCCAGTTCATCACCGCCCATTCGCCGCCCCATTATCTCAACCGGCTGGAGCCGCTCACCCTGTTGTCCGCGCTGGCGGTAGCGACCAAGCATATCGGCCTCGTCGGTACGCTGACGACATCCTATAATGATCCGTTCAACCTCGCCCGCCGCTTTGCCTCGCTGGACCTGATCAGCAAGGGGCGCGCGGGATGGAATGTCGTCACCAGCGGCGATGCCGGCACGGCGGGCAATTTCAGCCTGCCCGAGCATTTCGACTATGATACGCGCTACCGCCGTGCGGTCGAGTTCCTCGATGTCGCGCGGGGCCTATGGTCGAGCTGGGAGGAGGAAGCGCTTGTCCGCGACCGTGCGACCGGGCAATTTCTGGATCCTGATCGGCTCCACCGGCTCGATCATCGCGGCGAATTCTTTCAAGTGACCGGCCCGCTCAATATCCAGCGGTCGCCGCAGGGTGAGCCGGTGATCTTCCAGGCCGGCGACAGCGATCAGGGCCGTGATCTGGGCGCCACCATCGCCGACGCCATCTTCACCCATGCGGCGAGCTTCGAGCAGGGGCAGGCCTTTTATTCGGATCTCAAGGGCCGAGCCATCCGGCAGGGTCGTGACCCCGATCAGATCGTCATACTGCCCGGTTTCTTCGTCTATGTCGGAGACACCGACGCACAGGCCAGGGAGATCGAGCGGCAATATCGGGAACTGGACCAGAGTTTCGATCAGGCGCTAGCAGAATTCGGTCGCCCATTCGGCTGGCATGATTTCCGCCGCTATGATCCCGACGCACCGTTCCCGGCCGACGCATTGGAATATGCGAAGAGCAGCTTCTACACGCAGGCGAAGAGGATTACCGATCAGGCCGTCGAGCAGGGCCTGACGCTGCGTCAGGCAGTGGAGCGCGTGCGTGCGGGACGCAGCAGTCCCTTCGTTGGATCGGCGGAAACGGTCGCGAACGAGATAGAGCGGTGGTTCGAGGGGCGTGCGCTCGATGGTCTCAACGTCCATCTCGGCCATCCGGCACAGTTCAGGCGCTTCGTTGGTGAAGTCGTGCCGATACTTCAGCAACGCGGCCTGTTCCGTACCGAATATGAAGCGGAGACGCTCCGCGGCAACCTCGGCTTGGGCATTCCGGTCAGCCAGCATGCCTTGCCCAGGACACAGCGGGATGCCGCATGAAACTATGACGATTCATCGACGCTTCCCCGCCAACTCTCATTGGCGGGGCGCGACGGTGAAAGCCATCATGATGACGACCGCAAGGAGATCATCATGGCGACACTTCTCACCGACACACTCAAGGCCCGCTATGCCGCATTGCAGGCGGAACGCGAACGCAGCTGGACGACCGCGCAGTTGGAGGCGAATGCCCGCCAGCGCGCCATTCTGATCGATCGCTTCGACCTTGCTGCCGTTGCGCAACCGGGCACCATCCTGCCGCCCCTGTCTTTCGTCGAGGTTGAGGGAGAAACGCTGACGCTCGATGCGCTCACGGCCGATGGTCCCGCTCTCTTCCTCTTCTTTCGCTTCGCCGGCTGTCCGGCCTGCAATATCGCGCTGCCTTACTATGCCGAACATCTTGTTCCTGCACTCAAGCAGCGGGGCATAAGGCTGGTGGCGCTCAGTCCGCAGCCGTCAGACCGACTGAGGGATATCAAGCTGCGCCACGCGCTACCCTTTGCCGTCGCAACGGATGCAGACAATGTCTTGGCCCGGACGCTGGGCATCAGCTTCGTTCCCGATGATCGTCCGACGCCGCCGCCGGCCGGCTGGATAGGCGAAGTCACTGGCACCGATAGCTGGGAATTGCCGCAACCGACCGTCCTGCTCGTTGGTGCCGGCCGTCGTGTCGAATGGCTTCAGGTCAGCCCGGACTGGCTGGATCGGCCGGAGGCGGAAGAAATACTCGACCAGATCGCGCTGCGCCTGCCCTGAACCCTTGCCACGGGAAATTATGCCAAGCCGTGTGTTGATCGTGCGCGCATTTGGTTTGCACCCTTTGCCGGCCAACGGC
>NZ_DATKFP010000187.1:0-28383 GCF_035511395.1 Sphingobium sp.
ATGGGCAAGGATCACACCCTCTTCGCGCTTGGCGAAGGCAAGGTGGTATTCCACACCGGCAAGCTCGGCCGCAAGTACGTCTCGGTAGATGGCCTGGCCGAAGCCGCAGAATAACGGACGATCAATGAAGGGTCGTCCTCCGATAGGGGCGATCCTCATGGGCATCGGGCCGTTGGCCTGACACCCGGTCCGAGGGAACAAGGGGCGCTCCTTCCATGTGAGGGGCGCCCTTTTTCTGTTCGGCGAATATCCCCTCAAAATCCCTCAAGCCTTTGGAACTGAACGGCTTCTCGCGCGTCATGCGGGCGGGCCATCCAGCCAGAGAACAGCGTCGCGAAGCCGTCACGAAAGGCGGCTAGGGGCGCGCACAAGAGGAGACGAGAATGTTCGCCCGTACCCCCCGCCTGCTGCTGCGTCCCGGTTGGATGGAAGACGCGCTGGCGCTGGCGCAGACCATCAACGATCCTGTGATCGCCCGCAGCCTGTCACGCGTTCCCACTCCCTATGGGCTGGACGATGCCGAAGGCTTTCTGGCGCTTAACCAGCATCCCCGCCTGCCCCGCCTTCTGGCCTTCACCCGCACCCAGGGCGCGCCGCGCCTTGTGGGCGGCTGCGGCATCCATCTGGACGATCAAGGCACGCCTGAACTCGGCTACTGGATTGCCCGTGCCTATTGGGGGCTCGGCTTTGCGACCGAAGCCGCGTGCGCGGTGCTGAGCATGGCGCGGGCCAACGGCGTCGGTGATATTCGCGCCTGTCACTTCGCCGACAACCCGGCGTCGGGGAATGTCCTGCGCAAGCTGGGCTTCCGCTTTACCGGGCGAATCGAAAAGCGCTACAGCTTGGGCCGCGACGCCATGGTCGATTGCCTGCTGTTCGAGGAAGGCGAGGATGGCCGAATGAACGCCGACCCGGCGATGGATCTCTACGGGGATGCCATGCCGGCAATGGCGGCCTGAAACCCTGAAGGCCATCCTCCTCGCTCGCACGGGGTGGATGGCAGTCTGATCGTCACGGTTTGGGGCGGTCGAACACCCGCGTCGGCTTGCCACCCAATTGCGTATCGATGAGCGGCGCGAAGCCCAGCTTCTCTGCCACCTTGATCGATGCCAGATTGTCCGGGTCGATGATGCAGCGGAGCGACGGCGCGTCGAGATTGGCGTCGGCCCATTCCAGCACCGCATGCATCGCTTCGGTGGCGATTCCCCTGCCCCACGCCTCTGGACCGAGTACCCAGCCTGCTTCGGGCACGCCCTCCAGTTCGGGCAGGCCGCGCTCGGCACTGAGCAGCCCCGCTTCGCCGAGGAAGGCGCCGCTATCGCGCTCCTCGATCACCCACATGCCATAGCCCAGCATCGGCCACATGCCGCCATAACGCAGCAACCGGAACCACACCGCCTGCGCGTCCTGCGGCAAGCCACCGATATGGCGCACGACATCGGCATCGCCCCACAATTTCCGGCAGGCGACATAATCCTCCACACGATGCGGGCGGAGGATCAGGCGAATGGTTTCCAATATCGGCGCTTGGGTCATGCAGGGATAAGAAACCCGTGCGCCCTTTCGGTCAAGCGGTCGTCAGGCCAGCATCCATCCGCGCATCGACATAGGGCGTGTCGGCCAACGCGATAAGCGCCCGGTCATCGACCTTCCACGGATGAAAGCCGGGAAGAAAATAGGCGAACCAGGGCCGAACGACACGGCGCAACACGCCCGGCCGCACCATCGCATAGATCAACAACCCACCCCAGGCGCGCCGCCCCGTGACACCGTCCTGCCGCAGCAACTCCATCATGCCGCGGGCGCGGTGGTGGAGGAAATTCTTGGTCACGACCAGCATCATCACGGACTTGACCCACCAGCGCTTGAACCGCGACCAGTCCCGCGTGGCGTGCATCCATGTGTCATGGGCGACGCCCTTATGCTCGATCTCTTCCACCGCATGCCAGCGCCAGAGCGCGGCGACCTCCGGATCAGCCCCCTCCAGGTGGCGCGGGTCGCTCAGCAGCTCATGGGCGAGAATCGCCGTAAAATGTTCCAGCGCCATGGTAGCGGCGAGGCTGGCTATCGGCGGACGGCGCTTCGCCATGTCCAGCACCATTGTCACGTCGGCGTCGAGGCGCGACACGTCATAGCCATGCTCAGTGACTTGCCGATTGAAAGCGAGATGCTCACGGCTATGGACGACCTCCTGCCTGATGAACGCCGCGATCTCCTGCGCCAGTCGATCGGGCACGCCGTCGCGAAAGGCGCGGACGCTTTCGATGAAATAGGCTTCGCCGCGTGGGAAGGTGATCGACAGGGCGTTGAAGAAAGCCGTGGCGATCGGATCGCCGTTCAGCCAATGTCTTGGTGCGGCGCGATCCCGACCGAAACGGCGGTCGCGCGGCAGGATGGTGAGATCGGTCGGGGTCATTGGACGCCTCCGCAACTTACTTACATTGATGTAAATATGAGTAACTGACACCCATGTCAATAAAACGCGCCCGCCTCAGCCCGGACGAAAGCCGCCTTGTCGCCGTGGAGGCTGCGCGCGACCTGCTGATCGAGGCCGGGCCGCAGGCGGTGACATTGAAGGCTGTGGCAGGACGGATCGGGCGGACGCATGCGAACCTCCTTCATCATTTCGGATCGGCGGCCGGATTGCAGAAGGCGCTGGCAGGCCATCTGGCCGACACGATCACTGCCAAGATCGGCGAGGCGGTGGACGCGGCGCGGCGTGGCGAGCTGGCGCCCCGGATCATTGTCGACATGACGTTCGACGCATTCGACCGGGAAGGCGCAGGCGCGCTCGCCAGTTGGATGCTGGCGTCGGGCAATGAGGATGCGCTCGATCCGGTAGTGGACGCGATCCACCGGCTGGTCGACAAGCTCGCGGCGAGCGCGATCAACCCGAACATGGCTGAATTGATCCGCGACAATACGTTGATGCTCGTGCTGCTGGCGCTGGGTGATTCGCAACTAGGCGGATCCATGGCCGGGGCGCTGGGCCTGCAGCGTGAAAAAGCGCGCGAAATTGCCACCAGAAGTCTGACCTTTGCCCTGATGCAGGAAGTCGCGACGATCGCAGCGCAAGCCAAGGTTTAATTTTGCCGCCGATGGCGCTATGGGCGCGGGCAGGATGGACGATCCTGCATCGTCCCACTGTTTCTTGTTTTCCGCATTCAGCGAGCCGGCGTCTGTTCCAGCCGCCTCCAGAATGCTCTATGGGCGCGCCATGCATTTTCTCGATCAAGCCAAAATCTATATCAAATCCGGCTGGGGTGGCCCCGGCGCGGTCAGTTTCCGCCGTGAAAAATATGTCGAATATGGCGGCCCTGACGGCGGCAATGGCGGCAAGGGCGGCGATATCATCTTCGAGGCCGTGGCCGGTCTCAACACGCTGATCGACTTCCGCTACACCCAGCATTTCAAGGCGCAGCGCGGCCAGCCCGGCATGGGCAAGAACCGCTATGGTGCGGGCGGCAACGACCTGGTCGTGAAGGTGCCGGTCGGCACCCAGATCTTGTCCGATCCCCAGGCCATCGAGAACACCGAGGATGAGGACGGCTATCCCGACTATGAGGATCAGGAGATTCTGGCCGACTTCACCGAGGTCGGTCAGCGCGTCACCTTCCTGCGCGGCGGCGACGGCGGCCGCGGCAACCTGTCCTACAAGACGAGCACCAACCGCGCCCCGCGGCAGCATGGCACGGGCTGGCCGGGTCAGGAAATGTGGGTGTGGCTGCGGCTGAAGCTACTGGCCGATGTGGGCCTGGTCGGCATGCCCAATGCGGGCAAGTCGACGCTGATCAATCAGGTGACCAATACCAAGGCGAAGGTCGGTGCCTATGCGTTCACGACCACCAAGCCGCAGTTGGGCGTGGTCCTGCACCGCGATCGCGAATTCGTGCTGGCCGACATTCCGGGCCTGATCGAGGGCGCGGCCGAAGGCGCGGGCATCGGCGACCGCTTCCTGGGCCATATCGAGCGCTGCCGCGTGCTGCTGCACCTCATTGACGCGACGGGCGACGATCCGATCGACGCCTTCCGCATCGTGACCGACGAACTGGCAGCCTATGGCGGCGGCCTGGACGAAAAGCCGCAGATCGTGGCGCTCAACAAGGGCGACCTGCTGGGACAGGAACTGATGGAGGACATCGCCGCGCAGCTCCGCGAGGAAGCGGGCGTGGAGCATGTGTTCATCATCTCCGGCGCAACCGGCGAAGGCGTGGGCGCGCTGATGGATGCCGTGCTGCCCATGCTGGATCAGGACGTGGAAGATGAAGAGGATGAAGGTGGCGACGAAGGCGAAGCCACCTGGTCGCCGATTTGACGGCGACTAGCCTAAACCCGTTCGGTTCGAGCGAAGTCGAGAACCGTTTTGCGCCACGCTTCTCGACTTCGCTCGAAGCGAACGGATGTTTCTTCCAGTGACCATCCCCCTCTCCGGTTTCCCCCCTGCCCTCGTCCGTCGCCTGGTCATCAAGATCGGGTCCGCGCTGCTGGTCGATGCGGAGGGGCAGGTGCGTGTCGACTGGCTGCGCACGCTGGTGGCCGACGTCGCGACGCGCAAGGCCGCCGGGCAGCAGGTCATCATCGTGTCGTCGGGCGCGATCGCGCTGGGCGCGCGGCGGCTGAAGTTGCCCAAGGGCGGGCGCGGCAGCCTTGAGGATGCGCAGGCGGCGGCAGCCACCGGGCAGATCGCCCTGTCGCAATGCTGGGCCAGCCTGCTCGCCGAAAAGGGCATCACCGCCGCGCAGATGCTGGTGACGCTGGACGATCTGGAGAACAGGCGGCGCTACCTCAACGCATCGGCGACGCTGGAGCGGCTGGTGGCGCTGGACGTCGTGCCGGTCATCAACGAAAATGACAGCGTGGCCACGACCGAGATCCGTTTCGGCGATAATGACCGCCTTGCGGCGCGCATCGGACAGGCGGCACGGGCTGACGCGGTTGCGCTGCTTTCCGATGTCGACGGGCTTTACACCGCCAACCCGCACGTCGATGCCAGCGCCATGCTGATAGAGACAATCGAGACGATCGACGCGCGGATCGCGGCGATGGCCGATGGCGGTTCGGCGTCGGGCATGGGTTCGGGTGGCATGGTGTCGAAAATCCAGGCGGCGCGTATCGCAACCGGCGCGGGTGCGCATCTGGCGATCATTTCCGGCAAGGTCGACGCACCGCTGTCGCATTGGGCGAATGGCGGTCGCGGCTCGATCTTCCTGGCGGCGCAAGGGAAAGGCGCACGCAAGGGCTGGCTCGCCGGACGACTGACGACACGCGGGCGGCTGATCGTGGATGCGGGCGCGGAAAAGGCGCTGGGCAAGGGCAACAGCCTGCTCCCCGCCGGCGTGGCGAGCGTCGAAGGCGTGTTCGATCGCGGCGACGTGGTCGACATCGTGGCGCAGGACGGCCGGGTGATCGCGCGCGGCCTGATCGAATATGACAGCGTGGCAGCGATGAAGATCGCCGGGCGTCGCAGCGAGGATATCGCCATGCTGTTGGGCGAGATGCCGCGATCGGTGCTGGTCCATCGCGATCATATGGCGATGGTGTGAGATGACGCCGTTCAGAATTGCCATGACGGGCGCGACGGGCTTTGTCGGCGCCGAGATGCTGGAGCAGACGCTGGGCGAAGGGCTGCGCGTCAATGCGCTGACCCGCAGGGCGCAACCGCCGCGCGCGAAGCTGAAATGGGTGCCGGGATCGCTGGAGGATGCGGCCGCGCTCGATACGCTGGTGCGGGATGCGGACGCGGTGGTTCATATCGCCGGCGTGGTGAATGCGCCCGATCGCGACGGGTTCGAGGCGGGCAATGCGCGCGGCACGGTAGCGGTGATCGATGCGATGCGCCGACGCGGGATCAAGCGGCTGGTCCATGTATCCTCGCTCGCCGCGCGAGAGCCGCAACTTTCTCATTATGGCTGGTCGAAGGAACTGGCCGAACGCCATGTGAAGGCGAGCGGCCTCGATTGGACGATCGTGCGACCGCCGGCCATCTACGGGCCGGGCGACCGGGAGATGCTGGAACTGTTCCGCATGGCCAAGCGCGGCATCATGATGTTGCCGCCGGGTGGGCGCCTGTCGGTGATCCATGTCGGCGATCTGGCGCGCCTGCTTCTGGCCTTGGCGCAGGAAAAGGAAATCAGCCTCACCCGCACCTTCGAAGTGGACGACGGCACCCCCGACGGCTGGGACCATAAGGATTTCGGCGCGGCGATCGGCCGGGCGGTCGGACGGACCGTGAAGGCGGTGGCGACGCCCGAATGGCTGCTGAGCCTTGCGGCACGGACGGACCGGTTGGTGCGGGGTCGCAGGGCCAAGCTGACGCCCGACCGGGTCGATTATTTCTGTCATCCCGACTGGGTCGTCACCCAGCGCAGGCAACCGCCCAAGCGGCTGTGGATGCCGCAGGTGTCGACCGAGGAAGGCTTGAAAGCCACCGTAGAGGCCTATCGGGAAAAGGGCTGGCTGTAGGGCCATCCCATCCCAACAGTCGCTACTGATCCTCCGCCACGGGTTTCTTCGCACGCTGCTCCGCCAGAAATTCGCTGATCGCCTGGCCGCTGGCGTTGAGCAGCGGATAGGTGCGCGCGTCGCTCAACCAGTCGGGGCGACGCGCGCCGCTGCCGTAGAACGTGTCGTAGACCAGGCTGAAGGCCAGGAAGATAAGAGTCGCGCCGATCAGTCCCTTCACCGCGCCGAAGCCCGCGCCCAGCACCCGGTCGACGGGGCCGAGGATCGACTGTCGGGTGCGGCGGCCGATGGCGTGGGCGATCAGCTTGCCGATACCGAAGGTCACGCCGAAGACGAGGATCAGCGCCAGCACCGCCGCGCCGCTGGGGCTGCCGACGAAGGCGCTCAGTAATTCGGCGGCCGAGGCATGAAACAGGCGAATGGCGAAGATCGCCAGCACCCAGGCGATCAGCGAAAGCGTTTCCAGCACGAAGCCGCGCATGAGGCCCAGCACGGCGCAGCCGCCGATGGCGGCGAGGACGATGATATCGATGGCGTTCATTGCCAGCGTGGCTATCCGCGTCCCAGCATCTGGTCAACCAGTTGGGCCAGCGTGCGAAAACCGCTGACGGCGATTCCTTTTACCCCGTCCGCAGCCGACGCAGGGATGAAGGCTCTGTTGAAGCCGAGCTTCGCGGCCTCGCGCAGGCGGAGCGGCGAATGGGAGACGGGGCGGATCTCGCTCGACAGCGCGATTTCGCCGAACAGCACGACATCGACCGGGACCGGCCGTTCCGACATGGCGGAAATGAGCGCGGCCGCGACGGCCAGGTCGGCGGCCGGGTCCGTCAGGCGATAGCCGCCCGCGACATTGAGATAGACTTCGCAGGTCGAGAAACTGAGGCCGCAGCGCGCCTCCAGCACGGCGAGGATCATGGCGAGCCGCCCACTGTCCCAGCCGACGACTGCGCGCCGTGGCGTCGCGCCGCTCGACAGGCGCACGACCAATGCCTGTATTTCGACCAGCACCGGCCGCGTTCCTTCGAGTGCCGGGAAGACGGTCGCACCCGTCACCGTCTCGTCGCGGTTGGTAAGGAAGAGCGCGGAGGGGTTGGCGACTTCCTCCAGCCCTTCGGCGACCATGGCGAAGACGCCGATCTCGTCGGTGCCGCCGAAGCGGTTCTTGACCGCGCGCAGGATGCGATACTGGTGGCTGCGCTCCCCTTCGAAGGCGAGCACGGTATCGACCATATGTTCCAGCACGCGCGGACCGGCGATGCTGCCGTCCTTGGTCACATGGCCGACCAGGATCAGCGCGGTGCCGCGCTGCTTGGCGAATTTGATGAGTTCCTGCGACGCGGCACGGACCTGGCTGACGGTGCCGGGCGCGCCCTCGATCAGGTCGCTGTGCATCGTCTGGATCGAATCGATGATGAGCAAAGCGGGCGGTGGCCCGTCGCCCAACGTGGTGAGGATATCTCGGACGGATGTGGCGCTGGCAAGCTGGACCGGCGCGTTGCCGAGGCCGAGACGCTGGGCGCGCAGGCGGACCTGATCGGCCGCTTCCTCGCCACTGATATAGGCGACCGAAAGCCCGCGCGACGCGATGCGCGCCGCCGCCTGCAACAGCAAAGTCGACTTGCCGATGCCCGGATCGCCGCCGATCAGGGTCGCGGAGCCATGGACGATGCCGCCGCCCAGCGCCCGATCGAACTCCGCAATGCCGGTGCTGGTGCGTGGCGGCAGTTCGACTTCGCTGTCGAGGCCGACCAGCGTGATGGCGCGTCCGCCATTTTGCAGGTCATGGCGCTGCGAGAAGACAGTCTCCGCCGCTTCCTCGACGATGCTGTTCCATTCGCCGCAATCCTCGCACTGGCCCTGCCATCGGCTGGATATGGTGCCGCATTGCTGACAGACGAATTTGCGTTTTGCCTTGGCCATGGCACGGATATGCCGAGGGCGCGTGAACATTGCAAGAACATCGATACACTCGCTGGAAACATCCCGCGCCGTGGCGCATTGAAACGACATGAGAACGATCCGCGTCGCGAGCTACAATATCCGTAAGGCCATCGGTACCGACCGGCGTCGGGTTCCCGAACGGGTGCTGGAGGTGTTGACGGAGGTAGATGCCGACATCGTCGCGCTTCAGGAGGCAGATCGCCGCTTCGGCATACGCTCCGCTGCAATCCCGCCCCTGCTGCTCGACCAGCAAAGCGGCTATCGCGCGGTGCCCCTGAATGTGCAGACCGATTCGATGGGGTGGCATGGCAACGCGTTGCTGGTACGCAAGGAGGCCGAAGTGGCCGCGCATGACGTGCTGCACCTTCCCTATCTGGAACCGCGCGGCGCGACC
Source organism: Sphingobium sp. (assembly GCF_035511395.1). Taxonomy (GTDB): domain Bacteria; phylum Pseudomonadota; class Alphaproteobacteria; order Sphingomonadales; family Sphingomonadaceae; genus Sphingobium. Next base: position 8,798 of record NZ_DATKFP010000187.1, read on the forward strand.
ATGGCAGAGGTGGCGGTCAAGGGGGCGTCGGTCCGGGTTTTCGGCATGCATCTCGACCTGTCGGGCCTGTGGAGGCGACGGCAGGCGGCGGCAGTGATCCACGCAGCGGCGCAGGGATTGGAAATGCCGACCGTGCTGATGGGCGACCTTAACGAATGGAGCGCCGGGCGCGGCTGCCTCGCCGACTTTGCCCGTCATTACAGTTTCGCGCCGTGCGGACGAAGCTTCCATGCGCGGCGGCCGGTCGCGCGGCTCGACCGGATCATGCATTGCGGCAAGCTCAAGCTGAAGGATTGCGGCGTGCATGAAAGCGCGGCCGCGCGCAGGGCGTCGGACCATCTGCCGATCTGGGCGGAATTTTCGGTTGGGTAAGTGCAATCTGAGCGAGTGGGGTGTGGGACAATCCATCCCCTCGACATTTCTCCTTCCCTCTGCGACGCTTAGCGGATGAAGGAGCGGGAACTGCGGCTGGCGCTGGTCTGCTATGGCGGCATCAGCCTGGCGATCTACATGCACGGCATCACCAAGGAAGTGTGGCGGCTGGCGCGGGCAAGTCGGGCGTTCCATGACCATGCGCCTGCCGGCACCGGGAGCGAGGCGGTCTATCGCCAGATGTTGGAAGCAATCGAGGCGCAGAGCGGCATCAGGCTGCGGATCATGCCGGACATCATCGCTGGAGCGAGCGCAGGCGGGATCAACGGCATCTTTCTGGCGCAGGCGATCGAGACGGGCCAGTCGCTGGAGCCGCTGACCGACCTGTGGCTGGACAATGCCGATGTCGACCGGCTGCTCGATCCCGATGCCCGCCCGGCTCGCGCCCTGACCAAATTCTGGGCGACGCCTCTGGTCTGGATGGCGGCGCGGCGACCGGGCGATGCGGTGGAGCGCACGGTTGCCCCCGACACGCGCGAGGAGGTGCGGATGAAGCTGTCCCGCTTCATCCGGTCGCGCTGGTTCGAGCCGCCCTTTGGCGGAGAGATTTTCTCCAACATGCTCATCGACGCCTTCGACGCGATGGCCGCCGCCGAAAAAGGCCCGCCATTGCTGCCCGATGGTCATCCGCTCGACCTGTTCGTCACCGTCACCGATTTCGAGGGCCATCCCCAGAGCCTGAACCTCAACAGCCCGCCGCAGGTGATCGAGACGGAGCATCGGCTCTCCATAGGTTTCCGCGCGCGGGGCCGGGGCGAGAGGCTGTTCGCCGACCCGGCCGAACTGGTCTTCGCCGCGCGGGCGACGGCGAGCTTTCCCGGCGCCTTCCCCCCCTTCACCGTGCGCGAACTGGACCGGGTGCTGGAACGCAAGCATCGCAACTGGCCGACCCGCGACGCCTTCCTGGCCCGCGCCCTGCCCCGCCATGTCGCGCGCGGGACAGCCGAGGACGCCGTGCTGATCGACGGATCGGTGCTGGCCAATGCCCCCTTCGCCCAGGCGATCGGCGCGCTGCGCAACCGGCCGTCGCGGCGCGAGGTCGACCGGCGCTTCGTCTATATCGACCCCAAGCCCGGCATCCGGTCGATCCGGCTGAACAAGGAGGGCGAGCAGGAGGATGCCCCGACCGGCGAGGCAGCGCCCCTGCCCGGCTTCTTCCGCACCATTTTCGGCGCGCTGAGCGACATTCCGCGCGAGCAGCCGATCCGCGACAATCTGGAAGCAATCGACCGTCATTCCGCGCGCATCCGGCGGATGCGGCGCATTCTCGACGCGCTGCGACCGGGCATAGAGGAGGAGGTGGAGGGCGCGATCGGGCGGATGCTGTTCCTCGACCGACCGACCCCGGCGCGGCTCTCGGCCTGGCGGGCCAAGGCGCAGCAGCGGGCGGCGAGCGCGGCGGGCTTCGCCTATCCGGCCTATGGCCACCTGAAGCTGTCGGGCATCGTCGAATCGCTCTGTGCCTTGCTCTTCCGCCTGCCCGGCGAGGACAGCGCGATGATGCGCGAAGCCTATCGGCAGGCGATCTGGGCGGAAATCCGCAAGCTGGGCGCCGACCATCTGGGCGAGGGTAATGGATCGGCGGCAGCGCCGGTCGCTTTCTTCCGCGCGCATGACCTCGCCTACCGCATCCGCCGCCTGCGCTATCTGGCGCGGCGGCTGGCCGATACGCTGGAACTGGAGGCCGACGCCGACGATCCGGCGGTGCAGGCAATGCACGACGCCATCTATGGCGCGCTGGCGCTTTATGCCGAATGCGAGGAAAGCGACTTCCACGGGCCGGAGGTGGTGGACGCGGCCAGGGCGGTGCCGACCGATGCGGCCGCCGCACTGGAGGCGGTGGCGCGGGCGCGGGGCCTCAAGGCGCGGGATGATTCGGCCGACCTCATGCTGGCGGAAGCCTTCGCCGGCCTGCCCAGAGCCGGGCGGCGGACGATGCTGCTCGCCTATCTGGGCTTTCCCTTCACCGATATCGCGACATTACCGTTGCTCCAGGGTGACACTCTGGATGAATATGATCCGGTCAAGGTCGACCGCATCTCCCCCGAAGACTGCACTGCGATCCGCAGCGGTGGCGCGGAGGCGACACTGAAAGGCATAGAATTCAATAATTTCGGTGCATTCTTTAGCAGGGTCTATCGCGAAAATGACTATCTCTGGGGGCGGCTCCATGGCGTCGAGCGGCTTCTGGATATCGTGAATTCCGCAACACCTGCGGCAAGCCGTCTTTCCCCCACGATACTCGCCGACTATAGGCGGGCCGCGTTTCTGGCGATCCTCGACGAGGAAGAGTCGCGGTTGCCGCATGTTGCGGATCTGATCGCCAGCTTGCGGGAGGAAATCGGTTGAGCAAGCGGGTGGTGCTGGTTCCGATGGTTATGATGCTGGCGCTGGTCGCCGGCTGCCGCGCGTCGGATGACAGCGCCCAGGCGGACAATGGCGTGCCGACGCCTCTGGCCGTCGTCGCCCCCGACAATGCCGTGCCGCCGCCGCCCGCGCCGCCCGTCACTCCGCCGAAGCCGGGCCCGGTCGTCACCGTTCGAGCCCAGCCCGCCCCCTATTTCCCGCTCGACCTGCCGCCGTCCGACGTCGCGGCGAGCGCCGCGCCCTTCCCGCGCGAAGTCACCGAATTCATGGTCGCCCGTGACGGTTGCGACCATTTCCGGGGCGAGGAACCCTATGACGCGGAACGCCGCGTCTATATCGAGGAAAGCATCGCCGAACTGTGCCAAGGCACCGACGCGAAGCTGGCCATGCTGCGCCGCCGCTATGCCGGCGACCCGTCGGTCCTGTCCGCCCTCAAGGGCTATGAGGACCGGATCGAGACGCCGCAAAGCTACTGATCATTACCCGAGCAACCGGTCGATCGCATGGGCGAGGTCGATGTCGCGCCGCGACAGGCCGCCCGCGTCATGGGTGGTGAGGACGATATCGACCCGGTTGTAGACGTTCGACCATTCGGGATGATGGTCGGCCTTTTCCGCCAGGATCGCGACGCGGGTCATGAAGCCGAAGGCGGCGTTGAAGTCGGCGAAGGTGAAACGGCGCGAGATCCCCTCCGGCTCAGCGACCGGCGTCCATTCGGGCAGATCGGCGAGCGCGAGCGCCCGTTCCTCTTCGGTCAATCTGGCAATCATGTCCTGTCCTTATCCCATCGTCTGATGCGGCGCGTCTGCCGCGATTTCCGGGCGGGCGAATGTTCCCTTTCCCGCGATATGCCTTTATGTGGCAGCCATGTCGTCCAACGGTCAATCGCCCCGCTTCGCTCCCACCACGGAAGAGATTGAGACGCTTGCGCTCGCCGCGCTCAATCGCCTGCCAGAACCCTTCAGTGAACATCTGGCCAATGTCGTGCTGTTCGTCGAGGACTTCGCCTCCGCCGAGATATTGAAGGAAATGGAACTGGAGGATCCGTTCGAGCTGACCGGCCTCTATAGCGGCCGGACGGTCGGACAGGATGCACAGACCGGGGACATGCCGCCGACGGTCCATCTGTTCCGTCGGCCGCTGCTGGACGAATGGGTCGAAACCGGCGTGCCGCTCGATGCGCTGATCACCCATGTGGTGGTGCATGAGATCGGCCATCATTTCGGCCTGTCCGACATCGACATGCATGTGCTGGAGGACATGGTCTCCCTATGACCGGCGCGGCGTTGCGCCTGACCGATGTTGCCTGCCTGCGCGGCGGACGGATGCTGTTTCGGGGTGTCGGCCTGACGCTGGCGCCGGGCGGAGGCGCGTTGCTGACCGGGCCGAACGGGGTGGGCAAGTCGAGCCTGCTGCGCGTGTGCGCCGGACTGCTGCCGGCCTTTGCCGGAACGGTGGAGCGATCGGGCGGCATCGCCCTGACCGACGAGCGGCTGGCGCTGGATGCCGACCTGCCGCTGGCGCGGGCGCTGGCGTTCTGGGCGCGGCTGGACCGGACCGGGCCGCAGGCGGTCGCCGCCGCGCTGGAGGCGATGGCGCTGACGCCGCTGGCGCAGGTGCCGGTGCGGATGCTGTCGACCGGGCAGCGCAAGCGGGCGATGCTGGCGCGGGTGATCGCGAGCGGCGCGGGCGTCTGGCTGCTGGACGAGCCGGGCAACGGGCTGGACGTCGCGTCGATCGACCTGTTGGGTCAGGTGGTGGCGGATCATCTGGCGGCGGGCGGGATCGTGGTCGCCGCGTCGCACCAGCCGCTGCCGATCGCCGCTCCGGTGACGCTGGATCTCACCGATTTCGGGGCCGATTATCAGGCGGAGCCGGCATGACCATGCTCTGGCTGCTGGCTGCGCGCGACCTGCGCCAGGCCTGGGCTTCGGCGGGGTTGTGGCTGCCGGTCGCCTTCCTGCTGCTGGTCGCCAGCCTCTATCCCTTCGCGGTCGGGCCGGATGCGGCGCTGCTGGCGCGGACCGGCGGCGGCATGATCTGGATCGCGGCGCTGCTCGCCAGCCTGCTGCCGGTCGATCGGCTGGTCGCGCCGGACCGCGATGCGGGGGTGCTGGACCAGATCGCCTTGCGGGGTATCGGCGAGGAAATGGTGGTGATGGCGCGGCTGGTGGCGCACTGGCTTGGCTTCGGCCCGCCATTGATGATCGCCACCCTGCCCGCCGCCGCGCTGCTGAAGCTGGAGGCTGCGACGATCGCCAGGCTGGAGATCGGACTGCTGATCGGGACGCCGGCGCTGGCGGCGCTGGGGCTGTTGGTGGCGACGCTCACCGCCGGGCTGCGGTCGAGCGGCGCGCTGGCGGGGCTGCTGGCGCTGCCGCTGGCGGTGCCGCTGCTGATCTTCGGAGCGGGGACGCTGGGCGATGGCAGCGGCGCGGCGCTCAAATTCCTGGGCGCAGCGGCGCTCCTGCTGGTGGCGATCACCCCCTTCGCCGGCGGGGCAGCGATCCGGGCGGGCCGGGAATAGGATTTCGCCCGCTTAACTTCGCATATTTCCCGCAGATTTTGACATATTGTTACGTCTGACCGATCCTATCGGAATGTCCGATGCAGGCGCGATCACAGTTATCGCATAGCGACGGCATGTAGGACAGAGGGCTGGTTCGGCCAGTTATCGCCATTCCTTCTCCCTTGGAGGGAGAAGGATACGAAGCCTTACCGCGCAGCGGTTAGGCAGAGTGGATGAGGGGGATTGGCGCAAGTTCAGCCGATTTTCGTGAGGTCGCCCCCTCGCCCAGTTGCGACCAGGCAGCAAGCCGCCAAGTCTGCGTAGCCTCGGCCAGAGGCACGCGACCCCGACCGATTCTCAAGGAAGTGGGATATAAGAATGTCCCCTAACCACCAATTTCGGATCAACACCATCGGCGCCGCCGTTGGACATCATGCGTCGCCGTGGCGTGATGCCCCTGTCCGATGATGCTGGTGTTGCGCATAAAAACTGGGCCGACCTGTCCGGTCGGCCCAAGTCGGAGTTTCTCAAAAGAACCTCCGGGTCGCACTTTCAGATTAGACAAATGCCCCGATTCGGATTGTATGGAACGGACATGTAGAAGTATTTTCGCAGTTGTAGCGCTCCCATTTATTAAATGCTTTAATATTTATACTTATCAGTCTGATCTATAGACCTTTTTCTTATTTTCAGCGCCGTTGACGCCTGCACGCGAATCAGGCAGTTTCCGCTACGGCAGCCGAGAAACATCGGCGCCAGGGAGAGGATGCCAATGAACCGAATTCAGATGAATTCCGGAAAGCTTTTCCATGAGCTTTTGATCCGTTGTCTTTCCGAACAACATAGGCCCACCGAAGAAGAACTGGACATGGTCGCCGGCAAGATCTGGCATGACAGCCATGGTTCGGTGACTGGTCAACCATGGCCCGATGTCGTACGCGGCAGCGATGCGCATCGCCAGATGATCGAGGCCGCGATGATGGCACTCGGCGGACCGGCGCGCCATCCTCCGCTCCAGTTCGGGACTGCGGCGACAGCCTGATATCGGGCGCCTGACAGTGACGGCGAAAGTGCAGTGCGCGGCCTTCGCTCCGCACAGGCAGACATTCCGCTTTGACGGTCCGCAATGGCAGGGAGGGCGGCAGAGGCCGCTCCTCCCTTTCGCCGGCTCGACATAGCCCTGCCCATGCTCTTAGAGCGCGCCGCGTAAATCCGACGCGGCGAGAGCGCTCTGAGTTTTTCTTGTCGCATCGTTCGTGTGGAGCCGAAGGCCAGCGTCGCTAAAACCGGTTCCCACTTTTTCGCACGATGCTCTGGAGCAGTTTCCGACCCGATTGCATCGGCTCGGCTGCTCCAGGGTCTTGATTACCGCATTTTCCGAGTCAGCAGGTGATTGGCTGCGCAGAACTGCGTTTCCACCTGCTTCGAAAACGCTCTAAGGCGGCGGCATGTTCGGTATCGTCGCGCCCATCCTCTTCATCCTGATCTGGTCCACCGGCTTCATCGTCGCGCGGGCGATGGTGCCGCATGGCGCGCCGGAGCTGATCCTGGCACTGCGGCTGTCGGCGACGACGCTGCTGCTGAGCGCCGCTGCCCTCTATACACGACAGGCCTGGCCCCATGGGCGGCGGCTGGCGCTGCATCTAACGGCGGGGGCGATGCTGCACGGCTTCTACCTGACGCTGAGCTGGTGGGCGGTGAACAACGGCATGCCGGCCGGGATCATGTCGCTGCTGGGATCGCTCCAGCCGCTGATGGTCGCGGTGGCGAGCGTCGCCTTGCTGGGGGAGCGCCTGCCGGGACGCGCCTGGGGCGGGCTGGCGATCGCGATCCTGGGCGTGGGCTGCGTGCTGATGCCCGCACTCGAACGCAGCGGCGCGGGCGGGATCGGCATTTTGCCGGCGGTCGCAGGCATGATCGCAGTGCTGGGCATGGCGGGCGGCACGCTGATCCAGCGCGGCGCGATCGCGGGCGACGGCATCGCCGTGTCCGGCGCCGTGCAGAATGCGGGCGGCGCGCTGGTGGCGATCGCCGCCACCCTGCTGGTCGGGGATTATCGCTGGGACGGCGCGCCGATCCTGTGGATCGGTCTTGGCTGGTCGGTGCTGGGGCTGTCGGCGGCGGGGCTGTCGCTGCTCGTCTGGCTGGTGCGGCATCAGGGCGCGACACGCATGTCGATGCTGTTGCTGCTGGTGCCGCCGCTCGCCGCGGTCGAGGCCTGGCTGCTGTTCGGCGAGCGGCTGGGGCCGGTACAGCTGACAGGCTTTGCGCTGGCGCTGGGCGGCGTGCTGCTGGGCCGGTCGCAGGGTAAAAAGGCCGGTACAGAGGTTGTCGAGCCGGCCTGAATTGCGCCGCCCGCTTCTCGACACGCTCGAAGCGAACGGAGGTTGGAATCAGCCCTCGCGCAGCCGTTCGTGGTGGCGGATCACTTCGTCGATGATGAAGCGCAGGAATTTCTCGGTGAAGTCCGGGTCCAGATTGGCGTCGAGCGCGAGCTGGCGCAGGCGGGCAATCTGACGCTCTTCACGGCCGGGATCGGCAGGCGGCAGATCGTGAGTCGCCTTATACTCGCCGACGGCCTGCGTGACCTTGAACCGCTCGGCCAGCATGAAGACGAGCGCCGCGTCGATATTGTCGATGCTTTCACGATAGCGCTTCAAAGTCTCATCCACTTGGGGCCTCCGGTTCAAATCGCGCGCTTTTTGCCCTATCCTGCCGCGCACGCAAGCTATTCCCGCTTGCCTTTAGCTTTTTGCGCCGCCAGAGGACGCGTCATGACAGCATCCGCCCCCGGCAACGTCCATCCGATCGGTCGCGCGAAAGCGGAGCCGTCGCTTACTCCCATATTGCATCTGGTCGCCGACGGGATGAATCAGGTCAATGCCGTGATCGTGGACCGGATGCAGTCGCGCATTCCGCTGATCCCCGAACTGGCGGGCCATCTGATCGCCGGCGGCGGCAAGCGGCTGCGGCCGATGCTGACGCTCGCCTGCGCCGATCTGGTCGGCTATGCGGGCAGCCGCCACTACAAGCTGGCCGCCGCGGTCGAGTTCATCCACACCGCCACCCTGCTGCACGACGATGTCGTCGACGGGTCGGGGCTGCGCCGGGGCCGCAAGACCGCCAACATCATCTGGGGCAACAGCGCCAGCGTGCTGGTGGGCGACTTCCTCTTCTCGCGCTCCTTCGAGCTGATGGTCGAGGCCGAGTCGCTCAAGGTACTCAAGATCCTGTCCAACGCGTCGGCCGTGATCGCCGAGGGCGAGGTCAACCAGCTGACCGCCCAGCGCAAGATCGACACCAGCGAAGAACAGTATCTGGACATCATCGGCGCGAAGACCGCCGCCCTGTTCGCCGCCGCCTGCCGCATTTCGGCCGTGGTCGCCGACCGCAGCGAGGGCGAGGAACAGGCGCTGGACGTCTATGGCCGCAACCTTGGCATCGCCTTCCAGCTGATCGATGATGCAATGGACTATGAATCGGACGGCGCGACCATGGGCAAGGATGCGGGCGATGATTTCCGCGACGGCAAGGTGACGCTGCCGGTGATCCTGGCCTATGCGCGCGGGTCGGACGAGGACAAGGCATTCTGGAAAGCCGCGATCGCCGGCCACCGGATCAGCGACGAGGATCTGGCCCATGCCACCGGCCTGCTGCGCAAGACCGGCGCGATCGCCGACACGATGGCCCGCGCGCGCCATTATGGCCAGCGGGCGATCGACGCGCTGGGCATGTTCGATACCGGCAAGGCCAAAGCGGCCCTTACCGAAGCGGTCGAGTTCGCTATAGCGCGGGCTTATTGAGGGAACGGGCGGCCTCGCTCGTTTGCCACACCGAAGACCGTTCGCCCTGAGCGGAGTCGAAGGGCTGGACTGAGCCACAGGCGAAGTCACTTCACTTCGTTCAGTGGGAGGCTTCGACTTCGCTGCGCCTGAACGGAAATAGCTTGATCCTGACCCCCGAAAACATCGCTTTCCTCATGGCCGCCGCGCTTATGGCGGGGTGCATCGACGCGATGGCGGGCGGCGGGGGCCTTATCGCCCTGCCCGCGCTGCTGGCCGCCGGCGTGCCGCCGGTGCAGGCGGTGGCGACCAACAAGTTGCAGAGCAGCCTGGGTACGTTCGGCGCCTGCGTCGCCTATGCCCGGCGGGGGCATATGGACCTTAAAAGCTATAAATGGCCGGTGCTGGCGGCCTTTGCCGGGTCGGTGGCGGGGGCATGGCTGTTGCAGCGGGTCGATCCGTCGATCCTGGCGGGGCTGATGCCCGCGCTGCTGATCGCGCTTGCGGCCTATTTCACCTTCTCGCCCAAGCTGAGCGACGCGGATCGCCATGCTCGGGTCGGCATGGCGGCGCTGTCCGGCCTGATCGGCGTGGTCGGCTTCTATGACGGTTTTTTCGGGCCGGGCGCGGGCGCTTTCTATACCACCATCTTCCTCGCGCTGGGCGGCCTTTCCATCCTGCGGGCGACGGCGCAGACCAAGGCGGCCAATCTGGCGAGCAATGTCGCGGGCCTGCTGACGATGATCGCGGGCGGCCATGTCATCTGGATCGCGGGCCTCGCCATGGCGGTGGGCAGCATCACCGGCGGGCAGATCGGCTCCTATCTGGCGATGCGCTTCGGGTCGCGCCTGATCAAGCCGCTACTGATCGTCATGTCGCTGGCGCTGACCGCCAAGATGCTGCTCGACCCCAAGAACCCGATCCACATCTATCTGTTCGGCTAATCCGAACCTTCGTCACATCATTCCGCCTGTAACAGCGTCGCCACCCTGCGGCGCAGTTCATCCACGGCGAAGGGCTTGGTCAGCACTTCCATGCCATGTGCGATATGGCCGTGGTTCAGCACCGCATTTTCCGCATAGCCGGTCACGAACAGGATTTTGAGGTCCGGGCGCAGCAGGCGCGCGGCATCGGCGACCTGACGGCCGTTGAGGCCGCCGGGCAGGCCCACATCCGTCACCAGCAGGTCGATCCGCGCTTTCGATTCCAGAATGCGCAGGCCAGCCGGGCCGTCGCCTGCATCCAGACAATGATAGCCCAGGTCGCCTAGCGCGTCGCAGACCAGCATCCGGACCGACGGTTCGTCGTCGATCACCAGCACGGTTTCGCCCGCATCCGCCTCCATCGGCATATCGGCGGGCGGCGGCACATCCTCCTTTTCCTCCCCGCGATGGCGGGGCAGGTAGATGCAGACCATCGTCCCTTCCCCGCTTTCGGAATAGATGCGGATATGGCCATTGCTCTGGCGAGCGAAGCCATAGACCATCGAGAGGCCGAGGCCCGTGCCCTGCCCCAGCGGCTTGGTGGTGAAGAAGGGATCGAACACCCGGTCGATGATCCCCTTGTCGATGCCGGTGCCGGTATCGCTGGTGCAGACCGTGACATATTGCCCCGCCGTCAGCCCATGGTCGCGCGCGGTGCGATCGTCCAGCCAGCGATTGGCCGTCTCGATCGTGATCTTGCCGCCGTCGGGCATGGCGTCGCGCGCGTTGATGCAGAGGTTGAGCAGCGCATTTTCAAGCTGGTTGGCGTCGACCAGCGCCGGCCACAGGCCGCTGGCCGCGATCGTCTGCACCTCTATCCCAGGCCCTACGGTGCGGCGCACCAACTCGGAAAAATCGCCGAGCAGCCGGTTGATCACGGTCGGCCTGGGCGAAAGCGTCTGGCGGCGCGAGAAGGCGAGCAGCCGGTGCGTCAGGGCGGAGGCGCGGCGCGCGGCGCCCTGCCCGGCCGCCAGATATTTTTCCACATCCGCCGTGCGCCCCTGCGCCAGCCGCACGCCGATCATCTCGAACGCGCCCGAAATGCCCGCGAGCAGATTGTTGAAATCATGGGCAAGGCCGCCGGTCAGTTGGCCTACCGCCTCCATCTTCTGCGCCTGCCGCAGCGCGCCTTCGGCCTCCTCGCGTTCGGCCAGCGCCTGCTGGATGCGCGCTTCAAGCGTCTCATGCAGCGCGCGCTGCGCCTTTTCCGCTCCGATCCGGGCGGTGATGTCGTTGAAGAGGACGGCAACCTGCCGGTTTTCGAACGGGCCGATGCGAAAGGAGGAGACTTCGAGAAAATGGCCTGTCGCCTCCAGTTCGCGCTGGAAGCGGATCGGCTGGCCGCTGTGGAGGACGCTGCCATAGAGTTCGACCCAGCCGTCCGCCTCGTCCGGCACCATTTCGCGCAGCTTCTGTCCCACGACATTGGGGATGCCGGCATGGCGCTCATAGGCGGCGTTCGCTTCGACATGGATATAGTCGCTCAATGGACCGTGCGGCCCATCGAAGAACTCGATGATGCAAAAGCCTTCGTCCATCGTCTCGAACAGGGTGCGGTATCGATCCGCATTCCCCGACACGCTCGCCATCATCTTCCCCTTCGTCGCGCCCCGCAGCGCGAAAACCCAACATGGATCAAGTTGTTCTGTAGGCGAAACGTGCAGGCCGGCAACTATTTCCCTGCAAAGCCGAATTTTCACGCGCCTTGCGGTTTGTCGCGATTGGCGCGAGAGGGACGGCAATGAGCGACCTGCCGATCCCCCTACCGATCAGGGCCGTCCTGCCCGACCTGCTCGCCGCGTTGCGAGCCCGGAGCAATGCCGTGCTGGTGGCGCCGCCGGGCGCGGGCAAGACCACGGCCGTGGCGCCGGCCCTGCTCGACGAGCCATGGTGCGACGGCCAGATACTGCTGCTGTCACCCCGCCGTCTGGCGGCGCGCGCGGCAGCCGAGCGGATCGCCGAGATGATGGGCGAGCAGCCGGGCGGCACGGTCGGTTATGCGACGCGAATGGACAGCAAGGTTTCAGCCAAGACACGACTGCTGGTGCTGACCGAGGGCATTTTCGTACGGCGGATTCAGGATGACCCGGAACTGGCGGGCGTGTCGGCCGTGCTGTTCGACGAAGTGCATGAGCGCAGCCTGGACAGCGATTTCGGGCTGGCATTGGCCCTCGACGCACAAGGTGCGCTACGGCCCGACCTGCGGATCGTGCCGATGTCGGCGACACTGGACGGCGCGCGGTTCGCGTCGCTTCTCGACGGCGCGCCCGTGATCGAAAGCGAGGGGCGCATTCAGCCGCTGGAGCTGCGCCATGTCGGCCGCGCGGCGGAAAAGCGGATCGAGGATGAGATGGCCGCGGCGATCCGCCGGGCGCTGACCGAGGAGGCGGAAGGCGACCTGCTCGCCTTCCTGCCCGGCGTGCGAGAGATCGAACGGACGGCGGAGCGGATCGAAGGGGGCGGGATCGAAGTGCATATGCTGCACGGCTCGCTCGATCCGGGTGCGCAGCGGGCGGCGATCCGGCCATCGCGCGAGGGGCGGCGCAAGGTGATCCTCGCCACCTCGATCGCGGAAACCAGCCTGACCATCGACGGGGTGCGGATCGTGGTCGACAGCGGCCTGGCGCGGCGGCCGCGCTACGACCGGGCGGCGGGGGTGACGCGGCTGGTGACGGAACGCGCCAGTCAGGCGTCGGCGACCCAGCGCGCGGGCCGCGCCGCACGGCAGCGGCCGGGCGTCGCCTATCGGCTGTGGGAAGCGGCGGCGACGGCGGGAATGCCGCCCTTCGACCCGCCGGAAATATTGGAGAGCGACCTGTCAAGCCTGCTGCTCGATTGCGCGCTGTGGGGCGTAAGCGATCCGGGCGCACTGCGCTGGCTGGACGCGCCGCCCGCCGCAGCGGTGGAGGAAGCGCGCCGGCGGCTGACGGTGCTGGAGGCTCTGGACGCGGACGGCCGGATCACCCCGCATGGCAAGGCGCTGGCGAAGCTGCCGCTATCTCCCCGAATCGCGCATATGCTGGTGCGTGCTGGAGAGATAGGACTGGCGGAGGTGGCGGCCGATGTCGCCGTGCTGCTGGGCGAGCGCGGCATTGGCGGGCAGGATACCGACCTTACCCTGCGGCGGCAGCGCTGGCGGCGCGAAAGCGGCAAGCGTGCGGATGCCGCGCGGGGGCTGGCGAGAAGGTGGGCGAAGCTGGTGCCGGGCGCACAGAGCGTGGCTTTTGGCGAGCATCAGGTCGGCCTCTGCCTCGCCCTTGCCTTCCCCGATCGCGTGGCGAAGCGCCGATCCGCCGATGGTTCGGACTGGGCAAGCGTGGGCGGACGCGGGTTCCGGCTCGACCCCCTGTCGCCGCTGGCGCGCGAGTTATGGCTGGCGGTGGGCGAGGTGCAGGGGAGCGCGGCAGGCGCGCGCATCGTGTCCGCCGCGCCGATCGATGAGGCCGATGTGATCGCCCTGTTCGGTGCGCGGATCGCGGAGCATCGCACGGTCAGGTTCCGCCCCGCCAATGGCGGGGTCGAAGCCCTGCGCGAACGGCGGCTGGGCGCAGTGCGGCTCTCCTCGGGGTCGGACGACAGACCCGATCCTGATGCCGTGGTTGCGGCGCTGGTCGACGGCGTGCGGCAGGGCGGCCTTCCCCTCCTCCCCTGGTCGGAGGCGGCGCAGTCGTTGCGGATGCGTGCCGAATTTGCCGGTATCGACGCCCTGTCCGACGCCGCGCTGATCGATACGCTGGACGAATGGCTGCCCTCGCTGCTGACGGGCAAGCGGCGGCTGTCGGACATCGACCGATCGCAACTGTCGGGCGTGCTGGAAGGGCTGATCGGCTGGGACGGCAAGCAGCAACTCGACCGGCTCGCGCCGCCCGATCTCCGCTCGCCCGCCGGCAGCACCCATGCGATCGACTATGCGGCCGAGGGCGGGCCGCGCGTGGAACTGCGCGTGCAGGCGCTGTTCGGCCTGTCGGAGCATCCGACGGTGGGGAGCCAGCGCATCCCGCTGGTCCTGTCGCTGACATCGCCTGCCGGACGACCGATCCAGACGACGCGCGACCTGCCGGGCTTCTGGGCCGGCAACTGGCGCGACGTGGCCAAGGAAATGCGCGGTCGTTATCCGCGCCACCCCTGGCCCGACGATCCCGCCGCCGCCAGCGCCACATTGCGCACCAAAAATGCAGATGCCCGGCGCCGATAGGGACCAGCCCTTGACTTGGGCGCGCGCGTTGGTGCAACGCAAAATGACGAATTTACGGAGTCCTATCGCGATGAACGCGCGCATCTATCAGATCCAGAAGAACGCCCTCCAGTCCGGCAAGGCGCTGACCCACAAATGGGTGCTGGAATATGCGCCCGCCGAAGCGAAGCAGGCCGATCCCCTGACCGGCTGGGCCGGTTCGGGCGATACGCAGCAGCAGCTCAAGCTCACCTTCCCGTCGCAGGAGGCCGCCGTCGCCTATGCGGAAAAGAAGGGTGTCGCCTATACCGTCATCGCGACGCCGCCCAAGACACTGAAATTACAGGCATACGCCGACAATTTCCGTTAACGTACCGCTTTTGTGTTGCACATTCGGGCGCGATGCTGCCCGATTGACGCCTTATTCACTTGCCAAAGGGCGGGTTGAGGCGGCAATGGCCGCGCTTTGACGGAAAGATTTTCACGATAATGACCGATCGCACCGAGATTTTCGACAGCGTTGCGGCGCAGATCGCCCCCTTCAACAAGAAGGACGTCGCGCTGACCGAAGCCACCACCTTCGCCGGCGACCTGGAATGGGACAGCCTGACGGTCATGGATTTCGTCGCGGCCATCGAGGACGAGTTCGACATCATCATCACCATGAACATGCAGGCCGAGATCGAAACCATCGGCCAGCTGGTCGATGCGGTCGCCAAGCTGAAGGCCGCCTGATTTAGATTTGCCGTTCGCCCTGAGCGAAGTCGAAGGGTGTTGCTGAGCGAAGGCGAAGCGAGGAGCCTCGGCTCCGCTCGGCAGAAGGCTTCGACTTCGCTCAGCCCGAACGGTTTAGGGATTGCTGATATTATGACCGACGCCACCCCGCAGACCCGCGACCTCTTCTCCAAGTTCGATCCGCTGATCGCCGAGCGCGAGGCGCTGCTGGCGACGGGCGTGCGCGATCCCTATGCGATCGTGATGGATCAGGTGCTGTCGCCCACGCGCGCGATCATCAAGGGCAAGGAAACCATCCTGCTCGGCACCTATAATTATATGGGCATGACGTTCGACCCCGACGTGGTCGAGGCAGGCAAGAAGGCGCTGGACGAGTTTGGCGCGGGCACGACGGGCAGCCGTGTCCTCAACGGCACCTATCAGGGCCATAAGGAAGTCGAGGACGCGCTCAAGGAGTTCTACGGCACGTCGGGCGCCATGGTCTTTTCGACCGGTTATCAGGCGAACCTCGGCATCATCTCCACCCTCGCGGGCAAGGGCGACTATGTCGTTCTCGACGCCGACAGCCATGCGTCCATCTATGACGGCTGTGGCCTCGGCAATGCGGAGATCGTCCGCTTCCGCCACAACAGTGTCGAGGATCTGGACAAGCGCCTCGGCCGCCTGCCCGCCGACGCGCTGAAACTGGTGGTGCTGGAAGGCGTCTATTCGATGCTGGGCGACGTTGCCCCGCTGCCCGAAATGGTCGCCGCGATCCGCAAACATCCCAACTGCATGATCCTGTGCGACGAAGCCCATGGCATGGGCTTTTTCGGCCCCAACGGCCGCGGCGCCTATGAGGAACAGGGCGTCGAGGGCGAGATCGACTTCGTGGTCGGCACCTTTTCCAAGTCGGTGGGCACGGTCGGCGGCTTCTGCGTTTCCAACCATCCGAAGTTCGAAATCCTGCGCCTCGTCTGCCGTCCCTATGTCTTCACCGCGTCGCTGCCGCCCAGCGTCGTCGCCACCGCCGCGACCAGCATCCGCAAGCTGATGCACGCCGGTGAGAAACGCGCGCACCTTTGGAAAAACAGCCAGCGGCTGCACAAGGGGCTGTCGGACCTCGGCTTCAAGCTGGGTAGCGAAACGCCGCAGTCGGCGATCATCGCGGTCATCCTGACCGACCAGATGCAGGCCGTCGCCATGTGGCAGACGCTGCTGGAGCTGGGCCTCTACGTCAACATGGCGCGCCCGCCGGCGACCCCGGCCGGCACCTTCCTGCTGCGCTGCTCGCTGTGCGCGGAGCATAGCGACGATCAGGTGACGCAGATTATCGCCATGTTCGAAGCGGCTGGCAGGGCCACCGGCGCGATCGGTTGACATCGCGCCGCAACGCGCAGATTACGGTCAATCGAGCCTTAACCAGGACGGAATGTTGCCAGCCGATGGAACCTTTGATCTATCATATTCCGTCGTTAATCTTGTTCGTCTAGTGTAACGGTCGATGGCCGAGGGCGAATTTCAGGATGTCAGGACCAGCGGTTGGCGCGCTTTGGCGCGGCGTGTCCTGCCGCTCCTGTTGGTCGCGCTGCTGATCGGTTCGCTCGGCGCGCTGCTCTATACCGCCAGCAATGCCTCGCGCGACCACCAGCGCGCGCTCGCCGAACAGCAGCGCAGCTTCGAGATCATCGCCCTCGCCCGCGGGTTCGAGGCACGCACCGCCCGCGCGGAGGTGACGCTGGCCCGCTATGTCATCAGCCTGGACCCCAATACCGGCCGCCTGTTCCAGGACCAGTGGCGCGGCGCCGCAAGCCAGCTCAAGGCGCTCTATTACGCCACCCGCAAGTCGGGCTGGCAGCGCGGCAATGTCGAGGCGCTGCAATATGCCTTCGCCCAGCGCGGCAAGACGCTGAACGAGATCGGCCTGCGCACCACCTACGACCAGAAGATGTCGGCGCTCGGCCGCTTCCACCAGGCCGGCAAGAGCCAGGATCTGCGGCGGATCACCGCCCTGCTCGACCTTGTCATCAATGCGGAAAATGCGCGGCTGCGCGAACGCAGCCTGGCGGTGACGATCGCGGGCGACCGGACCGAATGGATCGGCAAGACGTCGCGCCTGCTGGGCCTCGCCATGCTGGTCTGCATCCTCTTCGGCGCCTGGTTCGCCAATGTCGCCTATGCCGAGCGGCGCAAGGCGCGGCGGCAGGCGGAAATCGAAACCGAACGCGCTGACCGGCTGGAAGCGGCCGTGCGCGCCCGTACCGCCGAACTGTCCGACGCCTATGACCAGCTGAAGCGCGAATCCGCCGAGCGTGCGGCGGCCGAGGACAATCTGCGCCAGATGCAGAAGATGGACGCCGTCGGCCAGCTGACCGGCGGCATCGCGCACGACTTCAACAATATGCTGGCGGTCGTCGTCGGCGGGCTGGAACTGGCCAAGCGCAAGCTGCGGCTGAAGCCCGAAGAGGCCGGACGGCATCTCGACAATGCGATGGAGGGCGCCAATCGCGCCGCCGCGCTGACCCGTCGCCTGCTGGCCTTCGCCCGATCGGAACCGCTGCTGCCCAGCGCGGTCGATCCCGACAGCCTGTTGCGCGGCATGGCCGACCTGATCGACCGCACGATCGGCGACCAGGTAATCGTCAGCCTGGCCCATCAGGCGCAGGGCTGGCGCATCTTCGTCGACCAGCACCAGATGGAAAATGCGATCCTGAACCTGTGCGTCAATGCGCGCGACGCGATGGAGGGGCGCGGCAAGCTGACCCTGTCGACCGCCCGCACGACGATGAAGGCTGGCGAGATCGGCGAATGCGCGGCGGGCGACTATGTCGTGCTGACCGTGACCGACGATGGCTGCGGCATGACGCCCGAAGTGCTGGCGCGGGTGTTCGAGCCTTTTTTCACGACCAAGCCGGTGGGCAAGGGCACGGGCCTTGGCCTCAGCCAGATTTTCGGCTTCGTGCGCCAGAGCGAGGGCGAGGTCCGCATCGAGTCCGAGCCGGGCAAAGGCAGCAGCGTGCATATCTACCTGCCGCGATCGACGAAGGAGATCGAGGGCGCCGACACCGATGCGGACGGCTTTGCCCGCACGCCGGTGCTGCATCCGCCGACCCGCATCCTGGTGGTGGAAGATGATCCCCGCGTGCTCAACCAGACGATGGCGGCGCTCAGCGAACTGGGCCATCTGCCGATCGCCTGCGATCATCCGTCGAAGGCGGCCAAGCTGCTGGCGAACAATGTCGATATCGGCCTGATCATGAGCGACGTGCTGATGCCCGACATGACCGGGCCGGAAATGATCAAGAGCCTGCCGCCGATCTTCCGCCACCTGCCGGTATTGTTCGTGACCGGCTATGCCGGCGACACCAATGACAGCGCCGATTTCGAAGGACATGCGGTGCTGCGCAAACCCTATACGCTGATGGCGCTGGGTCAGTCGCTGGCGCAAGCGCTCAACGGATCGCACCACCCCGGAACAGCCGCGGCAGCAGAGTAACCGCGCCGAGCAGCGGCCAGCGCCGCTGCCAGGGCCTGATCTCGATCTTCGTGCCGGCGTGGCGGTTGATCTTCCACGCCAGATAATCGATCCCGCCGGCATAGGTGAAACTGGCCTTGGCCAGGCGGATCACCGACAGCCGCTTGCCGCGCTGCTGGAGCCGGCGCCAGAACGCGGGTGCATCCTGCGGCGGGGGCGACAGGCCGGCGGCGAGCGCGGCCTCCCCGAAGCGGCGATAGCGATCGGGATCGGCATCGACGATCGAGAGCGAGCGCCCCTTCTTCTCCGCGCGCAGCTCCGCATTATAGGTCAGGGTGAAGCCGGTCTTCCACAGCGCGAGCGCATCTTCCGGGCCCTCCGCCATCGGCCGGGCGAGCGACAACAAGGTCGGCGCGGCCTGCGCGACGGCGGCGATGGCGCGCTGGCGGGCGAGATCGTCCGACGCCCAGAGCAGCCGCGACGGCTGGGCAAAGCGCGCCCAGACCGACACATTGTCGGCGGCGATGCTGTTCAGCCGGGCGAAGTCGGCTTCGGACAGGACCGCATATTTGGCGATCAGCCCATTATGTTCGAACGGGAAGACATTGGGCGGGATCATCCGGTTCGCGCGGGCCAGCCAGCTCCTGCCATAGGCAGCGGCATAGTCGGAGACTATCAGGTAGAAATCCAGCATCAGCCCGTCGAGATTCTTCTCCCGCAGGCACGAGCCGTAGAACAGCACGGCGCGGGCGGCGTCGGGGTATTTCGCCGCGAGCGCCCCCGCCATGGCGGCGGCGCGCGGATCGGCCGGCGCGGAGAGTTCGGCGGTGACGAGGGAGAGGAGACTATCAGGCATTTGCGCTCCCCATATCCGTTCGGTCCGGGCCTGTCGAACCGAAGCTGGGCAGAGCTGACGGCCGCGCCTTACATAAGCATTCCATCTATCCGTTCGCTTCGAGCGCAGTCGAGAAGCGGCCAGCGCGATATGCGCGTTTCTCGACTGCGCTCGAAACGAACGGAGATAGGATTCAACCCGTCCCTTTCCGAAAAAGCAGCGACAGATTGTTCGCCGGCATCTCCACCAGCAGGTCGAACGCCAGCCCCTGCGCCTGCGCCGCAGCGATCACATCCTCCATTGCGCGCAAACCCC
>NZ_DATKFP010000188.1:0-16635 GCF_035511395.1 Sphingobium sp.
CGAGATAGTCGGGGACAAGGTCGCCGCCCAGCATGTCGCGTTCGTTGACCACGCCCCAGAGTGCGCCGCTCTTCGGTTCGATGGCGAGGCCAACCGGATTGCGCAGGCCCGATGCGAAGATGCGCTTGTAGCCGGTCTTGGGGTTCACCTCGAACACCAGCGCGCGGTTCTTTTCGGCTTCCAGTCCATTGTCGCCGATATTGCTGTTGGAGCCGACGCCGACATAGAGCAGTCCGTTGGGCGCGGCGACGAGGCTCTTGGTCCAGTGCTGGTTGGGCGCCTGAGCAGGCAGGTCGATGATCTTGCGGCCCTTGTCCGTGATCTTCGTGTCGCCATCCTTGTAGGGGAAGGCCATCAGCGCATCGGTATTGGCGACATAGAGCGTGCCGTCGATCAGAGCCATGCCATAGGGCGAGTTGAGGCCGGTCAGGAATGCCGTCTTGGTTTCCGCCTTGCCGTCGCCATCAACGTCGCGCAGCAAGGTGATGCGGTTGGCGGAGGGGACGCCCGCACCCGCCTTGTTCATCATATAGTTCATCACGCGCTGGACGATGCCGTCCTTGGGGCGCGGCGGGCTGTTGGTTTCGGCGACAAGGATGTCGCCATTGGGCAGGCGCAGCATCGAGCGGGGGTGGGCGAGGCCGTCGGCGAAGCGCGCGACTTCCAGCCCCTTGGCGGCGACGGGCTTTGCGTCGCCCTTCCACGGCTTCACTTCCGCGATGTTGATGGTCGGCAGCATCTCGCTCCGCGGGCCGGTGAAGATCGGCTCGCGGCCGGTGTCGGCGCCGACCGGAAGCCGGGCCGTATCGCCCTGCGCGAGATAGAGAAAGGCGCCGCCGGCGAGGGCCAGGGCGACGAGCGGCAGGACGATGACATGCTTGTTCATGCGCCCACATCTATGCGGGCGCGCAGCGACGGGCAAGGCGGATGGCGCTCGCGCGGGAGCTTATTTGCGGCGGTCGCGCAGATAGAGGAGGAGGGCGATCAGGATGCCGAGCGTCAGGCCGGCGAGCAGGCCGATACTCGGCTGGCCCATCATGCCGCCGCCGATCGCACCGGCCAGGATCAGCAGCGCGATGATGGCGCCCGCGCCGGTGGGATTGTGCTTGGCCTTGCTCATGCGCTAGTCCTTGCCATGGCGAGGGTCGCAAGGCCAGCGGCTTCGGGATATGATCCATTTCGGGACGTCATGTCCCATTTCAGAACGCCTTGTCTCATTTGGGGACTTGCCTAACCAGCTGTTCACCTTGGTCAGCGGCCCGCTAAGCCAAAGGCTGAAACTGGCATGGCGATTGAAGGGCCTGCGCCATTACAACAGGTCGCCAAAACATAAGTCGGGGGTTGTTATGCAGATGCCATATCTTGCGGACCGCAAGAGCTATGATGATGCCGCCGAGCTGATCAGCCTGTTCGGCGATCATGCCGGCTATGAAGCAGCCGCGCGTGCGGATCGCAGCTTGGATCAGGGCAATCATGTCCATTTCTGCCATTGGCGACAGATTGAGAGGCTGATCGTACTGCTTGCTTACGACCAGCCGCTGGGGACGATCCATTAATTAGAGGCGCAGGCCCGCGGTTTCCGGAAGGCCGGCCAGGATGTTGAGATTCTGGACGGCCGCGCCGGCTGCGCCCTTGCCCAGATTGTCGAGCGCCGCGACAAGGCGTGCCTGGCCGCTCTGGTCGTTGCCGAAGACGAACAGGGCGAGGCGGTCGGTCGCGCCGACATGCTCCAGCGCGACTCCGGTCATGGCGGCGCTGTCCTCCCGCGTCGCGACGCTGACGATCGGCGATCCGGCATAAGCGGCGGCCAGCGCGGCGTGGATGTCGGCGACCGAGGGCGTGCCCGGCATGGCGCGCAGTTGCAGCGGCACTTCGACGATCATGCCGCGATAGGCGTTCGCCACCGCCGGTGCGAAGATCGGCGGATGGGCGAGGCCCGAATAGCGGGTCATTTCCGGCACATGCTTATGCGCAAGGCTGAGGCCATAGGGACGGAAGGCGCTCGGCGCGCCGGCTTCGCCTTCATAGTCGGCGATCATCGCCTTGCCGCCGCCTGAATAGCCCGACGCGCCCGACACCGTCACCGGCCAGTCGGCGGGCAGCAACCCGGCCAGTACCAGCGGACGCAACAGCGCCAGAAAGCCGGTCGGCCAGCAGCCCGGATTGGCAACAAAGCGGCTGTTCGCCAGCCGTTCGCGATGCCCCGGTTCCAGTTCGGGGAAGCCATAGGTCCAGCCGTCCGCGACACGGTGCGCAGTCGACGCGTCGATCACGCGGGTGCGATCATTGTCGATCAGCGACACGGCTTCGCGCGCGGCATCGTCTGGCAGGCAGAGAATGACGATGTCGGCGGCGTTCAGCGCATCGCGGCGCGCGTTCGCGTCGCGGCGCTTTTCCTCCGGCACGGTGATCAGCGACAGTTCGGGGCGCCCGGCCAGCCGGTCGCCGATTTCGATGCCGGTGGTGCCATGACCGCCGTCGATGAAAATATTCGTGCTCATGCGCCGATCCTCCGCCGCGCGATGATGGGTTGGACATGTGCGTCGGCAAGGCGCGCGACCACGTCCGCAAGCGGTTCCTGCACCACCGCCATCCAATGGGCATTGGCGTGGAGCAGCGTCCTGCCGTCGGTCATGATGCCGACATGACCGGGGAAGACGATGATGTCGCCGCGTCGCAGCGATGCCTCGCTGTCGATCGGCGCGCCGATCCCTTCGCATTGCAGGTCGGTGTCGCGCGGGACCGCGATGCCGGCCGCGCCCAGTGCCACCTGCACCAGGCCCGAACAGTCGATGCCGCGATGACCGCGCCCGCCCCAGACATAGGGCTGGCCGAGATACTGTTCGGCGACGGAGACCCAATCCTGTTCAGCCTCGGCCGCCGAAGCGGCGTGGCGGACGTGGATGAAGCCTTCGGCGCAGGCGATGAAATCGCCCTGCACGTCGCCGGAGAAGCGGGCGCCCCGCGGCCAATAGTCGGCGATGGGCGACTTGATTTCGGCGGCGCTGAACAGGGGCGCGGTGCCGGCGATGATGCGGTGAGTCGGCTTTTCCTCCACGTCGAGCGCGTCGCGGCGGACATAGCCGACATAGCCGTCATGGCCGCAAAAACCCCAGGCCCAGTCGGTCGTCACGTCGAGCGCGTGGAAGGTTTCGCCGCGCAGCAATTCGCTGACGGCTTCGGACGTGGGTGCTGCCGCCGACAGGATCGACGCGCCGGGGGCGACGCACGTCAGCGGAACGGCACGGGCATAATGAGCGGAAAAGAGCGTACCGGCGAGGGCCAGGTCGGCAAGGTCGCCGCGCGCGGCGTGGACACGACGGTCAAGCGCGACCGAGCGGCCGTCCAGCTTGAACCGGGTTCTTTCAGGCGGTGCGTTCCGCCGGGGTGTGTTGGTTCCGTTCATCGCGCGCGGTTCCTGCGATGAAATGGTGAAAGGCGTCAAGGAATTCCGCCCCTTTTGGGGTCCGGGTGATGAAAATATTGCGACGATCCGCCACATCGCGCTCTCGGCGGAGATAGCCGAGGGCCGAAAGCTTGTTCAGCGCGCGGGTGATGACCGGCTTGGAGACGTGCAGCGCCTCCGCCAAGCCGCGCACCGTGTGCGGCCCGCTGCTGATATAGACGGTCATCATCAACGCCATCTGGCGGTTGGTGAGGTCGGGCTTGCCGGAGCGGACATAGTCGACAAGCGTGCGCATCCACTGACGCAGCGGTTGCACACCCGGACGGTCGGTTTCAGCAAGCGATTCTGTAGCGATCTGCGCGTTCATGTCGGCTTAACGCGCGATGGCCAATCCGGTTGCGTAACGGATTGGCGCTTTGTCGCAGGGGCTTAACTCTCCTTGCCGTAGCGCTGTTGCAGCAGCCGGAAAACGGCGCGCATCCCCAGTGCCTCCCCACCCTTGGGACGGCCGGGCTTGCTCGACGGGCGCCAGGCGAAGGTGTCGAGATGCAGCCAGGGCGTGCCGTCGGGCACGAAGCGTTTCAGGAACAGGGCGGCCGTCACTGCGCCGGCAAAGCCGCCTTCGCCCGCATTGTTGATATCCGCAATGTCGGACTTCAGCATGTCGGCATAGCCGTCCCAGAGCGGCAGGCGCCATGTCGGGTCGTCGACCTGCGCGCCGATCGCGGCCATGTCTGCCGCCACCCCGTCGTCATTGGAGAACAGGGCAGGGAGGTCCGGGCCGACAGCGACGCGCGCCGCGCCGGTCAGGGTGGCGAAATCGATGATGAGTTGCGGCTTGTCCTCGCCAGCGCGGGTCAGCGCGTCGCCCAGCACAAGTCGCCCTTCGGCGTCGGTATTGCCGATCTCGACCGTCAGCCCCTTGCGCGTGCGCAATATGTCGCCGGGACGGAAGGCGTTGCCGGAAATCGCATTTTCCGCCGCCGCGATCAGCAGGTGCAGTCGCACCGGCAGGCGCGCGGCCATGACAAGCTGGGCCAGGCCCAGCGCATGGGCCGCGCCGCCCATATCCTTCTTCATCAGGCGCATCCCCGATGAAGGCTTGATGTCGAGGCCACCGCTGTCGAAGCAGATGCCCTTGCCGACCAGCGCGATGCGCGGATGGGTGGGATCGCCCCATGTCAGTTCGATCAGCCGGGGGGCGAAGTTCTTGCCCGCCGCCTTGCCGACTGCATGGATCATCGGATAGCCTTGCTCCAGCGCATCGCCGCGCGTCACGTTGACGGTCGCACCGAAGGGCTTGGCAACTGCCTCCACAGCAGCTTCCAGATCGGGCGGCCCCATGTCCGCCGCGGGGGTGTTGACGAGGTCGCGCACCAGCGCCACCGCCTTCGCCTGCTGGACGGTCGGGTCGATCTGCGCGACGCCGCCGGTCAGCAATATGCGCGGCCCGGCAGGCGCGTCGTCCTTGCGATAGCGGTCGAAGCGATATTGCGCAGCCAGCCAGCCCAGCGAGGCTGCGCCCGGCGTGCCTTCGGCCAGCCGATAGGTGCCTTCGGGCAAGATTTCAGCCAGCCGCGCGAGGCACCAGGGGCTGAGTGTGTCCCTGCTCGCGACGCCGGCGACCACCGACCAGTCGTCACCGTCGCCCGGCAGGATCGCATGTTCGCCAGCCTTGCCCTTGAAACGCTGCGCCGCAACGAGTGCGCGGATCTTGTCGGGCTGGGTCGAGAGCCAGGCATCAAAGCCCTTGGTTTCAAGCAGATGGATCGAACGGGCGGGCTGCTGGTTGTCCGCTTTGAGCAGGTCGGAAAAGTCGGTCATTACGTGGATGTAAGGGAAAGCGATTGGCCATGGAAAGGCAAAAATTTCATCGTTCCCTGGGCACGACCTGCCCTTTCTTCCTTTGCGCTGCGGGCCCGACAGGCCTAGATTTCCCGGAAGAACAGAGAAAGGAGCAGGATCATGATTCATGGTGATGACCGCAGCCTTCAGGCTGCGCGGGCTCGGGCCTATGCGCTGGCGGAAAGTGGCCGCTACGATAATCTTCATTCGGTGCAACAGGCGCTGATTTCCGAAGGCTGGTCCAATGCGGGCCGCGCGCTGGACAGTGATTATGCGCGCAAGGCGATCGGCGAACGCTGCCGCGCGGCGCAGGCGCATTGATGCGGGCATATCGTTGATGAAGGCAGGACTGGTCCTGACGGCGACGATGCTGGTACTCGCCGCCTGTTCGCCGTCGCAGGACAAGG
Source organism: Sphingobium sp. (assembly GCF_035511395.1). Lineage (GTDB taxonomy): Bacteria > Pseudomonadota > Alphaproteobacteria > Sphingomonadales > Sphingomonadaceae > Sphingobium. The sequence goes on from NZ_DATKFP010000188.1 coordinate 5,659, forward strand.
AGGAACCGACAGGCAACGCTTCGGTCAACGCGGCGGCGTCCCGTTTTGCCGATCGGATGACGGGTATGCCCGCGCCCGCCCCGCCGGCCAGGCCTTTCGAAGAAAAGGCGAAGACCGAGTTTCTCGAATTTTCCTACGGCTATCCCGCGCAAGCTGCGGCAATCCCTTTCCTGGTAGAGAAATTCGGCAAGGAAGCGGCATCGTCCAGGGCCGACGCCACGAAAATGGCGCAGGAAGATAGCGCGTCGATGAAAAAGTCGGGCTTCCCCTTCCACGCGCATAGTCTGGAAACGAGTTGGAGCGTCGCGGCGGACACGCCGCGTTTTCTGTCGCTCCAGTCGCAGACCTATGTCTACACCGGCGGCGCGCATGGCATGACCGGCTATGACGGGTTGCTATGGGACAAGGCGCGCAAGCGGGAAACCAGCTTCAAGGCGGTGATGACCACGCCCGCCGCCTTTGCCGCCGCGATCCGGGATCGCTTCTGCGCAGGACTGGACAAGGCGCGCGCAGAAAAGCGCGGCGGCCCGGTGATGCGCGGAGACGATGGCTTCACCAAGTGCATCGATCCGATGGAGCAGGTACTGGTGCCGACATCGAAGGACGGAAAGCTGGTCGACAGCATCACCGTGGTGATCGGCCCCTATGCCGCCGGCCCCTATGCAGAGGGCAGCTATGAAGTGCCGCTGCCGGTCGATGCTGCCATGCGGAAGGCGATCAAGACCGAATATCAGGACGGGTTTGTGAAGCCATAATATTATTTCCGTTCGTTTCGTGCGTGTCGAGAAAAGAGAAGCGCTGGGCTACCCGCTTCTCGACGGCGCTCGAAGCGAACGGAGGTGGAGCATGGTTCAGACCGGCACCCCGTACAGGTCATGCTCGTCGGCATCTTCGATCAGCACGTCGAACATGTCGCCGGCCTTCCGCCCTTCGCCCACGTCGCGCAGGAAGACGTTGCCGTCGATTTCCGGTGCGTCGGCCTGGCTGCGCGCGGTGGCGCCGATACTGCCATCTTCCTCGTCCGGCTCGCCCACTTCGTCGAGGATGACGGGCAGGACGCGGCCGACTTTCGCCTGCAACTTTGCGGCGCTGATCGCGGCGGTCTTTTCCATGATCCGCTGATAACGTTCTTCCTTGACCTCTTCGGGCACGGCGCCGGGCAGATCGTTGGCGGCAGCGCCTTCGACCGGCTCGAAGCGGAAGGCGCCGACGCGGTCGAGCTGCGCCTCCTCCAGCCAGTCGAGCAGATACTGGAAATCCGCCTCGGTCTCGCCGGGGAAGCCGACGACGAAGCTGGAGCGGATCGCGATGTCCGGGCAGATGTCGCGCCAATTGCGGATGCGGTCCAGCACCTTCGCTTCATTGGCGGGGCGCTTCATGGCCTTCAGCACCGACGGGGCGGCATGCTGGAAGGGAATGTCGAGATAGGGCGTCAGCAGCCCCTCAGCCATCAGCGGGATGACATGATCGACATGGGGATAGGGATAGACATAGTGCAACCGGACCCAGGGCGCGCGTCCTTCGGCGGTGCGCAACTGACCCAGTTCGCGGGCGAGGTCGGTCATGTGCGCGCGCACGTCCCGGCCCTTCCACTGGCGCGTCTCGTGGCGCGTGTCGACGCCATAGGCCGAGGTGTCCTGGCTGATGACCAGCAGTTCCTTGGTCCCGGCATGGACCAGCTTCTCCGCCTCGCGCAGTACGGCGTCGACGCGGCGGCTGACGAGGTCGCCACGGATCGAGGGGATGATGCAGAAGGAGCAGCGGTGGTTGCAGCCTTCGCTGATCTTCAGATAGCTGTAATGGCGCGGCGTCAGCTTCAGCCCGCCTTCGGGCACGAGGTCGACGAAGGCGTTGGGGATCGGTGGCGACGCGTCATGCACCGCATTGACCACCTGCTCATATTGGTGCGCGCCGGTGACGGCCAGAACCTGCGGGAATTTCGCGCGGATCACATCCGCCTCATCGCCCATGCAGCCGGTGACGATGACGCGGCCGTTTTCAGCCATCGCCTCGCCGATCGCTTCCAGCGACTCTTCCTTGGCGGAATCGAGGAAGCCGCAGGTGTTGACCAGCACGACATCGGCGCCGGCATAGTCGGCGGACATCTGATAGCCGTCTGAGCGCAGCTTGGTGAGGATGCGTTCGCTGTCCACCAGGTTCTTGGGACAGCCGAGCGACACCATGCCGACTTTCGGCGCTTCGGGAATTTTGGTTGCCATGATCGGCGCGCACATAGGGATTTTTGCGCCAAATGTCACGGCCCAGAGAAGATCGGCCGCGAAAATGACGAAGGGCGCGCCCTTGCGGGCGCGCCCTTCCTTCATCCAAGTCGTTGATCCGTCACATCTTGTAGGACAGGCGAATGTAACCGAACTGGCCCGGCACGTCGTAGGTGGTCGGGTCGAAGTTGGCGCTGTCGCAGGTGAAGCAGGCCGGCGGATCCTTGTCGAAGATATTGTTGACGCCGATCGTCAGCCGGGTGCGATGGTCGAGCCAGGCGGGCGAGAAATAGGCCTGCATGTCGCCGTAGAAGGTCGAACCCATCGAATGGACATCGTCCAGTTCCCGTATCTTGCTGATATAACGACCAGTGAAGGAAATGCCCCATGCATCGGCGGCATAGTCCAGCGTCGCATTGGCCTTGAAGCGAGGATAGGCCTGATCCACCCCGGCGCAGCGTTCGGTCTTGACGCAATGCTGGGTCGGCGCGGCAAGGTCGGATGGCGGCACGATGTCATATTTGATGAGATAGGCAGCGTTGACGGACAGGCCGATCGTTCCGTTGCCGATCGGTCTGGAGCGGTAAATCAATGTACCGTCCAGGCCGTCTGTGTTGATCGCGCTGAGATTCTGCAGAACGCCGCTTATGCCCGCGACCGAGCCATTGCCCGTCCTCGTGATCGATGCGCAACTCAGGGGATCGCTGTTGAGATAGCAGCGTTGCAGCGTGAAGAGTGCGGGCACGGAGGCAATCGCGTTCTTCAATCGAATATTGTAATAATTCAGTTCAATGCTGAAGGCGCTGGCGAAGCGGTCCCGCGCCCAAGCTGGACTGTATACGGCGCCTGCCGTGACAGTCTTGGCCGTTTCCGGCCTTAAAGTGGTCGATCCCTGGGAAAACACGCCAATCTGGCTGACCTCTTCGGCATAGATGGTCTGGCCTGGAAGAAGGTTGGCGGGATCCGGCACGCCATTGGCGATGCAGTTCACCCGGACCGTGGCATTGGTGGTGAATAGTCCGCCGGCGGCGCTGGTGCACGGATCGGTAAGTGTGGCGTCGCTGCGCGATCGGCCTGCATATAGTTCGCCGATGCTGGGCGCGCGCAGGCTTTCGGCATAGCCGCCGCGCAGCAGCAGGTCGTTCACCGGCTTCCACAGGCCCGATACGGTGTAGGTCGTGTTGCTGCCGAAGCTGCTATAGTTGGAATGGCGGGCCGCACCGCTCAGTTCCAGCTTCCGGAAGAAGGGCGTGTCGGACAGGATCGGGATGCGCAGTTCGCCGTAGAATTCGTCCACATTGAAGCCGCCGCGTGCCGGGCTGGTCGGCACGTCCGCGCCGAGGCCAGCGGTGATGATGGGGTCGGGCGTGTAGGATGCCGACTGGTCGCGATGTTCATAGCCGATGGCAAAGCCGACAGGTCCGCCGGGCAGGTCGAACAACTCGCCCGACAGGTTGGCGGTGACGTCCCACAATTCCTGTTCGCTGCGGTCACGCTCGTCAAAGGTCACATAATCGAGCATCGCCTGGGTTATCGACCCGGCCCCGCCGAAAATATTGAACGGTACGCAGTCGCCGGTACAGTTGGCGACCGGTCCCAGCGCCTGCGCCAGCTTCGCGGCGTTGAGATTGCCGGTGAAGACCTGATGCGCATTGTTGGTGCCGTAGATGCCGTTGACGTCCCAATACCATTTATGATCGCCGACATCGAAGGAGCCTTCCAGCGTGGACTGCATGGTCAGCGTGTCCACATCCTGGCTGAAAGTGCGGGGGCCGCCCTCCACGAATCGGCGGCGCACGGTCGAGTAATTGGCAGGCGTGCCGTTCGCGCCTGATGACAATGTTACGCCGAAGGGGTTGTAGGGATTGGTCGCATCGATCGAGATGGTATCGAGCAGATTGCCGTTACCCGCGTCCGGCCCGATGAACAGCGGCAGGAAGGCGGCCAGGGTGGTGGATTCGCGATGCTGATAAACAAGTCGCGTCCGCAGGCTGACAGTGTCGGAAAATTCGAACTTGGCGTTCAGGAAGGCGCCATAGCGTTCCGATGGCGTCAGCAAATAATTATAGGGCGCGAAGTTGAAGCCGTCGACGCTGTTGCCGGCCCAGTTTCGATAGTCGCTGAGCACCGGCGCGCGGCCGATAATGGGGGAATCGAGGGTCAGGCTTTGGCCCAGCACGTCGTACCGGCCATTGGGGATGGCGCTGGAGCAACTGCCATCGCAGCTGGTGGCGCCGGGGGTGGGCCATTGCGAGATGGAACGGTCGGCCGTGCTGATCGCCTGCTGCTTTACATAATTGCCGCCGAAGACGATCGAGACGCGATCTGACTGGATGCCGTAGCTGGCGTTGATGTCGTAGGTTTCGCCGTCGCCCTGTTCATAAGTGCCGAACTGGGCGGAGAAATCGAGACCCTTCTGCGATTGCTTGGTGATGATGTTGACCACGCCCGCGACCGCGTCCGAGCCGTAGAGCGGGGAGGCGCCCGATTGCAGCACCTCGACGCGCTCGATCATGCTTTGCGGGATGGTGTTGAGGTCAACCGAGGCGGGGATGCCGCCTGCCGCCGAACCGTTCACATAGCGCATGCCGTCGACCAGGATCAGCGTACGCTTGGCGCCCAAATAGCGCAGGTCGACTTCGGCCGAGCCGGAACTGACGCCGGTGCCGTCGGGCGGGCCCCCGATATTGCCAGCGTTGTTGGTCTTCGTATTGAGGCCGCCGGCTGCACTTGGAATGCGTTGCAAGACGTCTGCGATGGAGGTCAGGCCGGTGCGGGCGATCGCCTGCTGGTCGACCGTGACGATCGGCTTGTCCTGATCGAGCGGATTCTGGCGGATGCGGGAGCCGGTGACGATGATGGCCGCGCCGTCATCGGCTTGCGGTTCGGATTGGGCAAAGGCGGGAATGGTCCAGGCGACGACCGACAGCACGACGCCACATTGCAAGGCACTTCTAAAGCGCATGATACAATACCCCTTTGATTTCGCCCGTCTGACACGGGCCTGGGGCGGAGTGTTTGCGTTTTACTACACTATGGCAATCGGGCGATCGGGCAGTGTAGCGCGAATTTTTCCATATGTTGCCAGTCAGCAACAATGTGTTTCGGTTCGTCCATGTTGCGCAACTATTCGTCGCCGGAGGGCGCCGGGCGAGGTCTTTCTTCCACTACTTCGATGATCAGGTCGCCGGTCTGGAGCCGCTTCGCATCCTTTTCCCAGAAGCCGATCGGCCGATCCCCGCGATAGATGCGAAGGCCGATGCCCGTCTGGATCGCGGACAACGGGCCACCAATTTCTTCCGGCAGGACGAAACGTTCGTTGATGTTCACCCGGCCGCCCGATCCGGCGAGGTCCGCCATATAGTCGGCGATATGCTTGCCGTCGGTGCTTCCCGCCAGCAGCAGGCCAGCGAAGCTGACCGGGTTGATGACCGTGGTCGCGCCCGCCTGCCGCGCGGGCAGTTCATTATCCTCGTTCCGCACGACGATGCTGATCGGCAGGCGCGGGGCGAGGTGGCGGGCGGTCAGCGTGATGAGGATCGACGTGTCGTCGCGGCCGGCCGACACGATCATGCTGCGCGCACGATGGATGGCCACGTCCTTCAGCGTCTTGTCGCGGGTGGAATCGCCGCACAGGATGTTGCAGCCCTGCGCTTCGGCCAGCGCCAGCGCCTTTTCGCTGCCGTCGATGACGACGATCTCGCGCGGGTCGGCGCCGCGGGCGAGCAATTCGTTCACCGCTTCCTGCCCGCTGGTGCCAAAGCCGGTGACGATGATGTGATTGTGCAGATCGGCCTGGATGCGTGCCATGCGCCACCTGTAGATGATGTTGCGGAAAAAGAGATTATAGGCGGTGCCGAGGAAGATCAGCCAGACGAACAGGCGGATCGGCGTCACGAAAATGGATTCGAACAGCCGCGCTTCGGGCGTGACCGGCACGATGTCGCCATAGCCGACCGTCGTGACCGTCACCGTCGTGAAGTAGAGGACGTCGATGAAGCTGATCTGGTTGTCATAATTGTCTTTCAGGCCGTCGCGCCCGAACCAGTGCAGCAGCAGCACGATGGCGATCAGCCCGAAAACCAGCGCCACCCGCCAGCAGAGGTCCGCCCACATCGGTAGCGACGATCGCCGCCGCAGGAAGCCGGCCGTGGGCGAGGAAGGGGCGATCCGGTCGATCCTCATGGCGGGGGCAACTGGCCGATCGGGTTCACGGGCACGCGATCCTTGCGTAGTTCGAAATGCAGCTTGGGCCGGCTCGCATAGCCGGTGTCGCCGGTCAGGCCGATGACCTGGCCCTTCGTCACCTTCTGCCCGCGCACCACGTCGATCCGGCTGGCATGGCCATAGGCGCTGACCCAGCTGCTGCCATGGTTGATGAGGACGAGGCCGCCGAACACCGCGATCTTGTCGCCGGCATAGGCGACCACGCCGTCGGCCGCCGCGCGGATCGGCGTGCCATTGGGGGCGGCGATGTCGATGCCGTTATTCTTCGCGCCGCTTTCGCCGGGACCGAAGCGCGAGAGGATGGTGCCCTTCACCGGCCATGCGAAGCTGCCGCTGAAGGCGGAGGGCTGGGCGATCGGCTTGTTGGCGGGCAGGGGGCTGGGGCGCGGGGATGCAGCGGCGACCGGCGCATTATCCTTTGCGGCGGGCTGGCCGCCGGTCAGCACATCGTCGATGTCGATGCGGAAGGCGGCGGCGCGCTGCTCGATGCTGGGTGGACTGGCGGGCGTGCCGCCGGGCAGCAGCAGTCGCTGGCCGCGCCGCAGCACATAAGGTTCCTCCAGTCCGTTCACGTCGACGATCTGTCGCCAGGGCACGCCATAGGCGGCCGCGATGGCTATGCCCGTCTCGCCTTCCGCCACCAGATGATAGCGGCCGCCGGGGATCGACAGGCGCTGGCCGGCGCGCAGCATATAGGGCGCGGCGATGCCGTTGGCGCGGGCGATCGCTTCCGATCCCGCGCCGGTGCGGTTGCCGACGCCGCGCAGCGTCTCGCCGGGCTGGACGACATAAGTGGACGCGCTGACGGTCCGGGCATTGGCGACCACCTGCTGCGCGGTCCAGACGGGTTCCGGCTCGGCCAGCTTCACGGTCGATGCGTCGGCGCCCATCTGCGGTGGCGGCGTGGGGCTGGCTGGCGCACGGGGGCGTTCCGCTTCAGCGGGGATGCAGGCGGCCAGCGCCAGCGAAACGATCGGGATGGCGAAGGTCAGGGGCAGGCGCTGCATCGCTTCCCGTTTACCCTATCGTTCTGGACTTGCCAGCCTTTTAACTTTGCGCGTGGCCGTCTTACGCAAACGGAAGAGGTTATGCAATCTCACGGCTCAGATGGGGGGGCGGAAGCGATCCGCTTCCCTCCAATCGCCCGTTACTTCGGCTCCAGCTTCGTGATACCGCCCATATAGGGCAGCAGTGCGTCCGGAATGATGACGCTGCCATCGGCCTGCTGGTAATTTTCAAGCACGGCGACCAGCGTCCGCCCTACGGCAAGGCCGGAGCCGTTCAGCGTGTGCAGGAACACCGTCTGCTTCGACCCTTCGGGTTTGTAGCGGGCATTCATGCGCCGCGCCTGGAAGTCGCCGCAGTTGGAGACGGAGCTGATCTCGCGATAGGTGTCCTGGCTGGGCAGCCAGACTTCTAGGTCATAGGTCTTGCGCGCGCCAAAGCCCATGTCGCCGGTGCAGAGCAGCACCTTGCGATAGGGCAGGTCCAGCGCCTGGAGAATGCCTTCGGCCGCCGCGACCATGCGTTCATGCTCGGCCTCGGACTCCTCGGGCGCGCAGATGGCGACCAGCTCGACCTTCTCGAACTGATGCTGGCGGATGAAGCCGCGCGTGTCGCGACCGGCGGAGCCTGCTTCGGAACGGAAGCAGGGGGTCAGCGCAGTCAGGCGCAGCGGCAGGCTGTCGGCCGGCACGATCTGGTCGGCGACCAGATTGGTGAGCGAGACTTCGGCGGTGGGGATCAGCCAGCGGCCGTCTGTGGTCTTGAACAGATCCTCGGCGAACTTGGGCAACTGACCGGTGCCGAACAGCGCGTCGTCCTTCACCAGCAGCGGGACGGCGGTTTCCTCATAGCCGTTGGTCGCGGTCTGGGTGTCCAGCATATATTGGGCGAGCGCGCGGTGCAGACGCGCCATCTGCCCGCGCAGGGCGGTGAAGCGTGCGCCCGACAGTCGCGCGCCGCCTTCGAAATCCAGTCCTAGCGCCGGGCCGAAATCGGCATGGTCCTGCGGTGCAAAGTCGAAAGTGCGGGGCGTACCCCAGCGGGTCAGTTCCACATTGTCCGCCTCGTCCGTGCCCTGCGGCACGTCGTCGGCCGGCAGGTTGGGGATAGCGGACAGCATCGCGGTCAGCGCGTCGCCGGTGTCGCGGTCATCCTGCTCCAGCGCGGGCATCCGGTCCTTGAGCGCAGCGACTTCGGCCTTCAGGGCCTCGGCCTTCTCCATATCCTTGGCCGCCATGGCCTGGCCGATCAGCTTGCTCGCCTCGTTGCGGCGGGCCTGGCCCTGCTGCAACTCGGTCTTGATGGCGCGGCTCCTCTCGTCGATCGCCAATATCTCGGCGGAGAGGGGCGACAGGCCACGCCGGGCGAGGGCGGCGTCGAATGCGGCGGGGTTTTCGCGGATGGAGCGGATGTCGTGCATGGGCCAGCCCTATGCCGCTGTGCGACGGGCCGCGCAACCCTGCGCGCTTCCGTCCGTTGGTCTGTCATCATCGAAAATACAAAGGAGACGGCGATGAAGATTGATCATGACGCGATGGTGCTGGTGGCGGACGGGCGCAAGCTGCTTTTCTTCCGCAACAAGGGCGACCGCGCCTCACCTCAGCTGGAAGCGGAAGAGGTCCGGTTACAGGAAAATCCTTCCCATCTGGAGCAGGCGTCGGACAAGGCGGGCAAGGCGTCTTCGACCGGGACGTCGTCGGGAACGATGGGCGAGAATGATTTCCACGAACTGGAGGAGCAGCGCTTCGCGGCCGAAGCGGCCGACCTGCTCAAGCGCCGAGCCTTCGCGCAGGATTATGAGAAGCTGGTCATCGTCGCGCCGCCCGCTGCGCTCGGCGAAATGCGCAAGCATCTGCACAAGGAAGTGCAGGATCGGCTGGTGGCCGAGATCGCCAAGGATCTTACCAATCATCCGGTGCGGGAAATAGAGAAGCTGATCGCTGCGGTCTGATGCCGGCCGAACGGGAAAGGGCGGCTCCCCCCGGAACCGCCCCCCTTGTGCCCCCGCTGAGAGGGAACCGTAAAATCCGGTCAGGCGGCCGCTTTCGCCTTTCGCTCGGCGAAGCGTCGACGGGCGACCAGCGCCACGGCGGCCGCGCCGAACAGCAGGACCATGGGCGGAGCCGGGACATCGGTGCCGCCGGTGCTGGTCGATCCGCCGCTGGAACTGCTCGAAGACGAGCTGGACGAAGAACTGCTGCTCGACGAGGAAGACGAGCTGCCGGTGCTGCCGAAGCTCGACGAACCGCCCGAAGAAGAGCTGCCCGACGAGGAGGATGACGAGCTGCTGCTCGAAGAACCGGTGCTGCCGCCTGTCGAGCTGGAATGATCGGGCTTGTCCGGCTTGCCGCCGCTGGAGCTGCTCGATGACGAACTGGACGAGGAGGACGAAGACGAGCTTGAGCTGGACGAGGACGAGCTGCTGCTGACGCCCGACGAGGTGGAGACATTGCCGCTCGACGTCGAGACATTGCCCGAAGAGGTGGACACGCCCCCCGTAGATGTCGACACGCCGCCCGTGGTCGAACTGGTAGAACTGCTGACGCCGCCGGTCGAGCTGCTGGTCGAGGAGATCACGACCGAACCGCCGCCGCTGCCGCCACCGCCGCCGAAAAAGCCGCCAAAGAACCCGCCGCCGCCAAAGCCTCCGCCACCGCCCATCACGACCGGCACGGCGCCGCCACCGCCCGACATCATCGGCATTTCCGCCGCCGGCATCGCCATGGGTGCGGGCAGGGGGACAGGGGCCGCCTGGCTGGTCACGGTCACGGTCTGCGGTGCGCAGGCCGTCACGGTCTTGACGACCTTGCGCTTCACGGTGCGGACGGCGTAGCGCTTCTTGGGCGCGGCCTTCACGCTCTTGGAACTGTGGACCACTGCCGGCCGCGCGCTTTCAGCGACATGCACGGCGCCTCCGCCGATGATCGCTCCCCCGCAAGTGCAGGCGCACAATTTAGCCAAGGCCATCCGTACCGACATAGGATCCACTCTGTTCTTGTTGCCCCGCGTCCTGCACCAATCTGATATTGGCGACGGACGAATGGGACGTCCTATGCGTATCAACACAAAATAAATGGTTAACCGCAAGCGCGTTAACTCTGAATCGGGGTCCGAAGTCGAGGAGAATCCTGCTTTTCCCTCAAGTGATATGGTTAACGTCCCAAGATGGAACGGCTGCGCGCCCTACCGTAAAGGTGCGGGCGCCATCGTGTCGGTCGTCTCGCGTTTCCAGGGCTTCTTCGGAGGACGCCGGAATCGTCGGGCGGAATCATCCATTTGATGGAGCAAGCCCTTGAATGCCCGCTTGTGTCGGTTCGTCGCCATGGCTATGAGGCGCGCTCAATGAAAAGTCATGGGCGCCCCGGAACATCTTAGCGCCGGGGCCAACGAGTCGGAGAGCCAGATGGCATCGGTCCTGAATTCCGATAAAGACGGCGTAAAGCCGCCCAAATCGACGATAACGCTTCCCGCTGACTATCGCCCGTCACCAGACGAAGAGTTCATGAATCCGCTTCAGCTGGAATAT
>NZ_DATKFP010000189.1:0-9381 GCF_035511395.1 Sphingobium sp.
GCGCAGTGCGCGTTCACCATGTACTCCACGCTGTCGGCGATGATCTCGCGGGACGGCAGGGAATAGAGCATGCCGTCATGGCCCATGGCGATGCCGTCATCCACCGCGATGGTGTTGAATTCCTTGGCGACGCCCCCCGCCATGCTGCGATGCGGTCGAGGTGAAGGCGCCGCCGACCTTGCCGTTGAGCGCACCGCGTGCCCACAGGCCGCCGGCCTGGTCGAGGAATGCCGCCATCTGGCTCGACATGCGGCCAAAGCGCGTGCCGGTGCCGATGATGATTGCGTCATAGTCCGCCAGTTCGGAGACGGTCGCGACCGGCGCGTCCTGATCCAGCTTGAAATGGGCGTTCTTCGCGACTTCGAGAGGCGCGGTTTCGGGCACGCGCTTGATGTCGACCTGCGCGCCGGCTGCTGCCGCGCCTTCGGCCATGGCCTTCGCCATGGTTTCGATATGACCGTAGGACGAATAATAGAGAACCAGAACCTTAGCCATTGCGAAGTCTCCTTACCTGAAAGCTGAAAAATGGGGAGTGGCCGCCTGCAAGAGGGGGATGCAGGCGGCCCGGCCCGTCCGAGGGGAGGGGAATGGACAGGCCAATACGGTCAGATACTGTCCACCAGGACGATTTCGGCGTCTTCCTGGGCGGTGATGGTGATGGGCGCGCCGCCGATGATCGCCGCGCCGTCGCGGGCCTCGAAAGGCTGTTCGTCAATCTCGATCCGGCCCGTCGCCGGGACCAGGTAGAGATGGCGTCCTTCGCCGCTGTCATAGGTCACGCTCTCGCCTGCCTTGATCGTGCCGCCCAGCAGACGGGCGTCGGCGCGGATACGCAGCGCTTCCTTGTCCTCGTCATAACCGCTAGCGAGCACGACCAGCCTGCCGGACCGGTCGCCTTTGGGGAAGGGCTTGGCGCCCCAACTGGGCTGGCCGCCGCGAGCGCGGGGGATGACCCAGATCTGGAACAGGGTGGTGGTTTCGTCCTCCAGATTATATTCGGCGTGACGGATGCCCGTGCCGGCCGACATGACCTGAACGTCGCCCGCTTCGGTGCGTCCCTTGTTGCCCAAGCTGTCCTGATGGGTGATGGCGCCCGTACGGACATAGGTGATGATTTCCATGTCGCTGTGCGGGTGCGGCGGAAAGCCGGAGCGCGGACCGATCTCGTCGTCGTTCCAGACGCGGATCGCACCCCAGTGCATGCGTTCCTCGTCATAATAGTCGGCGAAGGAAAAATGGTGGCGTGCATTGAGCCAGCCATGGTCGGCATGGCCAAGCGACGCGAAGGGGCGGCGCTCGATGCGGCTCGCTGTGGTCGTGGTCATGAGTCTTACCTCTGGTTTTCGAACCTGAAGGTTCGATGGGCCTTTCGTTGCGGAGGTGGATGCTTCCGCTTGCTTTCCGACAATCTAGCCATCAGTGTCGTTTCTTAAACCGGCAGCTTTGAAACGGATTGTTTCCCGATGCGATTACCTGATTTCGAGGCCTGGGCGATGTTCGCGGCCGTGGTGGAGCATCGCAGCTTCACCGACGCGGCCAAGGAGCTGAGCGTGTCGAAGGCGACCGTCTCCAAGGCCGTGACGCGGCTGGAGGAGCATCTGGACACCAGCCTCTTCAACCGCACCAGCCGCCGCCTCGCGCTCACCGAAAGCGGCAAGCGGCTGGCCGACCATGCCCAGCGCATCCTGATCGAGGGGCAGGCCGCGGAAGAGGCCGCACGCGACGAAACGGCCGACCTATCCGGCGTGGTGCGGCTCGGCGCACCGATGACCTTCGGCCTGCTGCGCGTCGCGCCGCTGGTGGCACAATTCACCAAGGAACATCCGCTGGTCGATGTCGATCTGCATCTGTCCGATGCGAAGATCGATATCGTCGAAATGGGATTGGATGCGACCATCCGCATTGCCGACATGCCCGACAGCAGCCTGCGTGCGCGCCGGCTGGCGGATGTGACAATGCACGTCATTGCATCACCCGGCTATCTCGATGCACGCGGCCGGCCGCAGCATCCTTCCGACCTCGGCACCCATGACTGCCTTTGCTACTCCAATGTCACGACGCCCGACGTGTGGCGCTTCTCCGGGCCAGGACAGCAGAATGTCGTGGTGCAGGTGCGCAGCCGCATCACCGTGAACAGCGGGGAGGCGATGCTGCCCGCGCTTCGGCTAGGTGTCGGTATTGCGCGCCTGCCCGACTTCATCATCGGCGACGCGCTGGCGAAAGGGGAGGTGCAGGAGATCCTGACCGACTGGCGGCCGGCGCCCTTCGGTCTGCACCTGGTGACGCCGCCTTCCCGTCTGCGGCCAGCGCGGGTCGACGCGCTGCTCGACTTCCTGACCCGCCACCATGGCTGTTAACCGCGCCCGTCAATCTCGGTAAAAAAATTCTTTCGGCTGCTCCGATGCTTGGGCTATGGGGCGGCCTGCTGCCTCGTTTCGCGGCCGAATCCAGCTTGACTCGTCCTTGGTCGTTACGGTCTCAACCCTTTGTAAACAGATTCGTTTTCTGCGACTCGTGGATTTCTGCCGGTTAGCGAATAATTAACCTTTGTCCTTCAGAAGTTTTTTGGTTAATGAATTGGAGCGCAAGCCGTTCTGGTGGGTGAACGGGACTGCGACACACCGGAAGGTGACAACAAGGGGCTTCACATGCGCGTGCTGCTGATTGAGGACGAACCGACCACTGCTAAGGCGATCGAGCTTATGCTCACGACCGAAGGCTTCAACGTCTACACGACCGATCTGGGCGAGGAAGGCCTGGATCTTGGCAAGCTGTATGATTACGATATCATCTGCCTCGACCTGAACCTGCCCGACATGCACGGCTATGACGTGCTGAAGAAGCTGCGTGCAGCCAAGGTGCAGACGCCAGTTCTGATCCTGTCGGGCATCAGCGAAATGGACAGCAAAGTCCGGTCCTTCGGCTTCGGCGCCGACGACTATGTGACCAAGCCCTTCCATCGCGAAGAGCTGATCGCCCGCATCCACGCCGTGGTGCGCCGGTCGAAGGGGCATTCCCAGTCGGTCATCCGCACCGGCAAGCTGTCGGTCAACCTCGATGCCAAGACCGTGGAAGTAGACGGCAACCGCGTTCACCTGACCGGCAAGGAATATTCGATGCTGGAGCTGCTGTCGCTCCGCAAGGGCACGACGCTGACCAAGGAGATGTTCCTGAATCATCTCTATGGCGGCATGGACGAGCCGGAACTCAAGATTATCGACGTCTTCATCTGCAAGCTGCGCAAGAAGTTGGCGCTGGCCTGCGGTGGTGACAATTATATCGAGACGGTCTGGGGCCGCGGCTATGTGCTGCGCGATCCGGACGAAATTCTGGAGGAGCAGGCCAAGGTCGCCTGATCCGCGCAGGAGTTTCAGAGGGGGTGGAAAGGCCGGGGTTCGCAAGGACACCGGCCTTTTCTGTTTTCCCGACGAGAACAGAATCATCCTTAAAGCCCTGTTTACCGGTCGCGCCTATCCTGTTGGAGAAGGAGCATTATCTTGGGTCAAGCCGCACATAGTCTGGACGCCGCATGGGATGCGATCTGTCGATCGCAGGCGGTGATTGAGTTCGATCCGACGGGCGTGATCCTATGGGCTAACGACCTGTTCCTCGAAACCATGGGCTATCGGCTGGAGGAGATTGCCGGCCGTCATCACCGCATTTTCTGCGACGAGGCCTATGCACAGAGCCATGTCTACGCCGAATTCTGGCGCAAGCTGGGGGCGGGAGACTTCGATGCCGGCGAATATAAGCGTTTTGGAAAGGACGGTCAGGAAGTCTGGTTGCAGGCGACCTATAATCCTGTGTTCGACGCGGACGGGCGCGTGCATCGCATCTTGAAGATCGCGACCGACACAACGCCGTCCAACATCTTGCGGGCTGAACTCAAGAATATGGTTGATGGCCTTGTCGATATCGTCGACGGAATCGGGCTGATCGCGAACCAGACCAATTTGTTGGCGCTCAACGCCGCGATCGAGGCAGCGCGCGCGGGAGAAGCGGGCCGGGGTTTTGCCGTCGTCGCGGCGGAGGTCAAGAAACTGGCAGGCGACACGCGATCGGCGACCGATCGCGCCCGCGCGATGGTCCATAGCGCAATATGAAACAGGGACGGCGATCCTGGGGAAGGATCGCCGTCCCTGTCAGGCGGTCGGGCCGCGACGGCGGGGTGCGTCACGGCCCTGCGAGGTCAATTTCCCGCCTGATCCGGGGTAGGGGTGGTCGAACCGCTGGATGCGGAACCCTGACCACTTCCCGAAATCTGGCCGCTCGCGTTGATCGAGGCGGTATTGTCGAGAGCGCGCGACGCGGTCCCTGCGGCATTGTCCGTGGCGCTGCCTGCGCGGCCCGCAACGGCAGAAGCGCGGTCGCGGGCACTGGATACGGTCGTTGCCGCGCGATCCCGGGCGGCGCCAGTCGTCTCCGAGGCGCGTTCCCGTGCTGCGCTGGTAGTGCGGGTTGCCCGATCCCGGACATTGCCTGCCGCGCTCTGCGCGCCGCTCGCGGCATTGCGGGCATCGTTCACGCCCAGTGTGTCCACCCCCAAGCTACCGCTGGCCGATCCTTCCGCCGAACCCGATGCGCTGCGGGTCTTGCTCTTCCGGGTCGCAGACCCCTCGGCCGAGGCGCGGCCATGGCGCGATCCGCTGGCGCTCACACGGCCATTGTCGAGGTCGACGCTACGGTCGAGGCTGCCCGAACCGCCAAGCGTGCCGCCCAGAGATCCACCCATGCCGCCCGAGCTACCCAGCGCACCGCCGAGCAATCCGCCCAGGCCGCCTCCGCCGCCCAGCAACTGAGCCGAAGCAGGGGCCACGGTCAGCGCGGCGAAACAGGTGGCGGCAATCAGAAACTTCGCTTTCATCGCTCATCTCCTTGATGCTTGTCGATGTGATGCAAGGAGAACGGAATCCGCTGACGCTTTAATCCCGATGGTCGCCGAAATTCAGCAAGATACAGAAATTCAATCGATATTTCTGCACGATCCGCACAGGATCGGCGGTTTGCCCCTGGCTGCCTCGGTCTTCAGCGCCTCCAGACTGCCGCGTGCGAACAGGCGCCCGGCGACCAGCGGCGCGGCAAAGCTGGTACCCCGCACTGTGCTCCTGCCGCCGTCCATATTGGCCGCTTGCATATCCGCGCCGGGGGCCGCGAAATCGACATGAAGCGCGCGTCCGGCTTCGCGCAGCGGGTGCCCACGCCCGTCTACGCCGGTGACGGCAATGACGCGTGGATAGGAGGCGGGATAGGCGGGCGGGGCGGCCGGTCCGTCATTGCCGACCGCTGCCACGACCGTCACACC
Organism: Sphingobium sp.; assembly: GCF_035511395.1. Taxonomy (GTDB): domain Bacteria; phylum Pseudomonadota; class Alphaproteobacteria; order Sphingomonadales; family Sphingomonadaceae; genus Sphingobium. The sequence goes on from NZ_DATKFP010000189.1 coordinate 5,303, forward strand.
CTTGTCCCGCGCGAGCCGGATCGCGCCGTCGAGCAGCGGATTGGCTGGCCCGACCAGGCTGACCGTCACCACCCGTACGCCGCGGGCGGCCATCCAGCCCAGCGCGCGCACGATGGCGAAGGCGCCGCCGCCTGCCGGATCGCTGCCATAGACATCGGCGACCAGCAAAGGCGTACCGGGGGCCGCGCCCCTCACTACGCCGTCACCGCTGATCAGCGAGGCGACCGCGGTGCCATGGGCGCTCGCACGCGGCGCCCCTTCGGCAAAGCCGCGTTGTTCGACCGGTGCGGTCAGCGAGGGATGGCGCGCGACACCGCCATCGATCAGACCGGCGACACGTCCCTCCGCCCGTCCACCGGCCAGCGCCGTGGCGGACAGCGCCAGCACGGGGCCGCTCGGGAAATAGAGATTGTCCGCGCTCGCTTGCGCGCGGGGCGCGATCCTGCGTACTTCGCGCAGGGCCCTGGAAAGGCTGCGGTCCTTGGGCGGAGCCAATTGCGCGACGGTTAGGTCCAGCCCTTCCACAGCCTCGTTTGCCACCTCATAGCCGGCGGCCCGCAAGGCATCGATGGCGGCGGCATCCGCGCCCGTTAGCATGATGATGCCACGTCGCGCCGGTTCGCGCCGGTCGTCTAGCTCGATCAGGTCATCATGCTCGCGCAGCAGCCCCGACAGGCGTGCTACGCGTGCGGCCGCCAGCCGGTTCGCCAGTCGCGCCGTGGAAAGGCGATCCAGGCCGATCGCATCGACTGCCCCCTCGACCCGGCCGAGCAGGTCGGGCACGACCTGCCCGACGCCGTTCAGTCCGCCGCCGCCGGGCAGCAATTGCGCCTGCGCACCCGGTGCGATCAGGATAATCCCCGCGATCATCCAGGGGCGTGTCAGCTTCATGTCGGTCCCACCGGTCCTTTCGCCTGCAAAATCATCCATTGCGAAAAAATTTCCGTCTGTCTTCAACTGATGAGGATGAAACGGCCGACATGGGACGTTTCATCCCCGAACAGGAGACGGAGACTGGATGTCCTTCGAGAGTGATCTGCTGGCGGTTCTGCCCCGGCTGCGGCGTTTCGCCGTCAGCCTGTCGCGGGATCGGGCCGATGGCGACGATCTGTGCCAGGCTGCTGTAGAACGGGCGCTTAAGGCGCGGGACCAGTGGCAACCGGGCACCCGTTTTGACAGTTGGATGTATCGGATCATGCGCAATCTATGGATCGACGAAGCCCGCGCCCGCCAGCGCGCGGCGAAGACCTTCGCCCCCGAGGAGGCCGGGGAGAATGTGGGCCACGCCGGCGACCGCGACGTGGAGGCGCATATGACGCTGTCCGATGTCGACCGGGCGATGCAGGCCTTGCCGGACGAGCAGCGGGAGGCCATCGCCCTCGTGTTGGTGGAGGGACTGTCCTACAAGGAAGCAGCGGAAATATTGGGCATACCGATGGGAACCTTGACCTCGCGGCTGGTGCGCGGACGCGGCGCGCTCATTGCACTGATGGGAGAAGCGGCATGAGCCAGATCGACGAAGCCATGCTGATCGCGCTGGTCGACGGCGAACTGGATGAGGTTAATCGTCGCCGGGTCGAGCGCGCTGTGGCCGACGATCCGGCGCTCGCCAAGCGTCTGGAGATGCACCGCAACCTCCGCGCGCGGCTGACGGGCCATTATGCGCCGGTAACGGCGGAACCCGTCCCGCATCGGCTCCGCACACTGCTGGAGGGAAGCGAGACGGTGGTGCCTATCGCCAGTTCCGCGCCGCGTTGGCGCAACTGGGCGATGGGCGGCGCGATCGCGGCCAGCCTGATGCTGGGCCTCGGCATCGGTCGCATGTCGGGCGGCGACGCGGACCCGATTAGTATGCGCGACGGCGTCATGGTGGCGCAGGGGACGCTGGCGAGGGCGCTCGATACCCAATTGGCGTCAGCGCAGGATGGTGCGACGATCCGTATCGGCCTCAGCTTCCAGCGCAAGGGTGGCGGCTGGTGCCGCAGTTTCGACGGCTCGGTGGCAGGTGTCGCCTGCCGCCATGGCGAGGGCTGGCAGGTGCAGCAGGTGCTGCCGGGCGTCGGGCATGGGACGGAATATCGTCAGGCATCTTCGGCCGATGCACGGGTGATGGCCACGGTCGATGCGCTGATCGAAGGCGCCCCGGCCAATGCCTCCCGAGAAAAGGCGGCACAGGCCGGGGGCTGGCGGTAAACATCGAACCTCCGTTCGCTTCCGGACAAATCGGGGAGGCAAACGGAGGCTGATATTATCCAGGCTCCTCAGAACTCCAGATTGAACCGCCCATAATAGAAGCCGCCGCTGATCCCATAGGGGGCGTAGGCGTTGTAGAGGCTGCCCGCCGCCTGGTTCACCGGCTTAAGCTTGTTGGGATAGGTGTTCAGCAGGTTGTTTGCACCGACCGACAACTTGACGCCCTGGGCCAGTTTGTAGCCGATCTCCAGGTCCAGGATCGTCTTGGGCGTCAGTTTTTCGTCGACAAAGCCCAGCGTACAGCCCGCGCTGCCGGCGGTACAGGCGGCATAGTCGCTGGTATGATAGACCGCCGCGCTGGCCCGCTGATATAGCTTGCCGAAGCGAGTAGCGCGAAGGTTCAGGTTGAATGCGTCCTTTTCCCACAGGACGTTTGCGATGAACTTGTCGCGCGGCGTGCCTTCGGACAAGTCACCCTGCTTGGCGCGACCGATCAGGGCCAGGCCGGATGCGGCGATCACGTCGGGCACCGGATCGATATGGGTGAAGACGGTTTTGTTGAAGTTGGCCGACAGGCTGAACGTCGCGATGCCCATGTCGCCGAGTCCCGCGCGATAGGTGCTGACGATGTCCAAGCCGCGCGTCCGCGTATCGGCGGCGTTGGAGAAGATCAGGCCGCCGGCGACGCCTTGAATACCTGCCGCTGCCAGGGCGTTCATGACTACCGTGCCGCTCAGCGTCTCGGACAGCAGAATGCGATCCTTGATCTTGATCTGATAGGCGTCCACCGTGATGTTGAGGTTCGACGCAGGGGTCAGGACGATGCCAGCCGAAAAGTTGGTCGACTTTTCGGGCTTCAGCGATACCGCGCCCAGCGCCCGCGCCGCGACGCCATCCACTGGCAATGCCTGCACCGGCAGTAGCTGGTTCACGCCATTGACCGGCACGTTGATGGTCGAGGATGAGGCATAATGCTGCTGTTGCAGTGTCGGCGCACGGAAGCCGGTGCTGGCGGTCCCGCGGATGGCGAAGCCCCGCATCGGTTCGATGCGAACAGATGCCTTGCCGGTATCGGTCGTGCCGAAGTCCGAATAATCCTCATGCCGCCCGGCGAGGCCGAACTCCACGCCCTGGACGACCTCGCCCTCCAGGTTGACATAGGCACTCCAATTGTCGCGGCTCCACTTGCCCGACCCTTCGGGCAGGAAGCCGGTGACGCCTTGCGACCCGACGCCGGTGCGGGTCACGCCGGCCAGCCAACTGCCGACCGGGGACCGATAGCCGCCGTCGATATAGGATTCCGGGTCGCCGGCACCGATCAGGAACCAGTTCTTCTTATATTCCGCGCCCACCGCCAGTGCGAGCGGTTCGCTCAGGCCGACGTCGAACTCCTTGCTGAAATCGAGATTGCTGGTCCATTCGTCGAAGCGGATTTTGCCGAGATAGAAGTGAGTCGGGCTGGCCGTACCCATGGACGGGTTGAGCGAAGTGGTCTGGGAGTATTTGACCTCGTCCTGCGCATAGGTGGTGGACAGATCGAACTTGACGCCGCCGCCAATTTCGCCGCGCAGGCCGCCCGCGACCTGAAAATCCTCGTCATAGACGTGGATGCGCGGAATATAGCCCTCGGGATAGATTTCATAGATATTGTTGAGCGCGGCCGGGTTGCGGTAGGTCAGCCAGCCGGCGGCGTGGCGTTTGGAATAGGTGCCGAAGCTGTAGAGTTCCAGCCCGCCATTGCCGACCGGCATCATGGCGTCATAGCCGATATTGCCGCCGATTACCTGCGGCTGGCCATATTTAGCGCGGATGCGGTTAGGATCGGCGTTGCGAGGGTCGCCGGTCGGATAAAAGGGGGCGACGGTTTTGCTATTGCCAGAATGCTT
>NZ_DATKFP010000190.1:0-34255 GCF_035511395.1 Sphingobium sp.
ATCGCGACGGTTCGACGGAGCGCACGTCCCTCGAACCCCCGCTCCACATCGACGCTACAATCTGCTATTATGGCACACAGACCTGCGGCTGAGATCAGGCCGTTCGAGATCAGGAAATGGGCTTCCCTCCCTCTCCGCCACTTACCCCTCCACAGGGGTGTACAGAAGTCCACGGATCTCGACTTTTTCCTCCTGATTACTGACGCTTGGTTCACCAGCACGGCCGCAGTGGTCGCCACACCCTTCCGCAGGCGTTTTGCGGGCAATCCCTTTCACGCGCGATTCGGAAAAGCCCAATCTGTGGTCACACCTCGCCTCTCGGGTACAGGCCGTTAGCTATTCCGGCGGCTGTCACCCACGCAGGTCATTCCCGTGCCGCAGCGGGCATGTCGGTTTTCGCCAGGATCGGCCATTTACAAGCCGCGCCGCGGTAGTCTGGCATCATAGGCGACAGGAGGAGGGATGTTGAGGCGCTCGCGAACGGAAACCAGTGGCTCCGCCAGCAACTGCTCATAATCCTCGCCCTGCAACCATGCAGCGCGGCGGCCGCGACGATAGCCTTCCCAGACTGCGCGGACGCCGCCAAAGCCCACCGGTGACCGCCAGGCCTGAACTGCTCCGCCGACCGCGATCATCGCCCAACCCAGGCCACCCGTCTGCGCATAGGAAAAGGCGGTCAGGCAGGCCTCGCCCAGCGGATCGTCAGACCGGTAGCCGGTCAGAATATGCCAGATGTCGTGAATGTCCCGCGTGCGCCGCGCGAACCATGCATAGGGATGCTCCACCTCCCGTGAGAGATCGTCCGTCCTGCTGACAGCTGCCAGGCCCTGTGCGGAATATCCCGTCTCGGCCAGGAAGCGCGCATAAGCGGCGCCGAGGCTCCCTTCCGAAAACTGCCCGATGAACGCCGGGTCGGAGAGGCGATCGGCAAGCTCAACATGCCTGGAAGCAATCATGCCGCCTTTGGCTGTGAGCAGCAGCTTGTCATACCCTGCCTTGGCCGTGCCGGCGTTCAGTGCGCGCATGATCCGGAAGACCTGCGCCGTGTCGTTGGCGTCGGACAGCAGGCCGCGCAGAGCGGAGAAGGCCGCGCGCCAGTCCTTGCGCCCTGAGTTATCGAATGTGGAGGTGATGGTCGTCATGGAATAACTCCCTGGGAATGTCGAAGCGGTACTTCAGGCCTTCGATGAACGGTTGGTGCGACGGTGCCACCAGGTGGTGACGGTCGATGCCAGCAACCCAATAACCAGGATGATCATGATGGCGTCTCCTTGGTGGAACACGACCCTTGCCGTTTCCGTTGGCGCCAGTAATATGAGCAAAGCTCACTTTCACAAACTCGCGTTCGACGCCTTACGGATAGCCAATGCAGAGCAAGGAAAATCAGCAGGTTGGCGCCCGCCGGCCGCATCAGGCGCGGTCGCGCTACAAAGTGGAACTCATATTGGAGGCGACGATCCGTCTTTTGGAAAAAGATGGTCTCGATACGCTCACGACCAATGCCATTGCCGCTGCCGCCGGGGTCAGCATCGGAACCCTTTACCAATATTTCGCCAATAAGGAGGCGATCCTCGATACGCTTGCCGACAAGGAGATGGCAGCCATGTCCGAGCGTGTCCTTGAGGTCATGGCAGACCAAGGCATAACGACGGCCGATCATCGGATCACGGCGGTCATCCGGGCGGTCGCGGCCAGCTATGGCGAGCGCCACGGAGCGCACCGGATTGTCATGGCGCATTCGCTGAGCCGGGGCGGCAGTCGGCTGTCGCCCCTGTTCACCCAGCTGATTGCGATGTTGTCGGGTCATCATGAGAGGGGCGCAATTCGACAGCCCCTGAACGCGGCTGATGCATTCGTTATGGCACACGCTTTTGGAGGGGTTTTGCGCGCCATGATAAGCGAAGGAGACAAATCTCCACCTCAGGCCGAGATCGAGCAGGCGCTGGCGCGATTGGTCGTCAGCTTCGTTGGATAGCCACTCCACCACGTCGTTCGGATGGTGGCGAAGAGTGCTTATCGTACGAATGGTCGACTAAATTTCGGAGGGAGGTTGCCTCTTTGGCGTCACGGCCGAGCGGATCAGGATGAGCGCTGCATATAATACAACCGCCACGACCAGCCAGCGCAGGATGAGGATGGGCATGGAGCGGACCAGGAAAGCGGCGATCAGGACGGCGGGAACGCCGCCGATCGCCATGCCCGTGGCGAACCGCAAATCCAGATCGCGGCTTCTGACCCGTCGGATCGCAGAGGCGCTGATGCTGAACGCGACTGCACTCGTCATGATCGGGAATGCATAGCGCGGGTCCATGCCGAACAGGCTGAGCGCAACCAGTGTCGGCGCATAAGCGCCGACGCCAAAATTCTGTAAAATGCCAAGAACCAGTTGAAGAGCGATCGCGAGCAGCGTCAGCGTCAGGGGCAGGGTGGATGCCTGCCCGCCGCCCGGCATCAGCGCCAGATTGGTCGCCGTGTAGAAGCCGGCAGCGATGAGCAGGGCGAGCGCGACGATGATCTGGACGACCCTGACAGGCGCCCGCTCCGCCAGCGGAACGCCCAGAAAGCCTCCGAGTACCATCGCAATGATGCACCCGAGAAGTAGCAGCGGATCCACCTCGACGCCCAGCAAGGCGAGAAAGATGGCCGACTGGACAATGGTGGGCAACGCATGGCCGGCAAGAAGCGTCGGTGGGATCAGGCGATCGGGCGCGAGCCGACGAAACTTCAGCCAGGCCATCGTTGGTGCGAACGACCCGATGCCGAGCGTATCGAAGAAATTGGTGACGGCACCCAATATGACGGCTTCGATGCGGGGGCGGCGCAGCGCCTGCGCAGCGAGGCCGCGCATCAGCGCCACCATATAGATGATCGCCGTGATACCCAGGGCCGTCAGCAAAAGGGTCAGAATCATGCTTCTGTTCCAGTGAGAGGGACCGTGATCTTCTGACGGCCGGAGCAAGGCTATGCGGTGACGATGGATTTGACAATATGGAAATAGTTAGACAAAAAAGAAATCAACAGCTGGTACATGTGCGGACGAAGTTTTGGGCGCACTCGGGGTACGTTTGGAAGATTGTTTTGCATGACCGAAATCGGCCCGCTCTGGCTTTTCACGCCTCCGGCCTCCATCGGCCGACCGGTGTGGCTACGCGCGTGATGGCATCTGGACGATTTTCCTTTCCGGATAATTATTGCCTATACCCGGACGACCGGCGCATAAGGGCTTGCGAAGAAATTCGGGTGGCGCGGGGAGGACGAGCATAGCATGACCGGGACAGCCAGGAGCACACTGGGGTCCGCACTGCGGGCGATACGCAAGGAGCGCCGATGGAGCCTCGCCGAGGCCAGCAAGCATACTGGACTCGCCATATCGACCCTGTCGAAGATAGAAAACGGCCAGCGATCGCTCACCTATGACAAGCTGATCGAACTTGCCGGTTCATTACAGGTCGACATTGCCCGATTATTTTCCGGCGCGAGCGATGGCAGCACGGCATCCCATGCCCTGCTGGGGCGCCGCAGCGTCCAGCGCGACGGGGACGGTTTCACGATCGAAGCGGGCGTGTACAGCTACCGCTACCTGGCGGAAGATCTTATCAACAAGCGCTTCTCGCCGATCGTGATGGACCTGCACGCGCGATCGGTACAGGCTTTTGACGGCCTTCTGCGCCATGCGGGCGAGGAATTTGCCTTCGTGATCGAGGGCGAGGTCGAGTTGCATACCGAACTCTATGCGCCGCTCAAACTGAAGGCCGGAGAATCGGTCTATTTCGACAGCAATATTGGCCATGCCTATCTCAACGCTGGCGATGGCCCGGCCCGTATCCTCACCATCGCATCGAGCCCGATCCCGAATGACAATCCGTTGGATCTGCCGGTGGCATTGCCTGCGCAAAGCTGAGTTTTCGCTCTTGCCCTTAAGGAAAAAATTTTCCATAAGGGAAATAACAAAAGGGGAGCGCGAAAACTCATGGTCCTCAGTCTGGACAGGGACGATCGGGCCATGCGCGATGGCGCGGCGGGGCCGGGAATGGCGCTCGCCATGCGCATCCTCGTCCGGACCGCCGAACTTCTGGGCGCGGACGCGCTGATCCCAATCGCGTCAGCGCATATCGACGGCTGCCTCTATCATGGCGACAGCGGCGCTCTGTTCGCCGAGCGCCTGGTTGCCGACGGCGCCCGAGTGTGCGTGCCGACGACGCTCAATGTAGGAGCGCTCGATCTCATCCATCACAAGCGCGACCGGCTTGCGCCCCACGCCGCGGCGATGGCTAGGCGGATGATGCAGGCCTATGTCGCGCTCGGTTGCCGGCAAACCTGGACATGTGCGCCCTATCAGGCGGGCCATCGTCCCGCGCCGGGCGAAGATGTCGCCTGGGGCGAGAGCAATGCTGTCGCTTTCTGCAATTCCGTGCTCGGCGCGCGTACCAACCGCTATGGCGACTTCTTGGACATCTGTGCGGCCATCACCGGCCGTGCGCCTCGAACGGGGTTTCATCTGCCGGAAAAACGCCTGGCGACGATCGCGGTGGACATGTCGGCTGTGCCCCGGAGCTTCTGGGCGGACGATTCCGCCTGGCCGATCCTGGGAGCCTGGCTCGGTCATGCGGTCGGCGCGGAGGTCGCGGCGCTGATTGGCGTGCCCAAGACGGGCGAGGACCAGTTAAAGGCGCTCGGCGCTGCCGCGGCTTCCAGCGGCGCGGTCGGCCTGTTCCACATCGTCGGACTGACCCCGGAAGCGCCCGACGTGGCGACGGCCTTCGGCGGTGTGGCGCCGCGCGAAACCCTTCGCGTGACGGCGGACATGTTGCGCGAGGCGCGCGGGCGCCTGTCGACGTCGGGCGCGAGACCTGGCGAGGCCATCGATGCCGTTGCCATCGGCAGCCCGCATCTGTCCGCCGCCGAACTGCGCGAGCTGGCGGGACTGCTTGGGGGGCGCAGATGCGCTGTACCGATCTATGCCTGCACGGGCCGTCATGCGCTGGCGGAGATTCGATCTGAAGGCCTGGAGGAAGAGCTGGCGGCCCGTGGCGTAGTGATCGTCGCCGATACCTGTATCGTCGTGACGCCGATCCTGCCGGCGGCAAACGGATTGCTGGTCACCAATTCGGGAAAGTTCGCCCATTACACGCCAGGCAACACAGGCTATGACGTATTGTTCGCGCCGCTGAGCGATTGCGTCGAAAGTGCGGTCAGCGGTCACTGGCATGTCGGAGCGACGGCATGAGCGCCACCCTCCTCATTCCGGCCAGCCCGCTTCGGTCGGTCAGTGGCCCCGCGCTGCATCTGGAAGAGCCGATCAGCTTCTGGGGCGGCGTCTCACCCGAGGACGGCCGGCTGCTGGAGCCGCGCAACGCGGCCCATGGCGAGTCGGTTTCCGGCCGCGTGCTCCTGATTCGCGAACTGCGTGGATCGTCTTCGGCAAGCTCGGTATTGCTGGAGCTGATCCATCGCGGCGCGGCGCCCGCCGCGATCATCCTGCATGAGGCGGATGCGATCCTGGCCCTTGGCATCCTCGTCGCCCAGGAAATGGCATGGCACACGCCGCCGATGATCCAAATGCCGGCCGATGCGCAGAGGCGGGTACCGAAGGACGTGGTCATATCGGTTGCGCCAGACGGCCGGATTGCGTGGAACACCGCCGCCTTGTGACGGAATTTTCCGTTATGGAAAACGGCAGTGCCTCGGCCGGCCGAGATCGACATGCTGTCAACCGAATCAAACCGGGACGATTATTGGTGCTGAACGGCACGGATGACCGACGCTGCCTCATTTCCCTGTTTTTCCATTAAAAATAAATTTCGACAAAATGGAAAATTTATGACAGATTGGCTCATCGATCACAAAAGGGGGGTATGATGGTTCTGGGTTCAAAGCGGCCAGCGGCCGCCAATTCGGGGAACGGGCGCGCGCAGGCGCGGCGCCTGATCGCTCTTGCAAGCGGCGCTGCCCTGCTTGCCATTCATGCCGCCCCTGCCTTGGCCCAAAGCGCGCCGGCTGAAGACGACAAGTCTAACGAGATCGTGGTGACAGCCTCGAAGCGCAGCGAAAGCATATCCAATGTCGGTGGCTCGATCACGGCGCTGAGTGGCGACAGGCTTTCGGAACTCGGCATCAACTCCTTTCAGGATTTCAGCCGACTGACTCCGGGCGTCTCGTTCCAGAGCGTCACGCCGGGCCGGACTCAGATCAGCATTCGTGGCGTGAACGTCGGCACAACGCAGCCAAGCAGTTCCGTCGCGACATATATGGACGAAGTGCCGCTGAACGCTGCGGCCACATCCTCCTTGTCCGGCGACATCAATACGGATCCCGATCCATTTGATCTGGAGCGGATCGAAGTTCTCAAGGGACCGCAAGGCACGCTCTACGGCGCCAATGCGCTGGGCGGCGTGATCAAATATGTGACCAAGGCGCCGCAGTTCGATCGTGTGGCCGCAGCCGGCCAGGTCGGTCTGGGTTCGGTGCATAAGGGCAGCAACGACTATTCCGGCAAGGCGATGGTCAACCTGCCGCTGGCCGATTGGGCGGCGCTGCGCGTGGTCGGATTCTACCGAAAGGACGCCGGTTACATCGACAATGTATCGTTGAACGACGACGATGTTAATTGGGCGAAGAACCGCGGCGGCCGTGCCATTTTGGAATTGCGGCCGGTCGACGATCTGGTCGTCAAGCTGACGGCCTTGACCCAGCGTCTGACCACGGGTGGCGACTCTTCCGTAGACGCGCTTCGCACCACGTTGAAGCCTGCGTTCGGAGATCTGACCCAGGCCCGCCCCATTGCCGAGGGGCTTTCGGACCGCTTCAATCTCTACAATGCGGTCGTGAACTATGATTTCGACTTCGCCACGCTTGTCTCTTCGTCGGCTCTGACCCGGCAACGGTTTCGTCGTGCCAGCACGTCTGTCGCGCTCAGCCCCTCATCCCAATATAGTTCGGTGTTCCAGGGCAGGAATAACAAATTCGTTCAGGAAATTCGATTGCAGTCCGCCAGTGTCGCGGGGACCGGCCTCGAATGGCAAATCGGAGGCTTCTACACGAAGGAATCCTATAATCGGGCGTCGACCGATATCTTGTTGGACCTGGGAACCGGGCAGCCGCTCGAAACTTCAACCAGTGGTACGATCGCAGACTATAAGGAGACGGCTGCGTTTGCCAACGCAACCTATTATTTCAGCCCCATGCTCGATATCGCGGCAGGCATACGCTACAGCCATAACAAGCAGGACGGCATCGGAACAAATAACTCCGGTCAATTCAACGGCCGCAGCGGTGCTTCCAGCGACAGCAAGGTGACGTGGAGCGTAACCGGTCGCTATCATCCGGTCGAAGATGTCCTGCTATATGCCAACATATCGACAGGCTATCGTGCAGGCGGTCCGAACTTCTTCGCAGTCGGGCAGGCGATTCCGCCCTCGTTCGCACCGGAAGAGCTGACGAACTACGAAGCGGGCATCAAGTTCAGCACCAGCGACAAGAAAGCCAGTTTCGCCCTTTCCGCCTTCTATATCGACTGGTCGTCCATCCAATTGCCCCTGATCGTCAATCGCCTGACCTTCCGCGGCAACAACGGCACGGCGCAAAGCAAGGGGTTCGAAGCATCGGGTTCCGTAACGCCGGTGGACGGACTGACATTGGGAGGAACGCTGTCCTACACCGCGTCGAAGATCACGTCGGACGAGCGGACCGGCGTCGGTGCCGTGCCCGGCGAGCGGATGGCGGGCGCGCCGAGATGGGCGGGCTCCCTTACCGCTGACTATGAACGCCCGCTTTCGGACACGCTCACGGGTTTTGTCGGCGGAACCTTCACCTTCAGCACGAACCGGCCCAATAGCTATCGCTTGAGCGTCAATACGCCCTATGTCCTGATCCCGGGCTTTGAAACGTTCGGACTGCGGACTGGCGTGGATGGCGGTGCGTGGAGACTGACGCTGGCTGCCGACAATCTTTTCGACAAGCGTGGCATCACGGACGATTATACGTTCCCAAGATATTTCGGGGAGCTTTTGGGGGTAGGAACCTATTATGACCAGCTCGGCACGATCCGGCCACGCACTGTGCGCCTGACCTTCGACGTCTCTTACTGACCTCGTCGATCGGACGTGAACGATGATGGCCACGGGACTGGTCCGGAACAGGTCTGTCGAACATATCCTCGCACCGGCCGGACCGCCGGTGCGGAGTTCGACGGCGGCCGTCACGCATTGGAGGGCGTGGCGGACCGGTCCCGTGTTCCGACCGGCGGGTCGGCGATGACGGAGCCGTCGACGGATGGATCGGCGCCGCTGCATCTGGATGCATTGCAGCTGCGCCGGGTGCTGCAAGATGCTCCGGTGGTGGACAGCCTGATCGACTTCTTCCGTTCGCGGCCTGTCACGCCGCTGCGGCAGCGGCTAGCGCAGAGCGACGGCCGCGAACTCATCGTCATGCCGATCATATCGGCACCCTATTCGGGTGTGAAGATGCTGACGGTGGTGCCCAGCAACGCCGGCTCGCAGCATCCGGTGATCGCGGGACTGTTCACGCTCGTAGATATGAGCAACGGCACGACCCTGGCGACCATGGACGCGAGCGAACTGACGGCCTGGCGGACGGCCGGCGTCGCGGCTGCGGCTGCGGCACGGCTTGCGCGCGCCGATGCAAGGACGCTCACCCTGCTTGGTGCCGGGCACATCATTCCCTACCTCGCCGCCGCGCACGCCGCGGTCCGCCCGATCGACAAGGTGATCGTCTGGGCGCGTCGTGCAGATGCGGCGGCTGCGGCGGCCAGACATATCGTCGAGCGGCTGGGCCGGCCCGACATCGAGGTCGAGGTGGCGGCCGACCTCGAAACAGCGGTGCGCAAAGGCGATATCGTCAGCGCGGCCACGCGCGCGACGAACGGTCTGATCGAAGGGCGATGGCTTTCTGCGGGCGCTCATGTCGATCTGGTGGGTGGATATCGCCCTGACATGCGGGAGATCGACGATGCCGGTCTGTTGCGCAGCACGGTCTATGTCGATGATCGCGTTGCGGTGCTGAACGAAGCGGGTGACCTGACCGATCCGATATCGCGAGGTGTCGTGACGCAGGAGTTTGTGAAAGGGGATTTTGCGGACCTTGCCCTCGCGCAACTCGGACGGGCGGGCGTCGAGGAAATCACCTTGTTCAAATCGGTCGGCGTCGCGGCGTCCGATCTGGCGGTCGCCATACTGGCCTGGCGGCGGCACGCCGGCATGGCTTCGTCGAGCGGTTTCCCGTCGGATGGCATCAATTGACGGTTCGGAAGGCGCGAAGATCAAAAACACGGAGAGCGGTCGATCCCCCGCAGTCGGATCGGCCTCTCCAGAAATCGTCATGGACTGCGCACGGCTGTCCGGGGAGACAAGAATGACCAGTCTGTTCATGGGTCTAAAGATTGGACCGGTGCCATGTCCCGGTCTGCGCCGGACCCTGACTCTGTTGCTGTCCGCGATATCGCTGGCCCAGCCGATCATCGCTGCGGCCGCGACGGCAGATGATTATGCCCGCGCTGACAGGATAAGATCGTTCGACAACCGGAGGATCGGCGGGGCCATCTTCCCCCACTGGCTGCCCGACGGACGAAGCTTTTATTATCGTTCGTTCGCCGATGACGAACAGCCAGGCACCATCTTCCTGGTCGATCCTGCGAAAGTCTCGAAGCGGGCCCTGTTCACGCTGGCGGGACTGGCGACCGCGCTTTCAAAGGCATCGCGCACGAATGTCGATCACGATCAACTCCCCGCCTGGCGCCTGACCGACGCATCGACGGTGGTCGCGCGTGTCGGCGCGGAAGAGTATCGCTGTGTCGTGGCCACCATGGTCTGCCGCGCAACACCTTCGCCTGTTGGCGAATCGGTTCCCCAATGGGCGGTCCGTTCGCCCGACGGCAAATGGGATGCCTTCGTCTGGAACTATAATCTGTATGTCCGGCCAAGCGACGCAGCGCAGGGCGACGGAACATCCTACCGTGCAGCGCTAAGCGATAGTGACGGCAACTATGCTTTCCCGATGTCTGGCGACAGCGAGGATATTGCGAGCTTCAGGCCGACCGGGCAGCGCGGGAATTGCGACTGGCGCGCACCGGCCGGGCCGGTCGTCACCGCGGAACCCGATTATATGCCGCCGCCGGCAGGGGCGATCGCCCTGACGCAGGACGGCTCGCGCCTCTACAGCTACGGGCCGCGGTGGAAACTGGGGGCCGAGCATGCGACGCTCGATGCCGATCGCTACCGCCCTACGCGCGCTTCGATGACCTGGTCGCCGGACTCGTCAAAACTGCTGGTGCGGCGCGAGGATCTGCGCGGCGTCGGTGTCTATCCGCTCTATTCGTCGACATCGGACCAGCCTGTCGATCACAGCTATTTCTATGCGGCGCCGGGGGCGGACCATATTCCGCAATATGATCTGTTCGTGGTCGACGTAGCCGCACGAAGCGCCGTGAAGATGGACGTGCCACCGACCGGAACGGTATTGGCACCAGGCGGCGCACAATGGACACAGGACTCGCAACGGCTTCACATCCTGTCATCCAATCGTGGACCGACAAAGATCATGTTCTCGGCGGTGGAAGCGGCGACAGGACAGGCCAAGCCGCTGATCGTCGAGACATCGAAAACCTATGTCGAGATGGGCAATGGCGGTCGGCAGACAATTGTCGCCGTCTCTCCCACAGGCAAGGATATCATCTGGTTTTCCGAGCGCGATGGCTGGGGCCATCTTTATCTTTATGGCGCGGACGGCAAACTCCGCAACCAGATCGACAAGGGGGCAAACTCGGTCGCAGAGCTGATCCGTGTCGATTTCGCGCGCAAGCTCATCTATTTCACAGCTATGGGCCGCGCTGCCGGAAATCCCTATGATCGTCATCTCTATCGGGTGGGATTCGACGGTCGCGGGCTGACCGCCCTCACGCCGGAGGACGGCGATCACGGCATCGCCTTTGCACCCGACGGCAGCTATTTCCTGGACAGGCATCAGAGCATCACCACACCACCGGTCACGACGGCGCGCGCGCCCGACGGTCGCGCGCTGATCGAACTGTCACGCGGACATGACACGGCGCTTCGCGCAATCGGCTGGCGTCCTGCGGAAACCTTCTCGGTGAAGGCGAGGGACGGCAAGACAGATCTCTACGGCGTCATGTATAAGCCGAGTGATTTCGATCCGGCCAAACATTATCCGATCGTCGTCAACATCTACCCTGGCCCGTTCATGGGCAGCGTTGGAGCCAACTGGACGTTTCAGGGCGGAGACAATATCGGACCGCGCGAGCAGTCCAAACCGCGTGTGACACATGGCGAAGGGATGAGCCAGTCGCTTGCCGAACTCGGCTTCATCGTCATCAAGCTGAATTCGCTCGGCACGGCGCAGCGGTCCAAGACGATGCAGGATTATTTCTACGGCAATGCGATCGACAACGGCCTGCCCGATCAGATCGCAGCCATTCGCCAGCTTGCGAAGCGCTATGCGTGGATTGATGCGGATCGCGCGGGGATAACGGGCCACTCGGGCGGCGGCTTCGCGGCGGCGGCCGGACTGCTTACCCATCCGGAGGCCTTCAAGGTCGGGGTGGCGCAAGCGGGCAACCATGATTTCCGCACCTATGGATGGTATTGGGGCGAACAATATATGGGTCCGCTCAAGACGCAGGCCGATCGTGTGCGTTATGCCCAGCAGGCCAACGCCAGCTATGCCGCCAATCTGAAGGGCAAGCTTATGCTGGTTCATGGCGACATGGATTGCAACAACCCGCCGGCGCAGACGCTCCGGCTTGTCGATGCGCTGACGAATGCAGGCAAGGATTTCGACCTCCTCATGGTGCCGGAGGCCGGACATCAGCTTCCATCCTATGTGATGCGGCGGAGTTGGGATTATTTCGTCACAAACCTTGCCGGACAGCCCGCGCCGACAAATTATCCCGTCACCGAACCGGGATACTAAACGCGCCGGTCGATTGCCTGGTCGCCGGGCCGGCCGACGGCTGCGCAATGCAGTCGTCGACTGTTTCACCGGACCCGCACGGGGTAGCCATGTCTAGAGCATGATCCGATCATGCTCTAAGTTTCTTTTGTTTTCCGCATTTTCCGATCCGACAGATGTTACCGTCTGCTTCGAAAATGCTCTAACATACGCATTTGACCGGGATCAAAGCACGTCTCTTTTCCGCAATGAGAGTCGTACGGGCAGGATCGAGTGACGGCCGCTCGAACACGACGATCTGTCCGATTACAGCCTGTTGTTGACGGGTTCGTATTCAGCTTGCTCTGGCAGCCGAGCAATGTGGAATGGGAGTAGGGGCGCGGGCATAATCTGTGCCTCGATCGATTTTTCATCCCTCCCTCTTCGCCACTGACTTTCTAAGACATGGTTTCGTCCTGACGATAGTGTGCTGATCGGAAGCCCTGCCGGGTTGCGGGATCCGGGGCAGATGGGCAACATGGGGCAAGGGCCATCGCGCCCGCCAGTCTTGCGAGTATTCAGTCCATGTTTCTTTCCGTGACCTTGGCGACCGACCCCATGCTTTCGACGAATGGGCGGCAGCGCTAGGCCGCGCCGGTCATGTGGGTGCTGCTCGGCATAGCGGTGATCGTCGCGGGCTTCGTCCTGCGCTTTCATCCGCTGCTCGTCATCCTTGCCTCGGCGGCGGTCACGGGTATCGCAGCGGGGCTTGATCCGCTTGCCATCCTCGCTGCCTTCGGCAAGGCGTTCAACGATGCGCGCTATGTCAGCATCATCTGGATCGTGCTGCCCGTGGTCGGCCTGCTGGAAGCGAACGGGTTGCAGGAGCGGGCGCGCGGCCTGATCGCCCGGATGCGCGGCGCGACCGTCGGGCAGTTCCTCGCCTTCTACATGGCTCTGCGTCAGGGGCTGTCGGCGGTCGGCCTGACGTCGGTGGCGGGCCATCCCCAGACGGTGCGGCCGCTGGTCGCGCCCATCGCGGAGGCGGCGGCGGAAGCGCAGGCGGGCGGGCTGAACGAGCAGGAGCGCGAGGAAGTGAAGGCCTGGGCGGCGGCGACCGACAATATCGGTCTTTTCTTCGGCGAGGATATCTTCCTCGCCATCGGTTCGATCCTGCTGATCAAGGGTCTGCTGGAGCAATATGGCATCATGCTGGAGCCGCTCCAGCTGTCGGTCTGGGCGATCCCGACCGCGATCGCGGCCTTCCTGATCCATGGGTTCCGTCTCTGGCGGCTCGACCGGCGGCTGAAACGGCGGCGGGCGGAGACGCAGCCATGATCACACTGCACTGGGTCTATGCGGTGGCTGGCGCCATGTTCGCGGCCTTCGCCCTGCTTGGCGCGCGCGACCGTACCCATCCGCGACGCTGGATGAACGCCGCCTTCTGGGGACTGCTGGCGCTCAGCATGTGGGCGGGCGACCGGCTGGGCGATGTTGGCAACGGTGTGCTGGTGCTGGGCCTGATCGGCATCGGCGCGCTGGGCGGCCTCAGCCGGGGCGATGGCGTGGTGCCGGCGGAGATACGGCAGGCGCGCGCCGACCGGTTCGGCAACCGCCTGTTCGCCATCGCGCTCATCATCCCGGCGACGGCTCTGATCGGCACCTTCCTCTTCAAGCTGGCGCCGGGCTGGTTCGACGGCAAGCAGGCGACGCTGATCGCGCTCGCGCTGGGCGTCATCATCGCCATGACGGTGGGCTGCCTGTGGCTGCGCGCCGGGGCACAGGTGCCGTTGCAGCAGGGACGGCGGCTGATGGACTGCATCGGCTGGGCCGCGATCCTGCCGCAGATGCTCGCCAGCCTGGGTGCGGTGTTCGCGCTCGCGGGCGTGGGGGAAGCAGTCGGCGGCATCGTGCAGCAGGCGATCCCGCAGGGCAGCCTGATCGGCGCCGTCATCGCCTATGGCGTCGGCATGGCGCTCTTCACCATCGTCATGGGCAATGCCTTCGCCGCCTTTCCGGTGATGACCGCGGCGATCGGCATCCCGCTGCTGATCCGCACTTACCATGGCGATCCGGCGATCATCTGCGCCATTGGGATGCTGGCGGGCTTTTGCGGCACGCTGATGACGCCTATGGCGGCCAACTTCAACCTTGTCCCCGCCGCCCTGCTGGAACTGAAGGACCAGCATGGCGTCATCAAGCGGCAGGTCGGCACCGCGCTGCCGCTGCTGATCGTCAACATTCTCCTCATCTACTGGCTGGCTTTCCCATGAACCTCCTGACCCAAGACATTGCCGGCCGCTTCGCGACGCTGACCCTGTCGCATCTCGGCAAGCGCTATCCCTTCAAGATGGA
Source organism: Sphingobium sp. (assembly GCF_035511395.1). Lineage (GTDB taxonomy): Bacteria > Pseudomonadota > Alphaproteobacteria > Sphingomonadales > Sphingomonadaceae > Sphingobium. The sequence continues at coordinate 14,257 of NZ_DATKFP010000190.1, forward strand.
TCTGGTGCTGAACGGGCCGGAAGATGCGCGCGCACCGGCCGATCATCATCCGATCTTCCATGGCAGTTTCGACTGGCACAGCTGCGTCCATGGCTGGTGGCAGGTGATGCGGCTGATGCGCCTGTTCCCCGACCTGCCCGAAGCCGCTGCGATCCGCGCCCGCGCCGACGCCATGCTGGTGCCGGACAAGGTGGCGGGCGAGCGCGCCTATCTCGCCCGTCCGATGAGCGCCGGGTTCGAACGACCTTATGGCTGGGCCTGGCTGCTCGCCCTGCATCAGGAACTGGCGCTGCATGACGCGCCCTGGGCGGCGGCGCTGGAGCCGCTGGCCGCCGATTTCGCCGCGCGCTTCCACGCTTTCCTGCCCAAGCTCACCTATCCGCTGCGCGTCGGCACCCATTTCAACATCGCCTTCGCGCTGGTGCTGGCGCTGGGCTGGGCGCGGGAGCGCGACCCTGCGCTCGTCGCGCTGATCCGCGACCGGGCGCTGGACTGGTTCGGCAAGGACCGCGCCTGCCAGGCCTGGGAGCCGGGCGGTGACGAGTTTCTGTCTCCTGCCCTATGCGAGGCGCTGCTGATGAGCCGCCTGCTGGAACCGACGGATTTCGCGATATGGTTCCACGCTTTCCTGCCGAACCTTGCCGAGGGCGAGCCGGAGACGCTGTTCACCCCCGCGACCGTATCCGACCGAAGCGACGGCAAGATCGCGCATCTCGACGGCCTCAACCTCAGCCGCGCCTGGTGCTGGCGCGCGATCGCGTCCGCGCTGGGGGAAGGGGATCCCGTCTTCGCGTGCGCGCAGGACGCCGCCCGCGTCCATATCGACGCCAGCCTGCCTCATGTCGCGGGCGATTATATGGGCGAACATTGGCTGGCGACCTTCGCCCTGCTCGCGCTGGAGTGACGGTTCAGGCGCTGACAGCGTGGACGAACATATAGCCTTCGTTACGGATGGTGCGGATCACCGGCCCCTTGAGGCCGGAGGCGGCGAGCTTGCGGCGCAGGCGGCAGAGCTGGACGTCGATCGACCGGTCGAAATGCTCGCTCGTCCGGCCATGAACCTCGTCCAGCAATTGCGCGCGATCCAGCACCTGGCGCGGATGCTCGATGAAGACGCGCAGCAGCTGAAACTCGCCGTCGGACAACAGTACGGCGGTACCGGCGGGGTCGAACAGCTGTCCGGTCTGGAGGTCGACGCGCCAGCCGGCGAAGCGCGCCGCGCTGGCGGGTGCGAGGCTGGCTTGCGGCTCCGCCCGTCCGCGCAGCGCCGTACGGATGCGGGCCAGCAGTTCGCGCGGATGGGCGGGTTTGCTTAGGCAATCGTCGGCACCCATTTCCAGCGCCGCGATCCGCGTCGTTTCGGTGCAGGCGACCGAATGGAGGATCACCGGCAGGCCATGATCGGCCACCAGTTCGCGCAGCAGCGCGCCGCCATTGTCCGCATCGACCAGCGGATCGAGCACCACCAGCGCATAGTCATGCTGCGCCATCATGGTCCGCATCGATCCGGCCGTCGGTGCGCCATCGGCGAAAAAGCCATAACGGCCGAACAGGTCGGCCAGCAGGGCGGTCAGCGGAGCATCGTCATCGACGATGAGCAGGCGTTTGTGGGGAGCGATCATCGCCTCAATGACGCTGCCGCCAGCGCACAACCGTCCCCGACCGATCGCTTTGCGTTTGCCAGCGAAGCCGCGCGGCGAGCATCGCTTCGGACGGCGCATAATGGGCACGCAGTCGGGCGGCCAGCCGCCCGTCCATCAGGTCGTCGGTGCGCAGCGACCGTCCGAAGCGGCCCGACGCGTTCGCTCGACGCAGCAGGCGGCGGCTCAGCCGATACCAGCCGGGAATATGGATCAGCCAGCTCTTGTCGGCGACGGCGCGACGGGTGAACAGGTTCATGCCCCGTGCCAGCCACAGCAATGACCGGCTGAGCGAAGGATTGCGCGTATCGAAGTCGAGCTGCGACAGGTCGATCTCCAGCCCGAAACGCGCGGCGAAGGCGGAAGCGAAACCACGCGGATCGGTGCGGAAATCCTCATAGCGAAAGACATGGACGCTGTCCGGACCGAACAGCATGTCATAATGGGCGATCAGCCGGTGATAGTCGAAATGCTCCAGCCGGAAACCCGGCGCCTCGTCGCGCTCGGGGGCGACGGGGCTGAGTCGATCACGGCCGAACAGATAGCGATTGAGGCCGAACGTGCCGCCCCCCTTCACATATTGCAGCCAGGCCGCGCCGATGGCGGACACCGGATCGCGCACGAAGATCACGATGTCGGCATCGGGCAGCGCCGCATGCAGGCGATGGGCGACATCCTTGGACAGCGCGCCGGCCAGCCCGCCATTATGCAGCCCGCCGGTCAGATTCTCCTCGCACAAAATCGCCCGATTCCGATCCTGTCCCAATATATGCCGTGCTTCGGCCGGGTCGAAATGCAGTGCGCCCGGCGCCAGGAAAGCAGCGCGGGTGGTCCTGCGCGGCAGGTAGTTGCGATTGCGGACGGCCGGATAGAAGACATGCTGGAACCAGGTCGTGCCGGTCTTGTGATAGCCGATATGGACGATCGCCCCCATGTCAGGCGGCCTGCGGCAGGGCGGTGGTGGGCAGCGCGTCGCCCGCTTCCTCCAGGCAGAGCCGGACATGCCGGTCCCAGGAGAGGTTGGCTTGCGCCCAGGCCCGTGCGCGATCGCCGATCCGGCGGCACAAGGCGGGGTCGCGCACCAGCAGTTCGACCGTACCGCGGATCGCGTCCACCGACCGGCCATCGACGATGAAGCCGGTGACGCCGTCGCGCACCAGTTCGGCCGGGCCGCCATCCTGCCCGACGATGCAGACCATGCCCCGTGCCATGGCGTCGGCGATCGACAGGCCGAATCCTTCGATCTCCGCGCCATCCTCCAGCGCGATTTGCGGATGGAGGAAGATGTCGGACCGGGCATGGTGCAGCGCCAGTTCCGCTTCGGAGACATAGCCCGCCATGATGATCCGGTCGGACAGGTCCGCCTCGCGAATCACCTCGCGAACGCGGACGCTGTCGACGCCGCGCCCGACGATGACATGGCGCAGCCCTTCGTCACGCCGCGCACCGGGAATCACCGCGCGGACGGCGGCAGGGATATTCTTGCGCGCCACCAGACGGCAGACGGTCAGCAATTGCGGGCTGCCCTGTCCCTGCGCGAAAGGTGTCGGCGCGCGCTGGTCCGGCATCACCACCCCGTTCCAGGCCGTGACGGCGCGGGCATCCAGATGCGGCAGGCGATCAAGCAGCAGGTTGCGCGTCACGTCGCTGACGGCGACGACCCGATGCGCCCGGCCCAAGGTCAGCCGCAGCAACAGGAAGGCCAGCCCGCGCGGCCGTCCGACTTCACGACCATGGACGGTTACGACCAGCGGCCGGCGAAAGAACAGCGCCGGCAGCGCCGCACGCCAGGTGCAGGCATGGATCAGGTCGGGTCGATCCCCGACGATCCAGGCGCGCAGCATCGCCCGGAACAGCCGCCAATAGACGGTCAGCATCGCCGCCGCGCCGACATCGACCAGCATCACGCCGCCTTCCTGCACCCGGCGCGGCCCGGCGGATGATTTGGCGAAAATGGTGACGCGTCGCTCCTGGGCTGCATAGGCGCGGCCGACCTCGCGCGCATAGGTCTGCACACCGCCCTCATCGGGATCGTAGACGCGGGCGACGAGCCAGACATGCGACGGCCAGATGTGGGTTGGGGAATCAGGCATGAGGCAGGGGTTCCAGTCGGGTGAGGGCCGCCATCGGCTGGACGGCGGCGGCGGGGCGGCTGCGGTGGAGATAGGCGGCCAGCGCGCGCGCCGCGCGGACGGAGGCCGGCTGGGCGCCCATATCGAAGGTGTGGGCGACGCCGCGGCGTTGCGCCGCTTCATAGGCGGCATGGCTGGCGATCGCCGCCTCCGCCTCGTCGACGATGTGCGCGGCGCTTTCCAGCACCGGACCGTAGCGCCAATGGCCATAGCTCGGATCGTGATGCCAGTCGGCGCGATGGCCGTTCAGGAACAGGCAGGGTCGGGGCCGCGCCAGATATTCGTATATCTGGCTGCTGACGTCGCCCAGATAGAGGTCGGCCATATGGACGTAGCGCATGTCGACGCTCGCCCGGCTGCCCAGGTCGACATGGACATGAGGCAATGCGGCAAAGGGTGCCAGCAGCCGCTCCATCTCTGCCCGTCGGCGACGATGATCGAACAGGCGGATATGCGGCGCGACGATCAGGTTGAAGCGATCGTCGGCGGCAAAACGCGCGATCACGTCTCGCCCCATGCCCGGCCAGGACGATAGCGTCGGCGAGAAATGGGGGTTGTAGAGGACCACCGGCCGGGCGTTGGGAAACAGCCGCTGCCGCCCCGTCCCCTGCGTCAGGTCGAACTTGGAATAGCCGGTGATGGCATAATGACCCTCGCGGATCAGCCCTTCGTCCAGCATTCGCCGCCGCTGCTTGTCGCCGGCGAGCAGGACATAGTCGAACTGCGCGACGCGCCGGTCATAGCCGACCGCCCGATCGCCCGCACCATGGCAGGTATGGATGAAGCGCGTGTCGTTGAGACCAAGGCGCTTGAGCAGCAGCGAGGTCCGCTCCGGCACCACGATCGCATCATAGGCGGCAAGCCGCCGCCGCGCCGCGATCAGCACCGGCAGCTTGGGCGGCGTCGTTCCGCCTGCGAGCCGCGCCAACGTCTCCAGCCAGCGCCCGCCACAGCGCAGGAAGCGGATCGGCCCGGCGCCGCGTGCCGCCACGATATCGCGGGCCAGCGCCAGATGCTCGTCCGTGGCAGCCATCAGGTCTACTGCAAAGGCCGGGTCGCGCGACAGCTCGATCGCGACCGGCAGCGCGTGCAGCAGCTGGTGAATCTGGGCGTTGAAGAAGAAGCAGAGCCGTTGCGGCGCGGGCGCGCCGAAGGCCAGCGGGGTCTCGTCGCGTTGGACGAACCAGGCGCCTCCCATATTGTCCTCCATTCGTACAGACCCGATGGAGGCGGGATGGCGCCTTATTGTCGCGAGGGAATTTCACGATGCGTCGGCTCGTTGCAGCGCCTGCAACAATGGTGACATGCGGGGCGACGTTACAGCGCCGCCCCGCGCGGGGATCAGTCGCGCAGCAGTTCGTTGATGCCGGTCTTGGACCGGGTCTGCGCATCGACGCGCTTGACGATCACGGCGCAATAGAGGCTGGGACCGGGCGTGCCGTCGGGCAGCGGCTTGCCGGGTAGCGATCCGGGAACGACGACCGAATAGGGCGGCACTTCGCCGATGAAGACCTCGCCGGTGGCGCGGTCGACGATCTTGGTCGACATGCCGATGAACACGCCCATCGACAGCACCGACCCCTTGCCGATCCGCACGCCTTCCACGACTTCGGAACGGGCGCCGATGAAGCAGTCGTCCTCGATGATGACCGGGTCTGCCTGCAAAGGTTCCAGTACGCCGCCGATGCCGACGCCGCCCGACAGATGGACATTCTTGCCGATCTGGGCGCAGCTGCCGACCGTCACCCAGGTGTCGACCATCGTGCCTTCATCGACGAAGGCGCCGATGTTGACGAAGCTCGGCATCAGGATGACATTCTTGGCGATATGGCTGCCGGCGCGGGCGAAGCTGCCCGGCACCGCGCGGAAGCCGGCGGCGCGGAAGGCGGCCTCGTCCCAGCCGGCGAACTTGCTCGGCACCTTGTCCCACCAGTGGCCCGCGCCCGGACCATTGTCGATCATGACATTGTCGTTGAGGCGGAAGGACAGCAGAACGGCCTTCTTAGCCCACTGGTTGACCTGCCAGGAGCCTTTGCCCTCGGCGCTGGTCGGCTCGGCGACGCGCAGTTCGCCCTTGTCGAGCAGCGCCAGCGCCTTGTCGACCGCCTGGCGGACGTCGCCCTGGGTCTGGAGATTGACGTTGGCGCGGTCTTCCCACGCGGCGTCGATGGTGGCGATCAGGTCTTGGCTCATGGTTCAGTCCCCAATGATGTCGGCCAGGAATGGCGTCAGATGGTCGGTTTCGAAATCGATGAAATCGGGATGATGGTCATGGTCGCCCGCTTCGGACCCGTTATTGACCCAGATGGTGGTCATGCCGATCGCCTTGGCAGGGCGCAGGTTGCGGGCCATGTCCTCGAAAAAGGCGGCGCGGGTCGGATCGATGCTGTGCACGCGACACAGTTCGGCATAGCCCGACGGATCGGGCTTGGGCACATATTGGCAGGCGTGGATGTCGTGGATCAGCTCGAACGCGCCGGTCAGGCCCAGCCTGTCGAGCACGCGCCCGGCATAGGCGGCATCGCCATTGGTGAAGATCAGGCGGCGGCCCGGCAGCGCGGCGATACGAGTGTTGAGGTCGTGGTCGACTTCCAGCCGATCCATCGAAATATCATGGACATAGTCGAGGAACGCGCGCGGCTCGATGCCATGATGGTGCATCAGGCCCGACAGGGTCGTGCCATGCTCCATGAAATAGCGCTTCTGCGTCTGGCGCGCGATCGCCGGATCGCATCCCAGCAGCGCCTGGATATATTCGCCCATCTTCACGTCGATCAGCGCGAACAGGTCCGCCTTCGCCGGATAGAGCGTATTGTCCAGATCGAAGATCCAGGTGTCGACATGGGCCATATCCGCGCGCATGGCCGCGCCCTAATCCCGTGCGGCGGGGAGGGCAAGCCACAAGCCTTCTCCCCCGGTGGGAAAGGATAAGGAGCCTTGCCGGCGCAGCCGGTTAGGCGGAGTTGGAAGAGGGGAAGGAGAAGCGCGTGGCTCGCCCCCTCTCCGGCTGCGACTAGGCGGCAAAGCCGCCAAGTCTCGCGGCCCCCTCCTCCTTGGGGGAGAGGGCTTTCAGCCGCAGCCCGGCTGTTCCGAATCCTGGTAGAAGGCCTGCACCGCCGCCCAGCCTTCCTCGGCCGTCTCGACCCAGGTCAGCAGGTTGAGGTCAGTCGGCGAAATCACGCCTTCGTCGGCCAGCGCCTCGAAATCGACGACGCGGGTCCAGAACTCCTTGCCGTACAGCAAAATCGGAATCGGCTTCATCTTGCCGGTCTGGATCAATGTCAGCAGTTCGAACATCTCGTCGAACGTGCCGAAACCACCGGGAAACACCGCCAATGCGCGGGCGCGCAGCAGGAAATGCATCTTGCGCAGTGCGAAATAGTGGAACTGGAAGCTCAGCTCCGGTGTGACGAAGCGGTTGGGAGCCTGCTCGTGCGGCAGGACGATGTTCATGCCGATGGTGGTCTGGCCGACATCCTCCGCACCGCGATTGGCCGCTTCCATGATCGACGGGCCGCCGCCCGAGCAGACCACGAAGTGGCGGCATCCAGCCGCATTCACAGGATATTCGGCCGCGATCCGCGCCAGCCTGCGCGCTTCCTCATAATATCGGGCCTTCTTGCCCAGATTCTCGGCGACGCGCTTCTGTTCGGGCGTGGTGGCAGCGTCGATCCGCGCCTGCACCTGATCCGGTTCGGGAATGCGGGCGGACCCGTAGAACACGAAGGTCGATTCGATCTTCGCCTCGTCCATCAGCAATTGGGGCTTTAGCAATTCCAGCTGAAAGCGGACCGGCCGCAAATCCTCGCGCAGCAGGAATTCATTGTCCTGGAATGCCAGCTTGTAGGCTGCGCTCTGCGTCTGCGGCGTATCCAGCTGTTTTCGGGCGTCATGGGCCTCTTCGCGGGCCGGACGGAATTTGCGTTCTTCAATTTCTTTTCTTGTCATTTGCACCAACTTAGTGCGCAGCGGTGACAAATCCAAGTCTGATTAGCCGGGAAAGCAAAGCCTCACCCGTTCGCTTCGAGCGAAGTCGAGAAGCGGATAGCGCCACGCCTGCGTTTAGCTTTGCTGAACTCGGCTGTGCCTCGTTTCTCGATTTCGCTCGAAACGAACGAAGATATGGCATTAACGACAAAAGCCGCCGCGTTCCTGTCTGCGCTCAGCGGCAAAAGCCGCCCGCGTTACTGTTTGCGCTCAGCGGCAAAAGCCGCCCGCGTTACTGTTTGCGCTTAGCGGCAAAAGCCGCCGCGCCCACCCATGTCGAAATGGAAATGATCATGGTGCGCGGCATTATAGTCGGGGCTGAGGACGGTGTTGAACCGCTTGCAGGCGCTGGCGTGGATCAGGCTCAGAAACTGGCGGGTCTGCTTGTCGCCGTTCCAATCCTTCTGGATGCTGATTCGCCGACCGTCCGACAGGACGAAGGCGGATACGTCGATCGCATTGCTGTGCGCATGTTCGCTCAGCTTCGCGCTGCCCGCGATCGGCCGGCAGTTATAGGTGCCGAACGTCTCGATCTTCTCGATCTCCGCGCCCAGCACCAGCCGCGCTGCGGGCTGCACGCCATAACGCGCCCAGGCGGCGAAATTGGCGGCAAGGTTGCAGGTCATCGCGCCCAGCCCGCTGGCCGGCACGCCGATGTCGAGCAGCTTGACGCTGCCGATCGCGCTGCACCCACCGCCGAAATTCTGGTCGGGCAGGGGGGTGAAGGATACCGCCTGCGATTGCAGCTTCGCGAAACATTGCCGTGTTTCCATCGCGGGCTGGGCGGGTGCGCGGACCGGCTTCGGCGCGCGCACGACCTTGCCGCGCGGCACCAGATCGCCGCTGCATCCTGCCAATGTCATCGTGCCCGCCAGCAATATGGCCCATGCCATACCGCGCAGCGCGCCCTTAGCCCGCTCTTCCATGAATCGACCATTTACCACCGCAAGGAAGACCGTGGGTTAACGGCGCGCACCATTCGTCGCATTCCGACATTCGGCTTGACTCTTTCCCCGATCTCTTTAGGGCGGCCGACGGGCCACGCGGTCCCAACGCCGCGCGTGCTCTCTGTAAGGAGAAGCATTACATGACTGATTTGACTGCCGTTGACGCCACCCTTGCGCCTGCCGCAAAGCCTGAAGCCCGTCCGGCCCGCCCCTTTTTCTCTTCCGGTCCCTGCGCCAAGCCTCCGGGCTGGGATGCCGCCAAGCTGGCCACGGAGTCGCTCGGCCGCTCGCACCGCGCCAAGATCGGCAAGACCCGCCTCGCCTACAGCATCGACCTGATGCGCGAGCTGCTGAACCTGCCCGATACCCACCGCATCGGCATCGTGCCGGGTTCCGACACCGGCGCCTTCGAAATGGCGATGTGGACCATGCTGGGCGCCCGCCCGGTCACGACGCTGGCCTGGGAAAGCTTCGGCGAAGGCTGGGTGACGGACGCTGCCAAGCAGCTGAAGCTCGACCCCACCGTCATCCGCGCCGACTATGGCCAGCTGCCCGACCTGACGCAGGTCGATTTCAGCAACGACGTGCTCTTCACCTGGAACGGCACCACCTCGGGCGTGCGCGTGCCGAACGCCGACTGGATCCCGGCCGACCGTGAAGGCCTGACCTTTGCCGACGCCACCAGCGCGGTCTTCGCCTATGAGATCGACTGGACCAAGATCGACGTCGCGACCTTCTCCTGGCAGAAGGTGCTGGGCGGCGAGGGCGGTCATGGCGTGCTGATCCTCGGCCGCCGTGCTGTCGAGCGCCTTGAAACCCACACCCCTGCATGGCCGCTGCCGAAGGTTTTCCGCCTGATGGCGAAGGGCAAGCTGGCCGAAGGCGTGTTCAAGGGCGAAACCATCAACACGCCGTCGATGCTGGCCGTCGAGGACGCGATTTTCGCGCTGGAATGGGGCAAGTCGCTCGGCGGCCTCAATGGCCTGATCGCCCGCAGCAACGCCAATGCCGCCGCGCTGAACAGGATCGTCGAGGAACGCGACTGGCTCGGCCACCTCGCGACCGACGCAGCCTCGCGCTCCACCACCAGCGTCTGCCTGACGGTGGAAGGTGCGGACGAAGCCTTCATCAAGGCCTTCGCCGCCCTGCTGGAAAAGGAAGGCGCGGCCTATGACGTCGCGGGCTATCGCGACGCCCCGGCCGGCCTGCGCATCTGGTGCGGCGCGACCGTCGAAACGGCGGATATCGAAGCGCTCGGTCCGTGGCTCGACTGGGCCTATGCCCAGATTTCGGCTTCGGCCAAGGCTGCCTAACCTCTCTTCTCTTCACCGTCATTCCGGCGAACGCCGGAATCCAGAGTCTCAAGCGCTACGTTCAGCCGCTCTGGATCCTGACTTTAGTCAGGATGACGGGTGTATTTCCCAAAGGAAACTCAGATGCCCAAAGTCCTTATTTCCGACAAGATGGACCCCCGCGCCGCCGCGATCTTCCGCGAGCGTGGCGTCGAAGTCGACGAAATCACCGGCAAGACCCCCGAGGAACTGATCGCCATCATCGGCGACTATGACGGCCTCGCCATCCGCAGCTCGACCAAGGTGACGAAGGCGATCCTCGACGCCGCGACCAACCTCAAGGTCATCGGCCGCGCCGGCATCGGCGTCGACAATGTCGACATCCCCTACGCCTCGGCCAAGGGCGTGATCGTCATGAACACGCCGTTCGGCAACTCCATCACCACCGCCGAACATGCCATCGCGCTGATGTTCGCGCTGGCTCGCCAGCTGCCCGAAGCCAACGCCCAGACCCAGCAGGGCCTGTGGCCCAAGAACGGCTTCATGGGCGTGGAAGTCACCGGCAAGGTGCTGGGCCTGATCGGCGCGGGCAATATCGGTTCGATCGTCGCCAGCCGCGCGCTCGGCCTCAAGATGAAGGTCGTCGCCTTCGACCCCTTCCTGACCCCGGAACGCGCGGTCGAAATGGGCGTGGAAAAGGCCGACCTCGACACGCTGCTGGCGAAGGCCGACTTCATCACGCTGCACACGCCGCTGACCGACCAGACCCGCAACATCCTGTCGAAGGAAAATCTGGCCAAGACCAAGAAGGGCGTACGCATCGTCAACTGCGCGCGTGGCGGCCTGATCGACGAGGCGGCTCTGAAGGAAGCGCTGGATTCGGGTCAGGTCGCTGGCGCCGCGCTCGACGTGTTCCAGACCGAACCGGCCAAGGAATCGCCGCTGTTCGGCACGCCCAACTTCATCTGCACCCCGCATCTGGGCGCATCTACCGACGAAGCGCAGGTGAACGTCGCGCTTCAGGTCGCCGAACAGCTCAGCGACTATCTCCTCGACGGCGGCATCACCAATGCGCTGAACGTGCCGTCGCTCAGCGCCGAGGAAGCGCCGAAGCTCAAGCCCTATATGGCGCTGGCTGAAAAGCTGGGTTCGCTGGTCGGCCAGCTCGAAGGCGACGCCATCACCGGCGTCGCGGTCGAGGTCGAGGGCCATGCCGCCGAACTCAACCAGAAGCCGATCACCGCTGCGGTGCTGGCTGGCCTGATGCGCGTCTATTCGGACACGGTGAACATGGTCAATGCGCCCTTCCTGGCGAAGGAACGCGGTCTCGACGTGCGTGAAGTCCGCCACGACCGCGAAGGCGACTATCAGACCCTCGTCCGCGTCACCGTCACCACCGCGAATGGTGACAAGTCGGTCGCCGGCACGCTGTTCGGCCATGCCCAGCCGCGTCTGGTCGAACTGTTCGGCATCAAGGTCGAAGCCGATCTCGACGGCCAGATGCTCTACATCGTCAACCAGGACGCGCCGGGCTTCATCGGTCGCCTGGGCTCGACGCTGGGTGAGGCGCAAGTCAATATCGGCACCTTCCACCTCGGCCGTCGCGACCAGGGCGGCGAAGCCGTGCTGCTGCTGTCGGTCGACGGCACCGTGGCCGAAGGCCTGCGTGCCGATCTGGGCCAGCTCACCGGCGTGAAGACGGTGAAGCTGCTGCGCTTCGCATAAGCTCTGAAAGCCCTCCCCCCTCGGGGGGAGGGTTGGGAGAGGGGGAGCAACCATGCGTGTTGATCCGACGCTTAAGGAGCGCGCAAGGCATATGCGCGCAAACCCTACTTCCGCTGAACAACGACTCTGGCTGGCGTTACGCGCCAATCGCTTGGAAAATCAGCAGTTCACACGTCAGACGATTATCTCCCCCCTATATCGTAGACTTCGCCTCCAAGGCTGCACGTCTCGTTATTGAAATAGATGGGGATACACATTCCGCCGAAGATCGCTATGACGCCCGTCGTACAGAATTTCTGGAATCGCTGGGCTATCGTGTGATCCGTTTTGGCAATCCTGATGTGATAGAGAATATCGAGGGCGTGCTGAGCATGATTGCGCAGGCCTTGCGCGAGTCTCCCTCTCCCCAACCCTCCCCCAAAGGGGGAGGGAGTAAAAGGTGCCTGCCATGATCCCGCCAAGCCTCCTCCCGGAGGGCTTATCCGACCGCCTGCCGCCGCAGGCCGAAGCCTCCGCGCGCCTGGCGCGCCGCGTGCTGGATACGGTCGCGACGCATGGCTATGAACGGGTCATGCCGCCGCTGGCGGAGTTCGAGGATACGCTGACCCAGCGCCTCAAGTCGATGCGCGCGCAGGATCTGGTCCGCGCCGTCGATCCCGTCTCGCAGCGCAGCCTTGCCTTCCGCCCGGACATGACCGCGCAGGTCGGCCGCATCGCCGCCACCCGCCTGCGCGCCGCGCCGCGCCCGCTGCGCCTCTCCTATGCCGGCCCGGTGATCCGCCAGAAGGCGAGCCAGCTCCGCCCCGAGCGCGAGAAGATGCAGCTCGGCGCCGAACTGATCGGCAGCGACAGCACCGCCGCAGCCGTCGAGATCGTCAATATCGCGATCGAGGCGTTGCAGGCCGCCGGCGTCACCGGCATCACCATCGACTTCACCCTGCCCGACCTGATCGACATGCTGGCCGCCGGCCCGCTGCCGCTCGCGTCCAATGATGTGGAAGCGGTGCGCGCCGAACTGGACGCCAAGGATGCCGGCGCGCTGACTGCGATCGGTCCGCAGGCGGTCGCCTATCTGCCGCTGATCGAGGCGACCGGCCCCTTCCACGCCGCGATGGAGCGGCTGGAGGCGTTCAGCGCCAGCATCGGCGGCGCGATCGACAGCCGCATCGCCGGCCTGCGCGCCATCGCGAAGCCCATCGGCTGGGACATCACCCTGACGCTCGATCCGACCGAGCGGCACGGCTTCGAATTCCAGAACTGGTTCGGCTTCTCCATCTTCGCCGAAGGCTTCATCGGCGAGATCGGTCGCGGCGGCAGCTATGCCATCGCCCGCGCCGACGGCGCCGACGAGCCGGCCATGGGCTTTTCCCTCTATCCCGATCCACTGATCGACGCGGGTTTCGGCGGCGAAGCGCCCCGGCGCCTCTTCCTGCCGCTTGGCGCCGATGCCGCCCGCGCCGCCGAATTGCGCGCGGAGGGCTGGCACACGGTTGCGGCGCTGGCCGAGGGTGAGGACGGTGCGGCCCAGCGTTGCTCGCACTGGCTCGACGGCAGCGAACCGCGCGCTTACTGATCCCGCATCAGCCCTCGGCCAGTCGGCGGCGGATCGCGGGCACCGTGGCGCAGGCGGGCGTTCCGTCCTTGCCGGTGCCGTTCACCACGATCTCGATGACGCCCCGCGTCTCGATCGCGCGCGCCAGCAGCGCAGCGTCCAGATCATGAATGTCGATCTTCATCCGGCGCGACCATGGCGATGATGGATCGCCGGCAGATTGTCCGATGCGGATATAGATGAAGCGCCGCACCTGATCGCCGAAAAATTTCGGCCCCGGCGCGACTCGGATCGGTAGATCGAACAGGAGCGGCTCACCGGCGCGGGAGGCTTTCGGGGCGAGCGGCTGATCGTCCTTCGCCTGAAGGCTGTGGAGCACGCCGACGACCGGCTGCTCGATGATGATCCGCAGTTTGATGTCGGTCTGGTCAGCCTTTGCCATGACTTTTTCTATCGCGCGCGCCCGTTGAAAGCGAGCGGTTCAGCCCAGCAACCGCTTCAGCCAGCCATCCACGATTGCCGTCCCCGAATAATCGGGATCGCCCATCGACCGGTTGATTTCCATATGCCCGCGCAGGCCACGCCCTTCCAGTGCATGGACCTCGGCCGGCGTGCCCGCCGCCTTGAGCGCTGCCGCCAGCGCATTGGACTGCGCCGTCCCGCCCGCCCGGTCGACATGCAGGATCAGGAAGGCGGGGGCATTGGGTTTCCCTGCCTGGAGCGTCGGGGACAGCGCCTTCTGCCGCGCCGGATCGGTGCTAAACGCCTGCTCATAGGTGCCGGCCATGAAGCGCCCGCCATCCTGCATCTGCCGCCCCACATCATAGGCCGCGCCGTCGAGCGGAATGACGCCCTTCACTGCATCGGGCCTCAGCCCGGCCTTCGCAAAATAGCGCATGTCGGTGCCGACGAGCGCCACCAGATGCGCGCCAGCGCTATGCCCCATCAGCACGATCCGCTCGGGATCGAAGCCCAATGTCGCCGCCCGCCCGCGCAGATAGGCTACCGCGTCCGCCACATCCTGCGCCTGCTGCTCGACCGTGGCGTCGGGCACGAGCCGGTAATTGATCGACGCGAAGGCATAGCCCAGCCCGGTAAAATGCTCGACCTTGGCCGCGCCGGTCGCATTGTCCTTGCTTCCGCGCTTCCATCCGCCGCCATGGACGAACAGGACCAGCGGCGGCTTCGCGCCCATGCCGGGCGAGTAGTCCAGCGCCTGAAGCGCATCCTTGCCATAGGCCATGGCCTGCCCGCCGGTCGCACCCTGCTGTCCTTCCGCCTGCCTCGCCCGCCAGCGTTCGCGCAGGCCTTGCGCATCGGCTGCACCCGCCATCGGCAATGCGGAAATCAGGGCGCCTATCAGGGGGGCGGAAAATCGTCGGTGCATCATCTCATCCACTTCCCGGCCATGATCGCGACGCCGCAGATCGTCGTAAACCCGCCGCGCTGTATCAAAGTGTAATCATGCTGCCGCCTTGACGCGCCGCCCACGCACGGCTAACCCGCGCCCCGCACAAGGCGCATGGCGTCTATTCTATCCCACCGGCATGCCGAGTCCCGTCGAAGGGCATGGCCGGTCCGCGCGGCGGGCGGAGGACTGTATCTGTGGCAAATGTGACCGTGATCGGCGCCCAGTGGGGCGACGAAGGCAAGGGCAAGATCGTCGACTGGTTGTCGGAACGCGCCGACGTCGTCGCCCGTTTCCAGGGCGGCCATAATGCCGGCCATACGCTGGTCGTGGGCGAGAAGGTCTACAAGCTGTCGCTGCTGCCGTCGGGCATCGTGCGCGGCACGCTGTCGGTGATCGGCAACGGCGTGGTGCTGGACCCCTGGCACTTCCGCGACGAGGTCGCGAAGCTGAAGGGGCAGGGCGTCGACATTACGCCCGACAATCTCCAGATCGCCGAGACCTGCCCGCTGATCCTGCCCTTCCACCGCGACCTCGACGGCCTGCGCGAGGACGCGTCTGGCGCCGGCAAGATCGGTACCACCCGTCGCGGCATCGGCCCGGCCTATGAGGACAAGGTCGGCCGCCGCGCCATCCGCGTGTGCGACCTCGCCCATCTGGACGATCTCGACCTCCAGATCGATCGCCTGACCGCCCATCATGACGCGCTGCGCGCCGGCTTCGGGGAAGCACCGATCGACCGCGCCCAGCTGATGGCCGACCTGACCGAGATCGCCGCCTTCATCCTGCCCTTCGTCAAGCCCGTCTGGCTGACGCTGAACAAGGCGAAGGCGGCCGGCCAGCGCATCCTGTTCGAGGGCGCGCAGGGCACGCTGCTCGACATCGACCATGGCACCTATCCCTTCGTCACCTCCTCCAACACGGTGGCGGGCACGGCGGCGAGCGGCACCGGCCTTGGCCCCAATGCGGCCGGCTTCGTGCTGGGCATCGTCAAGGCCTACACCACCCGCGTCGGTTCCGGCCCGTTCCCCAGCGAGCAGGAAAACGACATCGGCCAGCGGCTTGGCGAACGTGGCCATGAATTCGGCACCGTCACCGGCCGCAAGCGTCGCTGCGGCTGGTTCGACGCCGTGCTGGTGCGTCAGTCGGTCGCGGTGTCGGGCGTCACCGGCATTGCGCTCACCAAGCTGGACGTGCTGGACGGGTTCGATACGCTGAAGATCTGCGTCGGCTACAAGATCGGCGACCAGACCTTCGATTACCTCCCCGCCCATGCGCAGGATCAGGCGAAAGCGGAGCCGATCTACGAGGATATCGAAGGCTGGCAGGACACGACGGCCGGCGCCCGCAGCTGGGCGGACCTCCCCGCGCAGGCGATCAAATATATCCGCCGCATCGAGGAACTGATCGGCTGCCCGGTCACGCTCGTCTCCACTAGCCCGGAACGCGACGACACCATCCTCGTCCGCGATCCCTTCGCGGATTAAGTTTTTTGAGTTTCAGCTAGGCTGAAACAGATCGGCACCGGCCCGCTCCCCCACCCAGCCACCCATATGATACTGCCGTTGGGTGGCCGGGTGAGGGAGCGGGCCGGTGCGGAGACAAAGGGAAAAATATGGGTGAGCAACGTTTCGAGCGTCACAAGCAGCCCTGGACTCAGGATGAGATTCAGAAGCTGCATACGCTGGCCAAGAAAGGCATGGCCCTGAAAGCCATCGCCAAGGCACTTACCCGCAGCGAGGAATCGACCAAGGCCCGCGCCAAGCAGGATGGGCTGAATATCGCCAAGCTGCGCTAAAACAGGAGAAGGCCGGGCGGGATCGTCCGGCCTTTCGTCATTCGGGCGCGATCCGCTTCACCGTTTGGATCGCCCCGTCTTTCGCATAGGTTAACGGCGCGATCGTGATCGAGCGCCGATGGTCGCCGCCGCCGGGCAGCAGCCTGTCATGGTAGAAGAGCCAGCTCTTCCCGCCCTGCTCGACGATCGCCTGATGATTGGTCGAGATCGGCAGATAGTCGAGGATCACCCCGCGATAGGCGAACGGCCCCATGGGGGACGTCGACGTGCCATAGACGATCTGGCCCGGCCAGCCTGTGGAAAAGCTGAAATAATAAAGCCCGTCATGGGCATGGAGATAGGGCGCCTCGCCATATGTCTTCTTCGCGTCGCCACTCGGCCAGCCGGTGATCGCGACATCCATGATCGGCCCGTCGGTGTGGACCATGTCCGGCTTCAGCCGCACCACCTTGGGCACGCGTGTCCCGAAATAGAGATAGGCCTGCCCGTCCTTGTCCACGAAGACGGCGGGATCGATCGGTTCGGCCCCGGCATTGGCGTCACGCGCCTTGTCGATCAGCGCATCCGTGCGGGCGTCGTGAAATGGTCCCTGCGGCTTGTCCGCAACGGCGACCCCGATCCTGTCGCCGCCGATGGGCGCGTAGAAATAATATTTGCCGTTGCGCTGGGCTGCTTCGGGCGCCCAGGCCTTTGCGTCGGGCCGCGCCCATTTGAACGTCTTCACGTCCAGGAAAGCGCCATCGTCGCGCCACTGCTGCATGTCGGTGGAGGTGTAGAGCCGCCAGCTCGTGCTGTCCCAATAGGTGCCGCTGTTGGAGGCATCATCGGTGGCGTAGAGATACCATCTGCCGTCGAAATGATGCGGCGACGGGTCGCCGTTGAACCTCTGGCTGATTGGCTGCCCGGTGCGATCGCTCCCATTGGCCATCAGCAGGCCTGCCGCCGTCAGCAGCGCCATCCATCGCATCCTCATCGCGTCATTCCCTCTTGTCGATCCGCAGAAGGATTAAGTGCCGCAATGTGAAATGCAATTCTATATATTGCGTTTCTCTGCCAACCGCCGATCGATCCACACCAGCCCAGACCCGGCGATCACGAACCCGATCGCGATCAGCAGCGCATTCACCAGCACCTGTTCCATGCCCAGTTTCGCGACATTGATGAAGGGATAGGCGTAGATGCCCTCCGTCACGCCGCGCAGCAGGGCGTAGGGCAGGTAGAGCGCGGGAAACAGCGCCCAGATGAAGGGATCGCGCCGGCCCAGCCTCCTCTTGGGCGCGAAGGCCAGCCACCAGAGCGGCACCAGCAGCGGCGTCACCTTGTGCAGCAGCATGTCGGCCAGCAAAGCCCCGCCGCTCAGCGACAACAGCCCGCGCAGCAGCAGGCCGTAGATGATCCCGACCAGCAATATCGCCAGCAGCACTCCGCCGATCCAGCGCGGCGTCACCGGCCGTCCCAGCGCCACCGCCGCGAAGGTCAGTGCCACCGCGCCATTGGTCAGGATGGTGAAGAAGCGCAGCAATATCCACAGCGTCCCGGCCACCGACCCGGTCTGGGCGAAGGTCGCCTCATATTGGATGGCCAGTCCCGCCAGCGCCGTCAACGCGACGATCCCGGCGGCAATCCGCGCCATCATGTCCGCGCCGGCTCCTGCCCGTCATGCTCGCCCGCCGATATCACTGTCGCCGCCACCAGATCGCCCGTCACGTTGAGCGCGGTGCGGCACATGTCGAGGAAGCGGTCGACGCCCAGCACCAGCCCGATGCCGGCGGGCGGCACGCCGACCATGCCCAGGATCATCGCTACCACTGGCAGCGACCCGGCCGGCACGCCCGCCGTCCCGACCCCGCCCAATATGCACACCAGCATGACCATCAACTGCTGGCTCAGCGTCAGGTCGACGCCGAAAAATTGCGCGAGGAAGATGACCGTGATCCCCTCGAACATCGCCGTGCCATTCTGGTTGGCGGTCGCGCCGATGGTCAGGACGAAGCGGGCTATGCGGCGCGGCAGGCGCAGATTCTGCTCCGCCACGCGGATGGCGGTGGGCAACGTCGCGTTGGACGAAGCCGTGGCGAAGGCCATGACGCTCGCCTCCTGCACCGCCGCGAAGAAGCGCAGCGGCGACCGCCGCGCCAGCAGGGCGATCAGCAGCGAATAGACGCCGAACATCTGGAGCGCCAATGCCAGCAGCACCACGCCCACATAGGCCGACAGGCGAATGAGCAGATCCCAGCCGAACTGCGCGGCGAGATTGAACATGAAGCAGGCGATGGCGATCGGCGCCAGCCGGATGACGATGCCCATCAGCCGCATCGTCACTTCGAACAGTCCCTCCATCGCGGTCAGCAGCAGCCGCGATTCCTTCGTCTGCACCAGCACCAGCCCGATGCCGAAGAAAAGAGCGAAGACCATCACCGCCAATATGTCATTGTCCGCCATGGCGCGGATGATGTTCTGCGGGATGATGTTCAGCAGCGCCTCCATCCCCGACGGCGTCTCGCCGCTACGATCGATGATCGCCTTCGCACCCTGTCCGGCATCGGCCAGCAGCGCTTGCGCCTGCGCGGGATCGACCCCGGCGCCGGGACGCAGCAGGTTGACCAGCAGCAGGCTCAATGCCACCGCGATGCCCGACACGATCAGTGTGTAGATCAGGGTCCGCAGGCCCACACGGCGCAGCGACCGCATCTCACCCATCTCGGCAATGCCCACGATCAGCGCCGACACCAGCAGCGGAATGACCAGCATGAACAGCAGCCGCAGAAAGACCTGTCCGATCGGCCCGGTGACATAGGTGGTGATGGCATCGACCCAGTGCGCATCCGGCGCGGTCATATAAGCGATCAGGCCCAGCACCAGTCCGGTCAGGAAACCGGCCAGCATCTGCCATTGGAGCGAGAGTGCTGCCTTCTTCTCACCATTCTGGGGTCGGTCGTCGGTCATGGGCCTCTCCCGTTGAACCTCTTTTCAACGACCTGCCATCGCGCAGGTTGCGCGGCGCGCAATATTTCGTTTCGCTATGGCATCAAGGGAGCATTGCCGGGCCATTAGGCGTTGCCCCGTTTCATCATCAGGAGTTTTGCATGATCGTCGATGCCGTTCCCAGCATACGCCGGATCGCATCCGAAATATGGAAGCCGCTCACGGCCCTGTTCGTCTGGGACTGCGCGGTCACGATTGCCTATTATGTCCTGCCCTTCAAGGCGCCCTCGCTGCCGCTCACCATCTTCGGTTCGGCGCTGGCGCTGTTCCTGGGCTTCCGGTCGAACAGCAGCTATCAGCGCTGGTGGGAAGGGCGCGTGCTGTGGGGCGCGATGATCAACGCCTCGCGCAGCCTGTCGCGCGCGGCCCGCAATTTCCTGCCCGATCCGGAGGGCCGCGACCTGAAGCGCGAGATCATCAAGCGCCAGATCGCCTATGTGAACGCGCTGCGCTGCCAGCTGCGCCGCCAACCGATCGGGGAGGATGTGACGGGCTTCCTGCGGGAGGAGGACAAGGGCAAGGCGCTGGCGCGT
>NZ_DATKFP010000191.1:0-10613 GCF_035511395.1 Sphingobium sp.
CTCCTTCGTGGAAACGAGAGGCCAGTTTGATGGAGTGGCTGGACACCCTGTAAATTAATGCGAAGGAGCGTGGCAAAATATGGCGGTTTTGCACTTATGTCCCGCGCTCCTTCGCATTATTACAACCTCGCGATAATATGCGGCAACGGCCGGCTGGGACCGCAGATCGCATTCGTTTGAGGGGGCACCAGCCGCATCGGCCTATGATCTTGGGTTCCGGGCCGGGGGCGGGCGTCCCGATGATTTGTTCGATACGGCGCGCCGTGCCTTCTCCGCCATTGCGAGCCAGCCCGCAGCGCGGGGAGCAGGATCGTCAACTCCGCCACGGCCGTTGCCAAGTTGCTGGTTCGCTCCGACGGACGCGCCGCGACCCGTTCGCTGGACGCGGCGGCTGTTGATCATCGATTTTGGTGCATTTAGACATGTTCGCCGCTGATCTGGATCGACAGGGGCTATCGGATCGGCCCGTCATCCTGCAGATAGATAGCGATCGCGACTTCTGTTCGCTGGACGCACCGGATGATTGGTGCCCAAATCCTTTCCGGTGGACGCAGAGCCGCGATATTGAGGACATGCTGATCGCGGTCGAGGACAAATGTTTCGCGTTTCTCGATGCCGTTGCATCGTCCATTTCCCTGTGCCGCACCATGGAGCGGGTCCGCAATTCGGCGATCCAGAGACGATCCCAGTTCCGGCTGTGGCTTAGCCGCGGGCTTGCGGAGGGCCAGGTACGCGCGTCAGGCCAAATTCGCTGGGGAAAGGTCACTCTGGGACTCTACGTTCGTCTGGGCGAGTTCACGGCCCGTTATACCGGGCCGCACCGCCCTCGCGGCCATCGGATCGTCGTCGAGGTTGCTCCTGGCCTTGCGGCTACCGGCTACAGGTCGCCCGCTGGCAGGACGCTCGAGCCCGAGCTGATCATCTCCAGCCGTGCCCGGTTAAGGGCCGAAATGACGTCGTTGCTGCGCCAGTTCGCGGCGGCGCTTCGCTATCCCTGAACATCGAAAGGACCACTCATGGAGAAGGGCCAGTATCTGGTGCTCGGCACCGCCCATATCCGCTGCGCGACGGGCAAGCTGTTGAACGACTGGGCCGACCTCCCGCCAGCGCGCCAGCCGCTTTCCGTCGCGCCGACTCAATATGGCTGGTTCCTTCCGACGCGTGTCGAGACGAGCGGAGCGGCGGCACGTCACCTCCCGAAGGAAATTCCGGCAATTCTGGCGCTGGGGCGCGCCCAGGGCTGTGACTATGTCCTGCTCGATTGCGACGGACCCAACGAAGACGCCTTGCCGACCTTCCCCTGGTAGGACGGAAATTCGTTCCGGCATTTTCATGCCGTTGATAGCGCGCAGTTTCTCACGGCCACCGACCAACCCTTCAAGTTGGAACTCCGATGCAGACCTTGTCCCCTTTGCGAGCGCGTCTCGCGTCCTTCGAACATGCCTATCGGCTCGCGACCCGCCTGCGTTGTGCCACGGGCGCGAGGCAATATGTCGTCGCCACGGGCGATATGTTACAGCCTGTCCGCGTGACGGACCGGCTGCCTGGCATGCCGCTCTGCGTGCTGGCCTGCATTCTGTGATGAACCGCCGATCACCTGTCCTCGCTGCGTGGGGCGCCGGCGTCAATTCGACGGCGATGATCATCGAGCTTGTCGCCCGAGCTGAGCCGCCTGACGCCGTGCTGATGGCTGATACCGGGAGTGAGCGTCCTGAGACGGATCGTTTTGTCCCCGATCTTTCGCGCCTGGATGAATGATCACGGCATCGAGAACCATGTGGTGCGCTACGAACCCAAGCGGTTTCGCCATTGGTCGCTTTATTATTCACTTCTCGAGAATCTGCTGACGAACGGAACGCTGACGTGGACAGGGCAGGCGGATGGACCGACGACGTCGACATACGCGAAACGCCCAATCTGCGCCTTCTCCTTCCCGCGCGGAAGGAGGTGATCGCAGGGCCTGCGCAGGGCGCTTTGCTGGATGCGTGCCGGCGAGCCATTTACCGGGTGGTCCTGGGCCAGGAGGACCATCGACTTTCCTATGCTTCATGGAACGAAGCGCGGGCGCTTGGTATCATGCTGCCCCAGCCTTCGCCCTGACTTAAAGACTGGACGCCGGAAACTCGACTGAGGGGATCTGCCGTGCGCGACCAGGCCATGATCATTATGCCCGAACAGGAACCCGATGTTGCGCAAAGCGCGGTGCCCATCCTCAATGACGCCCAGATCATCGGGGCGACCGCGGTTTGTGCCGAGCGCGGGTTCGAAGGTTATAGCCGGTATGATGCGCAGGCACGACTCGCGAGCCTGCGCTTCAGCTTTACGCGGGGCGGCGCTCAGACATGGATCGATGACGCCGAGCTAGCCTCGCTTGGGGAGACAGGCTCGGTCACCGCCCTTCGCATCGAAATGGCGATCGCCGTGACCGCAGGATCTGAACCTGCAATCAGCACTCGCGAGGCACCCCTGCGGATGATGGTTGGATCGGTCGATTGCTATGGCATCGACGACGCGACGATCCTTGTCGACGATAAGGCTTCCGTCGACCCCGATGAGCTTGCGGAGCTTCTCGAGGAGAGCCTCTTCTTGCCGGATGAAGACCGGGGCGCCGACAGCTGGGAAACCCAGCGGTCCAACTTCCAGATGGAAGCGCGCCATATGGCGAACGCCGTCCTGCTGGGTGACGAAGAAGCCCTGAGGGCGCAGCTGGCCGAGGCGATCCGCCGCAATGTCTCCTGGCTCGTCCCGGCCGGCTGCACCATGACGGCGACCGTGACCCGGGGAGCGGTGGAAATCATGATGGCGTCCGCGGCGACGTGATGCAGTCCTTGTGGCACTGACGGGTCGCCGCGGCCGTCGGCGGCCTTAGAAATAGGTGTAGCCTGATCGTCTGGCCGCACGTCGTTCCTCTTCCCAGCGGCGGTCCTGCGCTCGGGCGCCATCCGGATGTATCTCGCAGTCGAGATCGTAAAGTGACGTCTTGGCCATGTTGAAGCCTGCGTTGAGCTTTTCGCGCCCATAGTCGTCCAGGTGCGGTTTCACATCGAAGCCGACATGGATGGCGGCGGCGATCAGCAAGCCATTGGGGACATAGACCGGTCCCAAATTTTCGCCGTCAGGATATGTGCACTCATAATCCTCGGCGACGTGCTTGAGCCAATAGCTGTTCGTCGCCGGCCGGATCGTCTTCGTCCGATCGACGCGCGAAACGAAGGCGAGACTTGCGAGGAACGGCGCAGCGGCATAGTCGCTGACGAGGTCGGAGCGACCCTGTGCAAAACGCGCGCGCCGTTCCTGGGGCGTTTCGTCGGATCGCCACTGGCCCATCCCGAAGCCGGCCGCCGTCAGAGTCGGAAATCGCTTGGCGACGCCGATCAGCGCGGCTTGCGCGGCCGCGCGGTAAAGCGTCGATCCCGCCGCGTTGAAATCATGCCTTGCAAGATATTGTGCAAAGGCTGCCCCATCTACTGTGGCGGCCTCCACTTGTCTTGATCGCGCGCGCTCCAGAAATGCAGCATACGCACGAAAGCCAAAGCCCCGCGCCATGGCCTCTGCCCGGTGAGAGGATTTAACTGCGCCGAGCGCCTTGGTGAGCGCGAGCTTGGTGGCATCGAGCGTCGATTGGGTAACAGGGATCGTAAGCTGGAACACGGTACACCTCCGATTTGAGCATGCCGTTCGCCGATTACGCAGCAGCCCATTGGGTGGGTTGCGTGAGCTACATCAAGGGTAAGAGACGTTTGACCCGGCGACAGGTCGGTGGTGTCCAATCCGCCTATGAGCATATAAGTATTGGTCGCGTCTGCAAGGGTGATTGCACCGGTTCCGCTCTCCTAACTTAAACGCGCGGTGGCATATGGCTGGCGTCAAGTCGCCGATGGATCAGCGTAACCAGGGACAGGAGATCCTCGACATCCGCCTTTGCCATTGGCCAGTGAATGCGGGCTTCATGCGCTGTAGGATTGCGGAACATCGCAAAGGCGCCGCGTACTAGGTTGGCGAAACCACTTTGCTCGCTGCGCTCGCTCGCGCTCACGAGCGCATTGACGGCCAGCATCGGAGGGTTGCTCGCCAGCGCGCGATCGACAATCGTTGCCCCGTCATCCGTAAGACCGGTCCTGCCCCGGATTTTGCTGGCGACGCTTTTGACGGCCTCCTGTACCGCATGGAAATAATTGTCCGCGAGAAGTTCTGCGCGGCAGTAGCGCAGAACATCGGGATGGACGCCACGGGTTTCCAGATCGCTTCTAAGTTCCTACGCCCTGCGCTGCGCTTCTGGCAGGGTTGTCGCTTGCTCGGCCTTTTGAAGCAGGCCGGCCTCCGTCACGACAAAACCTGCAAAGGCCAGCGCCCGGTTGAGATTGGCGCGCATTGGCTCGAAGCAATGGGGTTGCGGGCATAACGCGCCGGCTTCATTGCATGCCGGATGAAGCCGAGAATCCGCGTTCGATCCTGGAGGCGCTTCTGACATTCAGCGAAGGCCTGGTAGGGCCGGGATCGACCATGGCACAGGTTTCGATCAGCCTGTCGATCTCCGGATTGGTAAGACCCTCGGCGGTATCGCCCAAAGCGCTGGCAATGGCTTCCAGTTCGGCTTGTTGAAAAATCTGTCCCATAGCTATTGAGGTGCAGCAGAGATGGGCGGCTTTGCCAAGAGGCGATGCATCGGTCTTGGATAAGAAGGTTGGCAGGCGGCTGCCCGCTTGCGCGGGCACCGCCGCTCTATCTGCGCAGCGCTTGCAGTGCCGCTCCGACCGAGCTCCGGCTGCGCCGGATCTTGGCCCTGCGGGTTACGATCGGCTGCCGAAGGTTCAGCGCAGGTGAGGGTGCCGCTGAGATAGGGGTCAGCCGCGCGGGCGGAAATTCTGAGGGCGGCGTTCGAACTCTTCGGCTGTGGCGTCGAGGTCGGCTGCGAGTTGGCGGAGGGCGCGCTCGGCTCCCAGCCGCTCCAGGCCGTCGCGATTGGCGGCGGCGCTTCCGCGCTCTGCGCGAGATCGCGCCAGTTGCGCGATGGTTCGCATCGTTTCGGGATCCATGGGTGACATCATAGCGCCGATCACGCCTGAAAGCGAGCGGGGAGAAGGGAGCGGGTTTGCGCTTTGCCGCGTGCGGCAGCGTCCGCCGATGGGTCGGGACAGAGAGGAGAGAGGGATTTTGGCGGGTGTCGCTTCGGGTGGTCCGAGAGCGATGCACGTCAAAGGAAATGTCTCATGAATATCGGTGAATTCAACGTCCGCAATGATCGTCTCCAGGGCTGGATTGCAACCAACACCATCGACCTGCCGCGGCTGGGGCTGCGTCCGGTCCAGAGCAATCATGAACGCGCGCCCGTCTATGAGATCATCGCGCTCAATGTCGGCAATCGCTGGGTCAAGCTCGGCGCCCTGTGGGAGGCAGTCGCCACCCGCACCACCGGTGAAGCCTTCCTCCAGGGCTCGATCGATGACCCGAGCCTGCCCGAACCCCTCTCGATCGCGCTGTTCGGGACGGAGCAGGACGGGTTCCGTGTCGCGTGGCGGCGGCCCCAGCGCCGCGACGATTTCGGGCCCACGACGCGGCCGGCGCGCGGCGACTATCCTGTCGACGGCGAAGGCGGTGGCTTTGGCGACAGCACGGCGGGCATGAGCGGTGGCCTCGCGGCCAACAATACGCACGATGAAGAGGTTCCCTTCTGAAGGCTTGCCGCTCCTCTGGCCGGGGGCTTTCGCGCTCCCGGCCTCTTCTTTCTTCCATTTCGAAAGGGCAGGATATGATCCGCAAGCGACCCGCAAGCGTCGAGCGCTTTACTGACTTGAAGACCCTCTATGCAGAGGCTATCGCCACCCCGGAATTCCAGACCGTGTTCGGCGATCCCATGCCGCTCTCGATCATCGAGCCGGGGGATGAACCTGGCGAACATGATATGCCAGAGCCCATCGCGGCCCAGGCCGAATGCGGTGGGATCGTCGCTGCCATCTTCGATCTTTTCACCGGCACGCGGCTAGAACCATTCGCGCCTGAGATTGCCTGGGGCATCGTCAATTCTTTTCACTTCGCCGCCGGGAAGATCGAAAGGCGGGAGGACGCCATTGCGCAGGAACTGGGCGATCTGGCTCGCAGACCCGACCTCAGCGAAGTATATTCGAACGAACTTGAGGAAAAGCAGCTTGCTTGCCGGTCGCTTGCTGAGCAGCGCGACGCGATCGAATGCATGCGTGACTATGCCGCCGAAATGTATCGCGCGCTCTCGGGCTGGCCCTGGTCCCCGGCGAAGGGATCGCGTGCATCGAGCGTCTCCATTGCCAGCCAGATCGCCGTCCAGGATTTCCTGCGCGAGCGGCAACTCGTCGCGCGCGAACGCCATCTGCCACAAGGGCCGATCGTTATTTTTTCAGGTCCCGCGCAGTGGGAGAACTGGCAGCCCGTCTGGGACCGGCTCGATCAGATCAAGGCGCGATTGCCCCATATGACGCTGGTGACGACGGGACAGCGCAAGGGCGCCGACGCAATTGCCGCGGCTTGGGCAGCGCGTCCGGGCAACGGCGTGCCGCTCGTTGCTTATGGCCTTTATGGCGCTGGCAAGAAGGTTGCCTTCAACCGCAACCGCAAGCTCGTCGAGTTGAAGCCGGTCGAGGCGCTGCTGTGCGAGGGGTCGGGGCTTCAGGCCAATCTTTATCAGCTGCTGCGCAAGGCAAGCGTACCCATTCACGCCTTTCGCAAGGGTGAGGCGGAGATACCGGCGGGCGCGTTGCGTCGACCCGGCGCGGTGCAGTCGCTCGCTTGCGCGGCGTGAGGCGGCCATGGCTTTCCCCGGTATTTGCGTCCGCAATTATACCTTGCTCCTGCGTGCCGCGGAGTGCGGCGATCTGGCACTGATGGAGTGCACTGATCGCGAGACCGGCGTTCTCGTCTAAGTCGTCTGCGATATCTGGCGCGAGGGCAGCGTCCAGGGTGTCACGCCGCTGGCGCAGCTCCATGCCGGTAACTCGGCGGACCTCCTCTGGCCGCCGGGGATCGGGCCGACGATCAATTGAAAGGCAGGAAGGCGGCCCTCCAACCTGGAGCGGCCGCCTTTTCCTGTTTACTCGGTGAGCATCGCAAGGCGCCGCAGCGACGCGGCGAGCGCGTCTTCATGGTCTTTAGCGTCGATGGCGTCGGGCAGGGCACTCGCACGGAGCGTCACCTGGGTTCCGCCGGAGACCGGGTTGATCAGGGTCTCGAACTTCATTGTGCCGGCGGTGCCGCCGTCCCGACCGATGAAGCGGACCTGCTCGACGACATGTTCGTCGGGCTGAAATTTGGCAAAGCGCCCCTCTATCAGATCCATGCCAGGCGCTGACAGGCCAATGCGCTCATCTCCGTATTGGAGCTTCAGCTGATAGCCGCCGCCTGTCCGCGGCTGGAGCGCCGTGAAGCTGCCAATGACACCGTCGGGAACCCGCCAGGCCTTCAGCGTCTCGGTGTCGCGGAAGGTTCTGAACAGGATGCTGGGGCTCGCCAGGATCACCCGCGACGCACTATCGACCCGTTCAGCCTGCTTACCCATCCGCAAAGTCCCTGTCGTCCTTCATTCGATCCGTCATCATAAGCCGCGCCCTAGTCGGCTTGTGCCTATCGTACCAGTAGTGCGTCGATCGACCGTGGGCATGGTGGGTGGTTATCGACGGGTCGCGCGTGGGGCACCCATTTGCGAATCGGGGGCATCGAGCCCCCGATTCGCAAGCCTCCTCTTCTCTCTCAACTCTTTCAAGCGTGGCACGGGGACAGCGCCGGCCTCAAGGACGGCGGGGCCCCACCATTTTCCTTGGCGGAGTGAGAGTGGCTCTTCGGTTTCGGGCTTTGGTGGCCGCCAAAGAAAATCGTGACCCCCACCGCCGCTTCGCGGTCGCTACGCGATCCTTGACCCCGTCGCTCGGAGCCCGTGCCGGAAAAAAGACCTCTTTCAATTCAAGGAGGTTCCCATGACGACGATTACCACCATCCGCAGCACCGAAGAAATCGCCGACCTCATCGCAGAGGAAAGCGCGAGCGCCGCCTTCGAACAGGCCTTCGTGGAGACTATCGACGGGTTCCGGATGAGCCATGCCGATGACGAGACCGATGTCGGGCTTCCACTCGCCCGTGAGGCGGAACTGGCGACCGAACTTGTGATCCGCACCTTCTTCGATCTGCTGCGTGATACGAGGCTCGAAGCGATAGCGGATCGGCTCGCGTGGGGGATCGTGCACAGCCTCCACAAGGTCACCGACCAGCTCGACGGCGAAGCGGACAAGGCGGCGCGCAAGGTCCGCGATCTCATCCGCGATGCGGACGGCAGCGAGGTGCTGACGGCGCAGCTGGAGGATGCGCAGACGATCTGCCAGTCCCTTGATGAAGCGCGCGAGGCGGTAGCCTGCATGCGGGACCATGCAGCCCAGACCTTCGCCGCCGAAACCGGCCGCCCCTGGTCCGCGCCGAGGGGATCGATGGTGTCGAACAAGCGCACCGCAGCGGTGGTTTCGGCGACCGACTTCCTTGCAGCACGCCGCCAGCGCCGGATCGACCAGCACGCGCCCAAAGGGCCGATCGTGATCTTCTCTGGCGGCAAGGTGTGGGAGGATAGCCAGCTCCTGTGGGACAGGCTGGACAACATCCACATGCGGGTCCCAATGATGGTGCTTGCGACCACCGCGCAGGACAAGGGATGCGACGCGATTGCCGCCGCCTGGGCCGCAAGCCGCAAGGTGCCGGTGATCGCCTTCACCCTCGCAAAATGGCGCCATCTGGGCGACCGGGCCGGGTTCGCGCGCAACGACGCGATGCTGGCGTTGAACCCCGTCGAAGCGCTGGTCTGCGAAGGGAGCGGGGTCCAGTCCCAACTTGCACGCGCGATCCGTGGAAAAGGTGTGCCCGCACATTTCTTCCGGCTTGTAGATCAACACAGGGTAGCCCGCTGAGGAGCATTGTTGGGGCCGGTCCGGAGGGTATCCGGGCCGGCTCTTTTTTTGTTGGCGAGGAAAGGTCGCCCGGGCTCAGGACCCCTAATTGGGGTCCGTCGCTCGGGCGATGCGATGCCTTGTCGGCATCGGCCTCCTGCGCGCGGCTCCGCCGTGCTCGTCGCAGGGACGCCCTACGGGCGCTTTGTCTGTTCGGCTCGCACGGGAACGGAGAGCGGCTTGAGGGCTGCGATACAGGCTCCGCCGCCGACCCGGATCGCTTGGACCAATATGTCGCGAAATTCCTTCTCGGATAGTCGTTCGATCTCCAGGTCGGAGATGATGGAGGCATATTTGCCGCGCAAAGCGCGGCGGGCTTCGAGGATATCTTCCGCGATTTTCCTCTGCCGTGCTTCAAGGTCGGCGAGGCGTTCGCGGTCATTCATTTTGGGCATGCGTCATCCTTCAGATCTGCGAAGGTCTGTCCGCTGGGCAAGATGGTGCCATGTTTTTCATAGGATGCAACCGCTACGCGGCACGGCGCCACGACGCGGGCGATAGCGGGGCGCAATTCAGAAGAGCCTGAGCAGTCGCGGCGTCCAGACTGGGTGCGGATCGGGGGGCATGGGTCCCGGATATTTCGATCGGAAAGGATATAGCTTGGCCGTATGTTATAAGTCCCCTTCGGGGTGCCCCGCGCCTTCCGGCACGAGGCAGCGCAGCGCAGGAAAGCGCTGCGAAGGAAGGACGCACGCCGGGGGCGTTTTATAATGCACCGTACGCACGGGTGCTTCGGGCGCGAATCGCCAGCATTTGCGCGGCGTTCCGGCCGATTACGCGTATTGCGCTGATGGCACTGATTGACGCCCCCGGTCACGCTTTGGCTGTCGTTTTGGATGGCGGGGCGGCTAAGTGCTTGATCTGCCTTGGCACCGTTTGGCTGCCGCCCTGACTACATGTAATCAATTGAGATCGGGCTGAAATTCGAATATAAGGGCGATGCTTCATCACGATTGGCCAGGCGACGAACAGGAGTTCGGCGCTTGCCCAGAGTTACCATCAGGTTCAAGGACGCGCTCTTCGGGCGTCTCGTTGTCGGCGCACAGGCGGCCGGCTCAACCATCCCCGACTATGTCCGGGACATCCTCAACCGCTATGAAGGCATGGACGCGGCCGGCTATCATGGCCGCTTCGACGAAGTGCAGGCGACCCTCATCCAGGTCTTCGCGATCCTTGCTGCATCGGTGAGCGCGCGCCGGCCCGATATTCTCGAGAAGGGGATGGAAGATGCACGCGCCTTGCTTCAGGAACGAGGACTTCTCGATCCTGAGGAGGTGTAATCATGAGCATCTTCCGGAACGACACGCTGGGTTCCTGGACGAGGGGCGGGCAGGCCATCGTCCACAATGTCCGCATGACCACGCAGGTCTTCTTCCA
The DNA here is from genome assembly GCF_035511395.1 of Sphingobium sp. GTDB lineage: Bacteria > Pseudomonadota > Alphaproteobacteria > Sphingomonadales > Sphingomonadaceae > Sphingobium. The sequence goes on from NZ_DATKFP010000191.1 coordinate 10,332, forward strand.
GACCTTGCTGGCGGGGGTCGCCATCTGGGTTGGCGGCACCATCTGGTATGTGCTGGAGAAGTCGACCGACTATCAGCGGTTCGTGGCAGCGAAGATCGCCGAGGCGACGCTCAAAAGCGACCTGCCGGGCGGCGCGCCGGTCCTTTTTCGGACCCCATCGGGTCGCCGATATTGGACGACGTCCGATGCTTTGCTTGGCTCCCGCATTGCCAAGAAAACCCTTCAGGCGATGGAGCATCATCTGGTTTATGGCGCGGCTCTGGCGGGAGCCTTCGCCCTGCT
>NZ_DATKFP010000192.1:0-12338 GCF_035511395.1 Sphingobium sp.
CCGATATTGGCGCTGGCCGGTGCCTTGCCGTTGAAGGCACCAGTGATCGGGTTGGTGCAGAGCATGTGCGTGCCCTTGCGGGGCTGGCCGGTATAGCCGGTCTTGCGCTCGAAGCTTTCGACCACGGCGGAAGGGTCGGCCGGTTCGGCATAGCTTTGCCAGCTGACGATGCAGTGCGCCTGATCCTGCCGTGCGCAGGCTGGGAGGCCGAGGGCGGGGAGGTCCGCCTCCACCGACACCGGCCAGCCCACGGCGTAGACGGCGGCGATGCGGTCGGCAACCGGCTTGCCGGCCACCTGTTCGCGCAGCAGCTGGAGCAGGTGGCGCGACCCCTGGCTATGGCCGGCCAGGATCAGCGGCCCCTTCGGATTGGCCTTCACGAAGGCTGCGAAGGCCTGGGCCACGTCGCGATAGGCGGCGGCAAGCGCCTGGTCGCCGGTCGGCTTGTCGGTCAGGAAGGCGCCGTAATTGGCCTGGCGATAGCGCGGCACCCACACGGTGCCGGCGGCGTTGAAAGCGCTGGCCTGGCTCATCACGAAGCGGCGGGCCGTGGCGTCCGTTTCCTTGTCGTCCAGCCGTGCGTTCCAGTGGGCGTCACCGAATGTGGTGATGTAGCTGGTCGGATGGATGAAGAAGATGGCGGCCTTTCCGGGCTTTGCCGGCGCCACGCCGGCGGGCGTCCAGAGCGCCGGATTATTTTTCTCTATGTCGGGACGGGCGATCCACATGGTCGCATCGACATAGGCGTCGGCAGGGAGAGGCTGAAGCTGGGTGAAGGATTCGCGCGGCACCATCACCATGCGGATCAACTGCATGCCCCAGACCCGGTAGACCAGCAGCGCGGCGATCACCAGCACCACCAAGGTCGCGATGACATAGAGAAATTTGCGCGCCACCCACACTCTCCGACTTTAACCGTGCTTTGTCTGACGGATGGAACGCAAGCGCGCAAGGGGTGCTAAAGCCGCTTGAAGCCAGCGGGCGCGGGTGGTAGCGGCGGCCCATGTCGATAGACCTTCAGACCGTGAAAAAGATCGCCAGCCTTTCGCGCATTTCGGTGACGGATGCGGAAGCGGAAGCCATGGTACCCGAACTCAACAACATCCTTGGCTGGGTGGAGCAATTGGGCGAGGTGGACGTGTCCGGCGTTCAGCCGATGACCGCCGTCATCCCCAATCATCAACGCCTGCGCGATGACGTCATCACGGATGGCGACGTGCGCGCCAAGGTGCTGGCCAATGCGCCGCAGGCCGAACATGGCTTCTTCGCGGTGCCCAAGGTGATCGAATAATGACCGAACTTACCAATCTGACGGTTGCGGAAATTCGCGACGGTTTCCGTGGCGGCGACTTTTCGGCGCGTGAAGTGGCGCAGGCGTTCAACGCGAATGTCGCGGCGGCCAAGGCTTTGAACGCCTTCATCGTGGAAACGCCGGAAAAGGCGCTGGCAGCGGCCGATGCCGCCGACAAGGCGAAGGCGGCGGGCGAAACGCTGGGCGCGCTGGCTGGCGTGCCGATCGGCATGAAGGATCTGTTCTGCACCGAGGGTGTGCAGACGACCGCCGCATCGCACATGCTGGAAGGCTTCGTGCCGACCTATGAATCGACTGTGTCGGGCAAGCTGTGGGCGGCCGGTGCGGGGATGCTGGGCAAGCTGAACCTCGACCAGTTCGCCATGGGGTCTTCGAACGAGACGAGCTATTATGGCAATGTGATCTCGCCCTGGCGGCGTAATGACGGCGGTAATGCCGCGCTGGCGCCGGGTGGGTCTTCGGGTGGCTCTTCGTCCGCCATTTCCGCGCGGCTTTGCCCGGCGGCGACCGGCACCGACACCGGCGGTTCGATCCGCCAGCCTGCCGCCTTCACGGGCATCAGCGGCATCAAGCCGACCTATGGTCGCTGTTCGCGCTGGGGTATCGTGGCCTTCGCCTCGTCGCTGGATCAGGCCGGGCCGATGGCGCGGACGGTGCGCGACAATGCAATCCTGCTGGAAACCATGTCGGGCTTCGATCCCAAGGATTCGACAAGCCTCGATCTGGCCGTGCCGCAGTGGGAAGCCAATTTGTCGAGCGATCTCAAGGGCAAGAAGGTCGGTATTCCCAAGGAATATCGCCCCGATGGCCTGAACGCCGAAATCTCCGCCATGTGGGATCGCGGCATCGAGTGGCTGAAGGACGCGGGTGCCGAGGTGGTGGAAGTGTCGCTGCCGCATACCAAATATGCGCTGCCGACTTATTATATCATCGCGCCGGCCGAGGCGTCGTCCAACCTCGCCCGCTATGATGGCGTACGCTATGGTCAGCGCGACTTGCCCGATGGGGCGGGCTTGCAGGACATGTATGCCGCGACCCGCGCCGCCGGCTTCGGGCCGGAAGTGAAGCGCCGCATCATGATCGGCACCTATGTGCTGTCGGCGGGCTTCTATGACGCCTATTACACCCAGGCGCAGAAGGTTCGGGCGCTGATCGCGCGCGATTTCGAACTGGCCTTCGAAAAGTGCGACCTGCTGCTGACGCCGACCGCGCCGAGCGCCTCGTTTGCGCTGGGCGAGAAGCAGGCCGATCCGCTGGCCATGTATCTGAACGACGTCTTCACCGTGCCGGCTTCGCTGGCGGGGCTGCCGGCGATGGCGGTGCCGGGCGGGCTGGATTCGGCCGGGCTGCCGATCGGCCTCCAGATCATCGGCAAGGCGCTGGACGAACAGACCGTGCTTAACGCGAGCCTTGCGATCGAGGAGCGTTCGGGCTTCACGGCGCGGCCGGACAAGTGGTGGTAAGATGAGTAGCGCGGATAGTGACAATCGGGTTGAAGAGAATGAACTGCAATGGTTCGTTTCCAGCACGTTGACCGCCATTATGCAGGGCATATCTGATGTTCAGCAGGATGCGCGTATCCGATCGGCGCATGGCTCCGGAGAGTTTGCGTTTACCGCTCCTGAAAACGTTACGTTCGACGTGGCCGTTACCGCAAAGCATACTGGCACGGCGCGTGGCGGCATGAAGATCCAAGTGTTCTCGATTGGTGCAAATGCGGGAGGTGATGTTTCGACGGAAGCATCGACTGTGAGCCGTATTCAGTTCACCATCCCGACCAAATATAAGAGTGATCGTCGATGACTGAATCAACCTATCGCATCCAGGGCGCAACCGGCGAGTGGGAGGTCGTGATCGGCCTGGAAGTCCATGCGCAGGTGACGTCGAACGCAAAGCTGTTTTCCGGCGCCGCGACGGCGTTCGGCGCGGAGCCGAACACGCAGGTCAGCCTGGTCGATGCGGCCATGCCCGGCATGTTGCCAGTGCCCAACCGCGAGTGCATCCGGCAGGCGGTGCGCACCGGCATGGCGATCGACGCGCAGATCAACAAATGGTCGCGGTTCGACCGGAAAAATTATTTCTACGCGGATCTGCCTCAGGGCTATCAGATCAGCCAGCTCTACCACCCGATCGTGGGCGAGGGCGCGATCGATATCGTGCTGGATGAGAAGAACCCGCAGGCCAGCACCAAGCGGATCGGCGTCGAGCGCATCCATGTCGAGCAGGATGCGGGCAAGCTGATGCATGACCAGCATCCGACCAGTTCCTATGTCGACCTCAACCGGTCGGGCGTGGCACTGATGGAAATCGTGTCGAAGCCGGACATGCGTTCGCCTGTCGAAGCAGGGGCTTATCTGTCGAAGCTGCGGACGATTCTGCGCTATGTCGGATCGTGCGACGGCAATATGGATCAGGGGTCGATGCGCGCCGACGTGAACGTGTCGGTGCGTCGTCCGGGCGAAGAATTCGGCACGCGCACCGAGACGAAGAACGTCAATTCGGTCCGCTTCGTGATGGCCGTGGTCGAGCATGAAGCGAACCGTCAGGTCGACGTGCTGGAGGCCGGAGGCAAGATCGTGCAGGAAACGCGCCTCTACGACCCGGATCGCAACGAGACACGCTCGATGCGGTCGAAGGAAGATGCGCACGACTATCGTTACTTCCCCGATCCCGATCTGCTGCCGCTGGAACTGGACGACGCCTTTCTGGAGGCATGTCGCCAGTCGCTGCCCGAACTGCCCGACGCCAAGCGGGCGCGCTACGAGCGGGGGCTGGGCCTCAGCGCCTATAATGCCGCGACCCTGACCGCCGACGCCGATACGGCGCGCTGGTTCGAGGCACTGCTGGCCGAAGGCGCGCGCATCCAGAAGAAGAGCGAGGGCGAAGTCGCCAAGGCTTCAGCCAATTGGCTGCTGTCGGAGCTGTATGGCGCGCTGAACCGCCTTGGCAAATCGCTTGAGGAAAGCCCGGTAAGCCCAGAGGAAGGCGCCGAATTACTGGCGCTGGTGGCCGATGGCACGATCAGCGGCACGATTGCCAAGCAGGTGTTCGAGATCATGCTCGAAACCGGCGACAAACCCGGCAGGATCGTCGAGGAAAAGGGCCTGAAGCAGACCAGCGACACCGGCGCTATCGAGGCGGCGGTGGCCAAGGTGCTGGCCGACAATGGCGACAAGGTCGAACAGTATCGCGGTGGCAAGGAAGCGTTGTTCGGCTTTTTCGTCGGCCAGACGATGAAGGCGATGCAGGGCAAGGCCAATCCGCAGGTCGTCAACGAACTGGTGAAGAAGGCGCTGTCGGCCTGACCTTTCGCCAACAGGATGGCCCGTTTTGCCGAAGGCGGTGAGCGGGCCGTTCGTTCAGCAGGATATCAAGAATAAGGGGCGCCGCCGGGGGGACCGGCGACGCCCCTCTTTCATGCCCGGCGCTCCTTGGGGAGGAGCGTCATTCCGGAGCGAAACGGGCGGACCGGGAGGGTCTGTGGGGTGTGGCCCGCCTGTTCATCAATCAGACGTCACAACATGAAGTTAACCGTCGCCCTAAATGAGATGGCGACATGATTTTGTTGTTCTTCCGCGCCGAATTCGCCGCCGATGCGGAAACTGTCGGTGCCGCCATAAAGGCGGGCGCGGCCGGTCCAGCCGTCGGTGCGGTCTTCGGGGACCAGGGTGAACTGCTCGCCGCCCTCGAAATAGGCGGTGGTGGAGCCGAGCGAGCCGCCGATGATCTGACGACGGCCGCCTTCCAGTTCGAGGCGCAGCCAGCCGTCGGCCGGATTGAGCGCGCCGAAATCATAGCCCGCCGTTACCGTGCCGTTGGCGGTGGTTTCGTCGCTCGTGCGACCGAGGACTGTCAGGTTGAAGGCGTCGCCGCCGCCGTTTTCGGCATAGCCGTCTTCCTTCAGACGGTAATAGTCGATGCCAACCGCCGGACGCAGGCCGAAACGGCCCATCTGGAACTGGTAAGAAGCCCCGGCCGTGGCCGAATAGAGCTTGCCGTCCCATTTTCCATTGGCGGTGCGGGTGACGTCGCCATTCTCGAAATGGCGGGTGCCCGAGAAGTTGATCGTCGCAGCCGACAGGCGCGCGAAGGCGAGCAGCGGTCCCCATTGGCCGCGCCAGTGCGCCGCCAACTCATATTGGTCGGAATCGACCGCATTGTTGGAGCCGCCGCTGGAATCGCTGCCATGGATATAGGCGAGCGAGCCGCCGAACGCGCCCAGATCCGTCAGATATTCGACGCCGCCGCCCGCGCCCCAGCCGTTGATGTCGTAGGAAGCGGTGCTGCCCACGCTCTTGGCGCTGCCGAAGGCGACCTGTTGCAACCAGAAGCCGAGGCGGCCGTCCTTCGTGCGGTAGATGCCGTTCGGATCGGACAGGATGCGCGCGGTTGCGCGCGAACCGGCCGTCACCGCCTCGAACGTGCCACCGGCATGATCGGGCAGCATCTGGCGCAGATTGGCGTTCAGCGTCGAACCGTCGGCAATCGCAAGATAGGCGCCAGCTACGTCGTCGTCATTGTCGAGCGCGTTGAAGATGGCGGAATAGGCGCGCGCGACCGAGCCGTTGAGGCCAAGGTCGGACACGGTCTTGGCCGCGATAGACAGGGTGACGGTGCCGGCCGTGCTGTCGCTGCTGACCGAGCCCTTGAAGATATAGGGCAGGTCGGTGGTGGTCGATGCCAGCGTCGGCGATCCGGTCAGCGATCCAGCGCGAACGATGACATAGTCTCCTTCCGCTCCGCTGACCTGGGTCAGGTTGACCTTCACCTTCGAACCGCTGGCGAAACTTGCCGCTCCGGTAACGTCATAGCTGGTATGGGTGTCGTTGGCCGCGTCAATGGTCACGCCGATGGTGGACGTGCCGCTGGCGGAGAGCGACGCCAGCGACACAGCACCTGCGTTGGTGGCGTTGAGCATGCCGCCGTTCAGCACCACGGCGACGTTGCCACCATTGCTGATCGCGCCGGAAAGCGACGACGTGCCGCCGAGCGTCAGTGTCCCGGCTCCGCTGCCGAAATCCACCGCGCCGCCGATCTGGGCGGTATCCGCCAGAGTGAGCATCGAGGTGCCTGTGCCGAAAGCGATATCGCCGGTCAGGCTGGACGAACCGGACAAAGCGAGGCTGTCGTTGCCCGCGCCGAAGCTGACGTCGCCGGCAATGGCGCCTGCCGAAACCGTCATGACGTCATTGCCCGACCCCAGGCGGATGTCCCCTGCGATCGACGGCGCGGTCGCGGTCGAGGAAGCGAGCGCCTGGGTCAGTGTGACGCCGCTGCCGTTGGCACTAAGGTCGATCGCGATGTTCGATCCATCCTTGCCGCCGGTCGCCGCGATCTTGCCGGTGTTGGACAGGCTGGAGACGGTGCCCGAGGAATCGAGGATCGCAACGGCCGATCCCTTTTCGGTGCTGAGAGCCGAAGCGCTGATCGTGCCGCTGACTTTGATCGATCCGACGGTAGCGCCGGCGTCAATCACCAGGCCGCGCGCGGATGTGCCGTCCTTCGACGAACCGGTAGCGCCCACGGTGCCGCCGACTTCGATCGTGTCCGTACTCGCGCCCGAACCCAGCCGCAGTGCCGTCGCATTGCTGTCGTAGGAAACCGCTGCAACCGTGCCCTTGACCAGCACGCCCTTGGCGATCGACACATCACCGCCCAGACCGCCGATAGCGAGGCCGTTGGCATCGATGCCGTCGTAGATGCCATAGCCAGCGATGCCGCCATTGACGATCAGGCCATAGCCTGTGCTGTCCCCGGTCACGGCGCCGATCACGGTATCGGCATCGGCTGCGCCGACCTGAACGGCCGCTGCCTTGCCATAGGTGATGACTGCGGCGGTGCCTTCGCTGCTGTCGGTCAGGCCGTCATTGTCGACATCGTCGTCATCGTCGTCGAGCGTCGGGGGAATGTCGAAAATGATGCCGCCCGCAACGTTGCCGGCGATGACGACTGCCGATCCGCCCTGAAGCAGGTCATCGGCGTCCAGCTTCGACACGTCGGTGGGACGGGTGGTGGTGCGATAGCCCGTGCTGGCGATGCTGCCCTGGATCTTCACCGTGCCGCTGACATCGCCCAGAAGCGCTGCGCCGATGCTGTTTGCGCCGGCGACGGAGGTCGCTCCACGTAGGGTGACATTGCCGGTGACGTCATTGGCCAGGACGCCGTAGCTGTTGTCGCCGACCACGGTGGTCGATCCGCTGGTGGACAGGTTGCCTGTCAGCGCACCGTCGAGGCGGATACCCGCCGACTGGTTGCCTTCGATCGAGATGGTGCCGCTGTGGATGATGTCGCCGGTGTGGGCCGCGCCGGACTGGACCCAGATGGCGTTCTTGCCGCTCCCCTTGGCGAAGGGGCCGTCCACATCGCCGTCGCTGTCGCTGTCGGTGGCGGTATAGTCTTCGGTCAGCGTGATGGTGCCGCTGTTGGTGAGGACACCATTGGTACCGGGGGCGACGAGGATGCCCGTGACATTGTCCGCATCGTTGATGGTGATGGCGCCGGCATTGGTGACGGCGTGGTTGCTGTCCATGGTGACGGCCGTGCCGCTGGTCAGCTTGATCGATCCGTCCGAGGTGATGTTGATCGAATCGGCTGCGCCGCTGGCGATCGTGGAGGTGTTGACGGCGGCGGTAGTGGCGGTCGCAATCTTGGTTTCGGCGGCCGCGTCAGCCACCGTAAGGGCCGCCAGCACCGGCGCGAGGGCCGTGCAGGCCAGTAGATGTCGCATGATGTCTCCTCTGCGTGACGCGCTGGATGTTCTGTGCGCGCGTTCGCTTGGGACGACGCCGGACGGTGCATCCCGTCAGGCAGAGCGATGATTTTGTTCAGAAAGCGAAATCGACGCCGATCCGCACCGTGCGCGGGCGCAGCGGGGTGTAATAGTCGGTGCGCAGGTCGAAGGGCGTGCCGAGCGAGAAACGATTGCCGTTGCTGTCGAGCAGATTGGTGAGCGAGAGCGAATATTGCACCGGCCCGCGCCGGAGGCTGGCGGTCAGGCTGGTGTCGATATAGTCGCCTTGGGTCTGGCCCAGGATCGGGCCGACGCCGAGGCGCGATTTGCCCACATAGCGGGCCGATCCGCTCAGATGGAAATCGAGATCGTTGCCCAACGGCGCGCGATAGTCGAACGCGATGCGCCCGCCGAGATTGGCGACATTGGGGAGCGAGAGCGAGCGCCCGTCGTAGGAGAGCGCGCGCAGGAACTGGGCCGGCTGGCTGAGGCGGCTGTCATTGTAGATGAAGCTGCCGTCGAGGGTCAGGGTCGGGAGAGGGCGAACGACGATGCGGCCTTCCAACGTGTAGATGCGGCCGTCGCCGATATTGGCGGTGGTGGGCAGGCCGATCCGGTCCGTCACGTCGGCCTGAATGTCCCGCCAGTCGGTATAGGCCGCATTGGCGCTGATCGCGAACCTGTCGCGACCCGGAATGCCCTTGCGGAAGCCCAGTTCGAAGGTCGAGATTCGGTCGTTCTGGAAGCGCCGGACACGCTGGTCATCGACTGCAAGGCCGCCGGGACGGAAGCCCTGCTGGAACTTGGCATAGAGGGTGACGCCGGGAATGGCATCGGTCAGCAGCGAGGCCGAGGGTAGGAAGACCGTTTCGTTGCGGTCCGCCTGCGCTTCCGCTCGCGCGACATCGGCGAAAGAGAGGGCCGCGATGGGATCGAGCGCCTCACCCGACAGGCGGCTGTTGGTCAAGCGTCCGCCGAAAGTGGCGATGAGGCCGCGGGTCGGCTCGAACGAGGCTTCGCCGAACAGGGTTGCTTCCTTGACGCTGTTGCGCACGCCGGTCGCGGCGGCGGGCATTCCCATGCCATACATGGGGACGCCGGGAATGACCTCCGGCAGTATGGGTGCGGTGCCGTAGGAGGTCAGCGATCGATTGAGGCGCGACGTGCTTTGCAGGTAGGAGGCGCCCAATATCCAGCCCAGACCATTGTCGAGATCGCGCACCAGCCGGTTTTCGGTGGAGAAGATGTCGACATGATTGGTCTGGCGGAACAGGGCCGGCGCGCCGCCGGGCTGGGTAGCGTCATAACTTTCCGCCAGTTCGTTGCGGACATAACCTGTCGAGGAGACGAAGCGCAGGCTGTCCCATTGCCGCTCGATGCGCAGATTGCCGAGCAGATAGTCGGACTGATAGGGCTGCGCCACGGCCGAGGCGCGCTGGAGCCGGCCCACCGAGTGGGCGGCATATTGGGCGTCGTCGCCGTCGATATGTTGGTAGACGCCGGAAAGGTCGATCGTCCAGTTCTCGTCAGGCGCGAAGCGCAGCGCGGCGCGGCCGCCCCAGGTGCGCACGCGGTTGACGTCGTCCTTGTCGCGATTGGCGTCGTCGATATAGCCGCCCTCCTGCACGCCATAGCCGACGACGCGCAGCGCGAGTTTTTCCGCGACGATGGGAATGTTGAGCGTGGCCGAAAGGTCGCCACCCGGATCGCCATGCTGGGTTGCGGAAAGGCCGGCCGATGCCTGCCCGCCATATTCGCCCAGATTGGGGGTGTTGGGCATGATGCGGATGATGCCGCCCAGCGACCCCGCGCCGTACAGCGTGCCTTGCGGTCCTTCCAGCACCTCGACCCGGCCGATGTCATAGAGTTTCAGGTCGGGATCGGGCGCGGCATAGTTCAACCGCATGTCGCCCAGATACTGGCCCGTCGTCGCCTGGGTCGGGCCGGCGACGCCGGAATCCGCGATGGCGCGGATGAACAGCTTGTTGCGGCCGTTGCCCGCATGGGTCGAACTGAGGCTGGCGACCCGCGCAAGCAGCGTGGCGGTGCCGTTCGCCGCTTCGCTGCTGGTGAAGGCGCCGTTGTCCAGCGCATCGACCATGCCGGCATAGCGGAGCAAGGGGGTGTCGCGCTTGGAGGCGGTGACGATGATCTCTGCCGACGGCTGGTCGGGCGCGGGGGCGGCCTGGATCGGTGCGGGGCCGGCGGCGACGGGGCGTGGCGGCACTTTGGCGCGGACGATGCGCCATGTGGTCGCGTCGATCCGATGGGCCGTCGCGCCCGTTCCCTTGAGGAGTCGCCGGAGCGCGGCATCGACCGACAATTTTCCGTCGACACCGACAGTAGGTATGCCGGCCAGCGACTGGTCCGACATGCCGATGCTCACCCCCGTCTGACGGCCGAGCGCGATCGTCGCCTCGCCCAGCCTGCCGGGGGCGATGCGGATGGCCTGTCTGTCCGCCGCTTGCGCGGGCGTTGCGCTCGCTATGGTGAGGGCGGTGACGAGGAGAAGATCAGCTCTGCGGCCCATTCCCTTCCTTGATCGGCCCTTCCTTGATTGGCCCTTCCTTCAACAGCCATGTGTCACCCTGGCGCACAGCGGACAGGCCCATCAGCGGCGCAGCACCGGCGAAGAAGCGCGCTGCATCCCTGTCGAGGCGGATCGTGCCGGTGAAGCGGCTGGCCCCGGCCTGAGGCGTGAAATGCACCGTGATGCCTAGAGAGCGTGCGATATCCTCGCCCACCTGCGTCACCGGCGCATTGGCATAGACCAGATTGCCCTGGCGCCAGCTGGCGACGGCTTCCGGCGCGACGTCCATCACGCGCAGTCCCTGCGCATCCTCGGCAAGGCCGCGTCCGGCGGGCAGCGCGATCGCTTCGGCCTGCGGATTGTAGATCACCTTGCCTTCGGACACGCCGATGCGGGTCGCGCCGCCGGCATGCACGATGTTGAACACGGTGCCCGCATCCTCGAATATGTCGTCACCCACCGTCACGCGGAACGGGTTCGCCACGTCGTGGCGCACGGTGAAGGCGGCCTCACCGCTGTCGAGCGCGGCAAAACGCGCATCCTTGCGATCGAGGCGCAGGCTGGTGCCGCCGTTCAGCTCGATCTTCGTTCCGTCGTCGAGCGCGATGCTGCGCATCTCACCCGGTCGGGTGGTGACGGTGTAGATATCGGACCGGTTGAACATGCCGATCGAGACGGACGCCACCAATGCGGCAGCGATCGCGCCACCGCCGATCCAGCGCCACGAATGGCGCAGTGCGACATCGTTCGCCGCAACGGGCATGGCGACCGGCTCGGGCGGGATGATCGCATCCAAATCGGCATCTGCCGCCATCAGCGCGTCATAGGCGGCCGCATGAGCAGGATTGCCCTCCAGCCAGAGCGTGAAGGCGTCCCAGTCGTCAAATTGGGGGTCGCGCGTGGCAATGACCCACGCGAGCGCCTCCTGATTCATCATGGCTCCAGCCCCGTTCATATTTTGCCCCTTGCAGAGCCTGACGCCGCCGACCCGATCATTCCGTATCCATTTTCTGCTTGAGCGCCAGCATTGCGCGATACGCCTTTTGCAGATCCTTTTCGACGGTGGTCAGGCTGACGCCCAGTTCGGCGGCGATTACCTTCTGCCCGACGCCCTCGATGCGGAAGCGGCGGAACACCATCTCCACGCGCGGACCAAGGTCGCGAAGTACGGCGCGCGCCTCGTCCAGCTTCTGGTTCAGGATCATGCGGTCGTCGATCGCGATATCCTCGGTCGGATCGGCCATGACGCCGCCTGCACCTTCTGCCCAATCCTGTTCTCGCCGTTCGCGCCGGGTGGCGGACCGGTAGCGGTCGAGCATGAGGTTATTGGCCATGCGATACAGATAGGGCAGCGGATCGCTGACCGGGCCAAGATCCTTGGCCTCCAGTTTCATCCACATATCCTGCAACAGATCCTCGGCATCATCGCCCGCGCCGCGCGCGCGCAGGAAGCGCAGCAAGGCGGGACGATTTGCCATGAATATCGAAGAAAGGCCGGTGGCCATGCCTGTCTTTGTCCAATGCGTGGCGATCAGGCGGGTTGCCATAGAGGGGAGGGAGGGGTCTTGGCAATCGGCAAGCTGTTTACCTGCGCGCATCGCTGCTCTAGCGCGGGCGTGCAGCAGCAGGAGCATGGCGCGGATGATCGAGGGTCTGGACAGGACGGCGGCGCAGGCGGTGGGGATGGACGCGGACCGGCTGGAGGCGCTGGTCGATCTGCTTGACCGGACTTACGTTACGTCGGGCAAGCTGCCGCATATGCAATT
>NZ_DATKFP010000193.1:0-5354 GCF_035511395.1 Sphingobium sp.
GATATCGAGCCAGACCGTGATCAAGGGACGCAGCGAGGGTAGCTGGTCGGCCTTGACCGTGATGAAGAGCCAGCTTCCTTCCGCGCCCTTTTCCACCCAGTCGCGGATCGAAAAGCCGTCCTCGGTATCGTCCAGATAGCCGAAGCTGCGCATCACCGAGGCGAGTTCTGCCTGGATACCGGCGGACGTCCGTTCGCCTTCGGTGCTGATGAAGGCGGCCGCATCGGTGCCGGAGACGAATGCCGCGAGGTCCTTGAGCTTCGAGCGGAGCAGCCGGTCCAGCAGGACCGAAACATAGGTATGCTTCTGACGTGCGAGCTTGCGCATGACGGCGACCAGCGTGCCGCGCGCGGCCTTGGCCCAGAAGGGATCGCCATGCTTGTCGGGGATCGTGGACTCGGCGATCTGGTCGTAGTGATAGTCGCGCGGGACATCGACCCACGGCGACCAGCGCGCCGTGCGCTGATCGAGCGGGTTGAGCAGCATGTCGGCGCCCTGCCGGTAGAACTTCTCGACGAAAGTGCCGGCCGTGTCATAGACGATGGCTCGCCTTCCCGACTTGCGGATACCCTCCAGCATGCCGACGATAAGGTTGGTCTTGCCCGTCCCGGGGGCGCCGCACAGGAGGATATGTTCGGGCTCGTAGGCCTCCGGCACCGGGACGTTGCCGATCGACAAAGGCCCCTTTGTCTGTCGCCACAGCGCGCGCTTCACCTGTCGGATCGTCCCGAACCGGGCGCCGCGCAGATATTCGTTGGAGCCGAGCCCCCTCCCCGTGCGGGTAAAGTAGAACCATGCCCAGCCCAGCATGACGAGCGCGAACAGACCCGAGATCAATGCACCGTGGAGCAGATAGACCTCGAAGGCGTGGAGGGTCTTTTTCGCGAGGGTCGAGGCGACCAGCCAGTCGGCGGAGGTCCAGTAATCGTGCCCTTGCGGAGTACGAAACTGCACGGGGTCATTGGTGTCACCGGCCGCATCGACCTTGATCATGGCTTCGGCGAGCTTGACCAGAGCGAAGCGCTCGTATTCGCTCGACTTCTCGAACGCATACCAGACGGTGCCGATCAGCCAGATGATCAGCCCCGCGAGCAGCGTCTGGTAAAAGACCTGGGTGGTCATGCGGACATTGTGGACGATGGCCTGCCCTCCGCGCGTCCACGAGCCCAGCGTGTCGTTGCGAAAGATGCTCATTGTGCCTCCTCCTCGCCGAGGAGGCCGCGCTCGGCGAGGATAGTGCGCGCCTGCGCCATCCCCTGCTCCAGCGTTTCGGGCGAGCGTCGTCCTACCGAGGTCGCCAGGATCGAGAGGATCTGGATGGAGGTTGCGAGGATTTCGTCCTGCGAGGAAAAGACGTAACGCTTGCGATTGTCGACCGCCTGTTCGAGCGTCTGGCGAATAAAGGCGGACAGGCTGAGATTGGCTCCATACGCGCGTCGCAGCACGGCGTCGTGCAAGGCCGGATCGACCCGAAAACTGACTTTGGTCACGCGAAAGGTCTCCGCTGCCGGGAGCCTTCGCAGATGTCATGAAGCCTCTTTACTATAGGCTCTCATCGGAATCGCCGCAAGAGATACCAGATCCCCCGACTATCTGGCCCCTTCCCTAGGCCGATCAGCTCGCTCGCGGACCATCCTGCCGATGACCCAAGCGACGGGATATCAGTTTCCTCTGATTACGATCGACGAAGGAGGACGCCCGCAGGTCTCGGCGCGACCCCGCCGGATATCGGCAATGTTGAGCCTCATCTTTTTCGCGATGACGTCCGACATGCGGCGCACATCCGCGGAGGTACGAAGGTCGGGCACTCCTTCGACGAATTCCGACAACAGCAGCACCAGCGCTTCGCCGGCTTCGGCAGATCCGATGAAGAGCGTATCGCCCTTGTCCCCTGGAGCGGCCTCTTGGCGCTGCGCCGACACCATGCAGATTGCCTCGACCAAAGCCCGGCGAAGATCGATGATGTAGCTTTCATTCTGGTCCGCCATGCCTTTCCTTCCGGTCGCACCACCATGAATGAGGCGCGGAGCACGCCCCATGCAGCGCTTCAACGTCAATGCCGCTCAATGTCACCTGCCCCCTTCCTCACGAAAGGATGGCGGTAAGGCACGGATTACAGGAATTTCGGCGGGATTTCAAAGCCATGGCCAGGCAGATGACTTGCTGGTGAGCCATGCCTTACATGGCGGCGGATTGAAGCCTGCCCCGTATGGCAGATCTATCGATCTGATTAAACGAGGAAATTCACCCGCAGCACCCGTGCGTAGGGTCCATTACAAAACGGCCTCGCGCCGTGCGTCCCGCCTTACGCAGCGCACTCGCGCTGCGCAGCCTCGTGCCGGAAGGCAGGAGGCACCCTTGCTCCTGATTTACGGGGGATACAGGTGCAGTGGATCGAGGGATGGTGTTCATGGGCGGGGTCTCCCTAAAAGCAAAAAAAGGGACCGGGCATCAGGCCCGGTCCCGGGGACGTGATCAGTTCTGGCGGGCGATCAGCGCGCGCGCTTCATGGATGAGCCTGGCCGCCTCGTCGCCCCGTCCCTGCGCCCGGATGATCCGATAGGCATTGGAGCGGGCGGCCCTGTGGGCGAGATCCGAAGCCCGGTTCCATTCGGCCATGAATACCTCGTCGCACTCGCCGGTTATCACGAAATCGCCAGTCTCGCGATCGGTGTGGCCGCAATATCGGCCGGCGTAGGAACCAGCCCTTTCGAGATGGCACTCGATCTCGCGAATGAGAGCGAAACCCCGCGCCTGCGCACGGAGGAAATGCGGTTCATGGGTTTCGACGAAACGATCGTAGTCGGGATCTATGGTAGCCATGGCAGCCTCTTCAAGGGGGATGTCCGCGGACTGCAGGCAGCCCGGTCCGATGGATGGGATGGGGTTGGTGAAGGATCGACAGGAGCAGCCTGGCGCGGCGCCCCCGCCGGTTCCGCAGGAAGAGGCAATCCCGCTTGCACTGGTCCGTCGATGTGGCACAGTCGCAGGTGACGGGCAGGCCATCGGGGAAGGACGATGGAAATGCCGAAGATGACGGAAAGGGACCGGCTCGCCGATCTGGAAGCGCGTCAGCGCAAGATGAACGACGAACTGGAAAACGCTCGCCGTGCCCTACGGGGCAAATATGCCGCGATGATCTCGGAGATACCGGTGGAGAAGCTTGCGGAGCGAGAGTTCCGCGAGCTTTTGACGCAGGCGATCCGGGTCGGTGGCAGCGCGGCGCTGACGGCGGTCAAAGGGCTGCCGACGGCAGGCTGATCACGCCGCTGGCGATCACAGATTCCCGCAGGGATGTGCTTCGAGAAAGCTGCTCCTGTCGGAGTCCGACCTCAGGGTAATGAAGCGCCCCTCCGGCTCGAACCAGATCAGGATGAAGCATCGCCGCAGGGCCAACCGGTGGATATTGGCAAGGCTTCCCCGGCTGCGACCATCCCAGATCACGAGACCGCTGAAGGCATCGCGCGCCATCGCCGCATCCTTCGGGGCATGGTATGCGGCGGTGCCCTTTCGCCCGGCGGACGCAATGTGCCGGACGGACCAGTCTCCCAGGTTATGGCGCGGGGTCTCGCCTGAGCAGTAGACCGTGAAGGCAGCGATATCCCGATCGGCAAGATGGCGCTGGACCAACCGATCCACGCCGCGGGCATCCCCGATCAGGACGGGAAGCGCGCGCTCGGCGATACCGCCTATGCGTTCGATGACGGGCCGGGGAAGTGCGGTAATGGACAGCGATCCGGATATGAAGACGGCCGAACCGGAGAGGTGTGAAAGGATATGCTCGGACATGGCTTTGATCTCCTCGAATGAGCCGCCCCTCTCTGCCCTCCTCTCCTCTGGTGGCAGGGCGCAACCTTGCCTTCGCGGCCAGACGCGCCAGGACCGCACCCGAAGGGTGTCCCTGCGACGAGCACGGCGCAGCCGCGCGCAGGAGGCCGGGACCGCCCCCGGCGGTTCCGCATCGCGTCCGCGACGGACCCGCCTGCGGGTCCCTGAGCGGAAGCGACAACTACGCGCGAAGACAAAAATGAGGACCGGCCCGGCAAACCGGACCGGTCCTCTGGGGAAACCTCACTGCGCCTCCCATCCCTGGTCGCTGAGCCTGACGAACCGCGCCGGGATATGCTTCTCCTTCACGAGGCGCGCGAGGTGGGACTGCAGGCCCGACCCTTCGCAGACCAGCGCCTCGACGGGCCGCAGTCCGACCATCTGCTCGTTCCGGACGAACCCCGCCCGTTTTCCCAGCTTGGCGCTGAGGCGGAACGTGATGAGCTTGACCTTGCGTGAGGCCGCCCAGGCCGCCGCCATCGCGTCGCAACCCTTGTCCTGTGCGGTCGTGGCCAGCACCATCGCCGGGTTGCGGGATTTCGTGTCGTCGAGTTTCGCCCAGATCAGGCGGGCGTCAAACCAGCAGTCCGCCCCGCCCGAGAAGATCACGACGGGCCCCTGCGGGTTATGCGCGGCGGCGCGGCGCTGGCGGCGGGCGGCCAGGAAATCGGTGGCGGCGATAACCGAGGCTGTGCGCTTGCTCGATACCAGCGAGCCCCTCGGTGCGGACCATGGCCGTCCGGTTTCGGTGTGGAAGACGTCGGCGGCATGGTCGCGCATGCACCGCAGGGCGTCGGTGGCTTCGTCGAGGAATTCGAGTTCGTCCTGTGCCTGCTCGAGTTCGACGCCGTGGATTTCGCTGCCGTCGGCGCGCTGCAGCAGGTCCTGGACGCCGCGTGTCGCCTTGTCGGCCTGCCCCTCCCACTGGTCTGCGACGTGATGGAAACTGTTCACGATGCCCCATGCGAGGCGCTCGGCAGCAGGCTGCAACCGCGTGTCGCGCAGCAGGTCGAAGAGGGTCGTGACGATCAGTTCGACGGCGAGTTGGGCTTCGCGAGGATCGGGCATGTCGGTGGTCATCTCCTCCTCGCTGCGCCCGACGCGGATGCCGCCAAGATCGGAGGAGAAGGCTGCGTGAAAGTCGTCGGTGGCGGCGTTCGTCTCCTGTGCGATGAATTCTGCGATGTCGCAGAACGGACGGACGCTGCGGTGGATCTTCGTCATGGAAACCTCCTATGGAAACGAAAGAGGTTTCCCCGGGGGCACGGGCTGCGAGCGGCGGGGTCAAGGATCGCGGAACGCGACCGGCGCAGCCGGCGATGGGGGTCACGATTTTTCCGGGCGGCAGCAAATCTCGCAGGAGAGGCCCGTCCCCGACCCGCACGGAAAAATGGTGTTGGGGTGGACGGCCCCCGAACATCATAATGAGGTCGTTAGATCACAGTAGGAGGCCGTCAGTGAGCAACATCGCGCGCATCGGAATGGACACTTCCAAGAGTATCTTCGTACTGCATGGCGTCAGCGCC
>NZ_DATKFP010000194.1:0-11484 GCF_035511395.1 Sphingobium sp.
TGAGTCCAGCGGGCGTTGTTGCCAGGCCGTGACCTCCTCCAGCACAGCGTCCGTGATCGTGCTGATCAGGTCGGGTGAGGCCTCGATGCCGTACAGTTCGCGCAGATGCCCGGTGATCTCACGGGTACTCATGCCGCGCGCGTACATCGAGATGATCTTGTCATCAAAACCGGGGAAACGGCGCTGATATTTTGCGATCAGCTGCGGATCGAAACTGCCCGCCCGATCACGCGGCACCTTGATCTCGATCCGTCCCCCGTCGGTCGTCACCGTCTTGCGGCCATAGCCGTTCCGGCTGTAGGTCCCTTGCTCCTCCTGGCCAAGATGGTGATCCATCTCCGCATTGAGCGCCCGTTCGGCAAATGCCTTCTTCAATGTATCGAGCAGGCCGCCCTGGCTGAGCGCTGCTGCTGCGTCAGTGCCGGCCAGCAGTTGATCGAGAATGTCGTTGGGTATCGAGGGTTCTTTCCGTCGTGACATATTGGGTCTCCTTGTTGCCCATTATGCCTCGCCGCACACGAAATTCCTGACAGTCCCACGCAGGGGCGTTTGTCGCCGGACTTCGTGCACAGATGACCGAAGCGCTCGGCGCGCTGAACCGGAAGATGCCGCGCAATGCCAAGGTGCGACTTCGACAGCAGGGCAAGAACCGGATTTCGATCACACCGTTCGAGCCGCTGCCGGCAGCGCTCAATCTGGAGGCTATCAA
Source organism: Sphingobium sp. (assembly GCF_035511395.1). Lineage (GTDB taxonomy): Bacteria > Pseudomonadota > Alphaproteobacteria > Sphingomonadales > Sphingomonadaceae > Sphingobium. The sequence continues at coordinate 710 of NZ_DATKFP010000194.1, forward strand.
GACAGAACTCGAACGGCGCTGGCCGATGACGGACCTGATCGACGTGCTGATGGAGACCGCCCGGCAAACCGGATTCCTCGATGAGTTCACGGCGTCGGGCGACCGGGTCGTTATCGATGCCGATACACTCCGCCGGCGTCTTGTCCTGTGCCTCTACGGTCTCGGCACCAATGCCGGCCTGAAGCGGGTCAGCACAGGAACGGAGGCCGCGAGCTATGCCGAACTATTGCACGTCCGGCGTCGCTTCATCCACAAGGAGGCGCTGCGCAGCGCAACCGCGTTGGTAACCAACGCGATCCTCGCGACGCGCGACCAGCGCATCTGGGGTGAGGCGGGGACCGCATGCGCGTCGGATTCCACGAAGGTCGGTGCGTGGGATCAGAATCTGATGGCGGAATGGCATGTCCGCTACCGCGGCCGTGGCGTCATGATCTACTGGCACATGGAGCGCCAGGCGACCTGCATCTACTCGCAGCTCAAACGCTGTTCTTCCTCCGAGGTCAGCGCGATGATCGAAGGCGTGCTGCGCCATTGCACCGACCAGGAGATCCAGCGTCATTATGTCGACAGTCATGGCCAGAGCGAGGTGGGGTTCGCCTTTTGCCACCTGCTCGGGTTCGAGCTGGCGCCGCGCCTGAAGGCGATCGCCCGCCAGAAGCTTTATGTGCCGGAAACCGCGATGCGCGAAACGCTCGGCAATCTCACGCCGATCCTGGCGCGTGAGATCAACTGGCCACTGATCGAGCGGCAGTATGACGAGATGATCAAATATACCGCGGCGCTCAAACACCGCACCGCCGACCCCGAGGCGATTCTGCGCCGCTTTGCCAGCGCGGCTGTCCAGCACCCGACCTATGCGGCGCTTGCCGAACTCGGCAAGGTCATCAAGACGATCTTCCTGTGCGGCTATATCGGTTCGGAGGATCTGCGCCGCGACATCCATGCCGGGCTCAACGTCGTCGAAAACTGGAACGGCGCGCACAGCTTCATCTTCTTCGGCAAGGGCGGTGAGATTGCCGCCAATCGCCTGGAGGATCAGGAACTGGCGGTGCTGGCGCTCCATCTGTTACAGAACTGCCTGGTCTACGTGAACACGCGGATGCTGCAGCGGGTTCTGACCGAGCCCGCCTGGATGAAGCGGATGACCGCCGAAGACCATCGCGGTCTGACGCCGGCCATCCACGCCCATATCAATCCTTATGGCCGTTTCGAGGCCAATTTGGATCGGCGCATCGACTTCGATCTGCCGCTGACAGCATAATTCGCAAAGGCCTCTGCGATGAAAAAAAGCATCTCCACCTCCCCGGCGTCCAAAGACCAGGAAGACACGGAACAGGCCCATATCGACCCCGGCCAAGCGAGCTTCCGAAGTGTTCCCCGACCGCCGTGCCATGGAAGGTTTCATGGCCGGGCTGTTCGGCCGCGTGGAGGCCGATACGAACGGCGCCGTCGATGATGCGCAGGAAATGATGTACGATGCGTGGGAAGCGAGCGGTGCCGCGCGTGTCGCTCTCGCCAGGGCCGCACTCGACATCTCTCCGCTATGCGCGGACGCCTATGTCCTGCTTGCGGAGGAAGACGCGCGATCCCAACCGGACGCACTAGCCCTTTACCGTCAAGGCGTGGAGGCAGGCGAGCGCGCGCTCGGCAATGAATTCGAAGAACTGTCTGGCCACTTCTGGGGGTTCCTGCAGACCAGACCCTATATGCGGGCGCGAGCAGGACTGGCGATGACATTATGGCGCACGGGCGAGCAGCAGGCGGCGATCGACCATTATCGCGCGATGCTGATCCTCAATCCCAATGACAATCAGGGCATCCGCTACCTGCTGGCAAGCGCCTTGCTCCAGCGCGACGATCTCGCTGGGCTGAAGGTGCTACTGCGCCAGTATGAAGGAGATGGAAGTGCCGCCTGGGCCTACACGCTGGCGCTGATAGCCTATCGCGAACAGGACCCGCGCGGTCCGGCGATTGTCCGGGAAGCCTGGGAGAGCAACTCGCATGTGCCTGCCATGTTGGCCGGCCTCAAACGCCTCGTTCCTTCTCGCGACGGCTACATCAGTATGGGCGGAGAGGATGAGGCGACCGCTTATGTCGAGGAAAACGGCGCCGCCTGGCGTGCCATCCCGGGCGCCATCGACTGGCTGGCCGAAAGAAGCACGGGGCTGAAGCCGCGACATCGCGGATGCCAGTCATGAGGAACGAACGCGCGCAAACGGTCGTTTGCGCAGCATCCAGACCGGTCCAGCAAAAACAACGCGCTATTCGTCGCACAAAGCTGTTGCCAAACGACATGCAAAAGCAACAGATAAATGCAGCATCACCCAAGCTGCTCGGCTATGCTCGCGTGTCCAAGGCCGAAGACCAGGATACCGCCCCGCAGATCGAAGCACTCGAAGCCGCGGGCTGCACCCGGTTCTACGAAGAACATGCCTCGGGCGGCCGCTGGGATCGACCGGAACTCCACCGACTGCTCGACCGTCTCGAGCCCGGTGATGTTCTCGCAGCCTGGAAACTTGACCGGCTGTCGCGGTCGCTGAAAGATCTGCTGCTTATCCTCGACCGCGTCGAAAAGGCCGGCGCCGGATTCCGCTCGCTGACCGAAAATATCGACAGCACAACGGCATCCGGTCGCATGATGATGCAAATGCTGGGCTCGTTCGCCGAGTTCGAGCGCGCCATGGTGCGCGAACGAACGCAGGCTGGCCTGCGCTCGGCGCGTGCCCAGGGGCGCAGTGGCGGCCGACAACCCAAGCTCTCGCCCCACCAACAGACCGAGGTCATCACCATGCTCACCGCTGGCAGATCGACAGCCGATATCGCCCGCCTCTTCCGCGTCCATCGCGCCACCATCAGTCGCATCGTCAACAACTTCGCCGTCAAAGACGCCGCGCGAACTCCATAACGTTCCGCGTCCGTTCTTCGCCTTGGCCGTTTTTCAATCTATGAGGTCACTGCGCCTTGTTGCGCCTTTTCCCGGTGCGCCGCAGTCCAGGTGTACCAGGCTCCGAGTACGATCACAGCATGAGCCGCCAGCGTTGTGAAGACGACCCATTCCGCCTCGCCGCTGCACAACAGGCTGTAGATGTCCCATGCCGCGCCGACCGCTTCGGTTAGCACGATCACCGGGACCAGCGCGATGTATTTCCACGGCTGCCGCGCGCCCCACAGGGCGACGATACCGATCGCGGCCAGCTGTATCCCGACGATCAGCCAGGCATCGAGCAGCAGATCGAACACCGGCTGGCCCTGGCCCAGATCGATTCCCGGATAGATCAGGGACAGGGCCCCTGCATAGACCGGCGGCCAGAGCAGGACCAGATTGCACAGGTACCAGATTCCGCTGGCGATGAAGAAGATGCGCAGGCTTTGCATGGTTCGATCTCCAAAGGCTGCGCCGGTCAGTCGGCGACCGCGAAAATGTCGGACGTTGCGCCGGCGATCCGTGCAACCTTGAACGGCGCATAGTCGGGGCAGGCCATGAACGCTTGGACATCCGCCATCGCAGGGAAGCGGATGATCACCGTATAGTGCGGCGCCGCGCCTTCGCCTTCGAAGCGTTCGAACTGGTTGGAGCGGCAGATCAGTTCGCCGCCGAACCGCGCAACCATCGGCGGAACATTGGCTTGGTAGTCCGCAACCCAGCCATCGTCGTGCGAGGTGACGGAAGCGATGAAATAGGCGGCCATGGTTGTTCCCTCCGTGTCGTTAGCGGTCTGGTCTGCGGCTTTCGGTTCGCCGCGTCAAAAGAATCGATTGCCGGGGCGCGGCAACCCGAAATGATCGCGCAGGGTCGTGCCTTGGTAGTCCTTGCGGAAAATGCCCCGGCGCTGCAATTCGGGCACGACCCGATCGACGAAATCGTCGAGCCCCTCCGGCAGATAGGGGAACATCACGACGAACCCGTCCGAACCGCGCTCCTCCAGCCATTGCTCCATCTCGTCGGCGATCGAAGCCGGAGTGCCGACGAAGGCGAGCCCGGCATAGCTGCCGGCTTTCGCGGCGAGCTGGCGGATGGTGAGGTTGTACTGTCGGGCTTGCGTGACCAGCATTTCACGAGAGGTCTTGCTGGCGTTGGTATCGGGTATTTCGGGGAGGGGGCCATCGGGGTCGAACCCCGAAACATCATGATCGAGCATGCCGCACAGCGAGTGAATCCCGCTTTCATAGTGAACCAGGCTGTCCAGGTGAGCGCGCTTGGCCTTGGCCTGCTCGACCGTGTCACCGACAACGACGAGCGCGGCGGGCAGGATCTTGAGATGATCGGGATTGCGTCCGATCGGGATCATCCGCCCTTTCACATCAGAATAAAAGCTCTTGGCGGCGGCAAGATTCGATCCAGCGGCAAAGACGACTTCGGCGGTTTCGGCGGCAAGCTGGCGTCCAGGGTCCGAGGCCCCCGCCTGGAAGATGACCGGCCAGCCCTGCGGGGGGCGGGCGATGTTGAGCGGCCCGAGGACCGAGAAATGCAGCCCTCTGTGATCGAGGACGTGCATCCGCGCGGGATTGAAATAGATGCCGCTTTCCGCATCGCAGACGAAGGCGTCTTCCGCGAAGCTGTCCCACAGGCCAGTCACGACGTCGTAGAATTCGCGGGCGCGCCCGTAGCGGCCGGAATGATCGGGCTGCACCTCGAACCCGAAATTCTTGGCGCTCTCGGGGTTGGACGTGGTGACGACGTTCCAGCCGGCCCGCCCGCCGCTGAGGTGATCGAGCGAGGCAAAGCGGCGCGCGACGTGAAAGGGTTCGTCGAAGGTGGTGGAGGCAGTGGCGACCAGCCCGATCCGTTCGGTGGCGCCAGCCAGCGCCGACAGCAGGGTGAAGGGTTCGAACGAGGTGACGGTGTGGCTGCGCCGCAGCGCCTCGACCGGCATGTTCAGGACCCCGAGATGATCAGCCATGAAAAAGGCGTCGAACTTGCCTGCTTCCAGCTTGCGCGCGAATTGCCGGATCGCGGCGAAGTTGAAATTCGCATCCGGGATTGCCCCGGGGTAGCGCCAGGCGCCGGTATGGATGCTGACCGGCCGCATGAACGCGCCGAGGTGAAGCTGACGTTGCAGGCTCATGCGTTTCGTTCCTTCAGGCTCGCGAAGACTGCCGGGGATCACCTTCCCTGCAGCTTTTCCAATATTTGGCGGGTCAGGACCGCTGTACTGCCGTTGCCGCCCAGATCGGGGGTCAGGACTGCTTGCGGATCGCGCAGGACCGCTTCGATCGCGGCCAGCACCATCGCTGCGGCTTCCGCTTCTCCCAGATGGTCGAGCATCATCGCCCCCGACCAGATCTGTCCGATCGGATTGGCAATGCCCTGGCCGGCAATGTCCGGAGCCGATCCGTGCACCGGTTCGAACATCGACGGATAGCGCCGCGACGGATTGAGATTGGCCGACGGCGCGACCGCTATCGTCCCGGTTACGCCGGGACCGAGATCGGACAGGATGTCGCCGAACAGATTGGATCCGACCACCACGTCGAACCGTTCGGGTGACATCACGAAGCGGGCGGCCAGAATGTCGATATGGTACTGGTCGGTGGCGATCCCGGGATATTCCGCGCCGATCGCCGCGAAACGCTCGTCCCAGAACGGCATCGAATGGTAGAGCCCGTTCGACTTGGTGGCCGAGGTGACATGCGGCCGGCCAAGCTTGCGCGCGAAATCGAAGGCGTAACGCAGGATCCGGTCGGTGCCGCGGCGGGTGAATACTGCCTGCTGGATGACGATTTCATCCTCGCCGGTGCCGGTGCGGCCGCCGATCTGGGAATATTCGCCTTCCGAATTTTCCCGCACCACCCAGAAGTCGATATCGCCGGTGCTCTTTTCGCGCAGCGGCGAGCGAATGCCGGGCAGCAACCGCACCGGCCGGAGATTGACATATTGATCGAATTCGCGCCGGATCGGCAGCAGCAGGCCCCACAGCGAGACGTGATCGGGCACCCCCGGGTAACCGACCGCGCCAAGGAAGATTGCGTCATGATCGGCAAGCCGGGTGAGCCCGTCATCGGGCATCATTTTCCCGGTGGCGAGATAGGTTTCGCAGCTCCAGTCGAAGTCGCGAAACTCGAGCGCAAAGCCACATCGCTGCGCTACCGCCGACAAGACCTGCACCCCGGCGGGCAGAACCTCGCGGCCGGTGCCGTCGCCGGGAATATTGGCTATGGTATAGCGGTTCAAAAGGGTTTCCCGTGCCGAAAGGTCAAAGGTAGGTGTTCAGGGTCTTGAGGATCCGGTAAGCCCCCAGGAATGTCGGTGCATCGACGCCGAGGCGTTCGGCGGCCTCGGCGAGCGGTCCCAGTATTTCGTCAACCTCCATGCGCCGTCCTGCCACCAGGTCATCGTGCATCGAGGTCCGGACCGGGCGATTCTCCGGCTTGAACCGGCCGACCATGGCCATCACCCCGGCGAGCGCGAAGCTTTCTCCGTTGATCTCGACGAGCCGTGAGACGGGCGCGAAGAAATTTTGCGGTTCGTACCCCAGCGCCTTGTAGATCGCCAGCAGGTCCTTGACGATCAGGATATACTGGGCCGCGCCTTCGCGTACCGCCACACCGTCGATGAAATCGAGCTCTTTGATGCCGCCCAGGGTGCTGGCGCTCCACGATGAAGCACTTCCGACCTGGACCAGTTTTTCCCAATGGACATGGGTGATGTCGGCAGTCGAGCGGGACCCCATCCCGGCTGAGTCCAGCGCCTCGGCCATGGTCCGGGTGCGATCGCTTTCTCCGCCTCCTAGTTCGCCGAAATAGGCGGTTACCGGGACGGCCATGTGGTTGAGCGCCCGGCCGGGTTCGAGCAGGGTTGCGCCGTCCATGATCGACCCGCCAATCACCTCGTCCTTGCCGAACGCGGCCTGCAGCCGGCCTTCCTTGCCAACCCCGTTCTGCAAGGTGAGGGCGCAGGCTGTCCGGTCAACCAGCACCGCCGCATCGGCCAGCGCCTGATCGGTGCCCTTCGCCTTGGTCAGCAGGATGTAATAGTCGATCGCGCCCTCGACCTCGGCCGGGGTCTCGACCGCGAACAGGTTGGCGCGCTGCACGAACTGCGCCCGCACCCCTTCGATTTGCAGACCACCCTGGCGGATGGCCTCGACATGGGGTTTGCGCGCAATCAGCGTTACCTTGTGTCCGCCGCGGGCCAGGAAGCCGCCGATAACGGAACCAAGTCCGCCTGCGCCGTGGATGCAGAAGTGCAGTTGCCTGGTCATTGCCGATGTCCCGCGTCCGATCAGGCGATGCCGAGCTCGATGAGCTTGGCCCTGATCTCTTCCTTCTTCTGCGGGGTCACGTCCGCGACCGGCGGCAGGATCGGGCCGGCCTTGAGGCCGATCGCCTCATACCACGCCTTGATGTTCGCCAGCGCCGAAGCATAGGTCGCGGTGCGCGCGATATCCCAGACAAACTGGTCATGGTAATATTCGCGGACGTCGTGCAGGCCTTCCCACTTGGTGCGGGCCTCTTCCCATTTGCCCTGGTGGGCGAGGTTGATGTAGTCGCGCGCGAGGTGGCGCTTCTTGCCATAGAGCATGAACGACAGTTCGCCCCAGCACACCGTCCCGCCCAGCCGGAGGTCTTCGAGGAAGAAATACTCAAACGGCTCCATGGTGTTGAAGCCTTCGGGCATCAGGCTGCGGATCTTGATCGTCTCGGCGCGATTGAGCGCACCCTGCTTGACCCCGATCACGGTCTCGAGATCGGCCAGGCGGCGCATCAGGTTCCAGCTCAGCACCGTGCCCGAAACCGGCGTGCGGTAGAGGCAGACCGCCATGTTGCTGCGATCGGTCAGATACTTGAACCAGGCGAAAATCTCGTCGTCGGTGCGAAGCTGGACGACGGGATTGATGACCTCGGCGCCGTTGAAACCCAGCTCCTCGACGAACTGCATCTTTTCGAGCGCGAGGTGGACCGACGGGTCGAGGATGATCGTCCAAAGATCGAGCCGCCCGGCGTTGGCCTCGGCGACGATCTCGTGATAGCGCATCCATTCGGACGGAGTGACGTTCCAGCATTCGGCAATGAAGCCGCCGACAACCAGGCCATCAAGGCCCATTTCGACATATTTGTCGATGTTGTAGCGGATCCCGTCGATGTCGAACTTGTGGTCCGCGGTCATCGGGGTGATCGGACACTGGTAAAACCCCCGGACTGTCTCGGTGGCCCATTTCTTGGCGTCCTTGCGATCATAGTCCATGGTTCTTCTCCTCCACCCTTTGACTTGTTAAGCTCTTGGCCGGGTTCCGCGCTAGGTAGCGGCCAGTGCCGATTGGGCAGCGGCGAGGCGCGCTATGGGAACTCGGAACGGGGAAGCGCTGACATAATCGAGGCCGACCCTGTCGCAGAACGCGATCGAGGCCGGATCGCCGCCGTGTTCGCCGCAGATCCCCAGCTTGATGTCGGGGCGGGCCTCGCGGCCCAGACGGGCGGCCATCGCAATCAGCTTGCCGACCCCTTCTACATCGATGCTGACGAATGGGTCGGTGGCAAAGATGCCCTTGTCTATGTAGCTGCCAAGAAACCGTCCGGCATCGTCCCGGCTGATGCCCAGCGTGGTCTGGGTAAGATCGTTGGTGCCGAACGAGAAGAACTCGCCCACCTTGGCGATCTCGTCCGCCACCAGCGCGGCGCGGGGCAATTCGATCATGGTCCCGACGGTGAATTCAACCGTCAATCCCTGCTCCGCGAAGACCGCTTCCGACACCCCGATCACAATCCGCTTGAGCATGTCGAGTTCGCGGGCCGTGCCGACGAGGGGGATCATGATTTCCGGCACGACCGGTTGGCCGGTCTCCCGGCTCACCGCGCAGGCCGCTTCGAAGATTGCGCGGGCCTGCATCTCGTAGATTTCCGGATAGACCACGCCCAGGCGGCAGCCGCGGTGGCCGAGCATCGGATTGGACTCGGCTAATTCCTCGGCCCGGCGTCTGAGCTGATCCACGCCGATGCCGACGGCGGCGGACAGCTCGGTGAATTCCGATTCGGAATGGGGAAGAAACTCATGGAGTGGGGGATCGAGCAGCCGCACCGTGACGGGAAGCCCCTGCATGATCTCGAAAATCCGGGCGAAATCGCTACGCTGTTCGGGCAACAACCGATCGAGCGCGACGAGCCGCTCAGCCACATTCGCGGCCAGGATCATCTGGCGCATGAAGTTGATGCGTTCGCCGTCGAAAAACATGTGTTCGGTGCGGCACAGACCGATGCCTTCCGCTCCGAACTGGCGGGCGACTTCGCAATCGGCCGGGGTTTCGGCATTGGTGCGCACATTCATGCGGCGATGCCGATCGGCCCAGGCCATCACCGTCGCAAATTCGCGGTCAAGCTCAGGCATCACGGTTGGCAGGGCGCCCTGGAAAATCTCGCCGGTGCTGCCATCGATAGTGATCAGGTCACCTTCGGCGATGTGCACGCCACCAATCTCCGCTGATCGCGCCTGGTAATCGATCGACAGGCTGGACGCCCCCGAGACGCAAGGGCGCCCCATGCCCCGCGCGACGACCGCCGCATGGCTGGTCATGCCGCCCTTGGCAGTCAGAATTCCGCGAGCGACATGCATGCCATGGATGTCGTCCGGCGAAGTTTCCTGCCGGACCAGGATGACGTTTTCCCCCAGTTCGGCGCGCACCGCAGCCGTATCGGCGTCGAACACGACCGCGCCCGATGCAGCCCCCGGCGAAGCCGGAAGCCCCGATCCCAGCAGGGTCCGTGGCGCGTCGGGATCGAGCGTGGGATGCAGAAGCTGATCGAGCGAGGCCGGATCGATCCGCCTGATCGCCGCTTCCTCGGCGATCAGGCCTTCCTCGACCATATCGACGGCGATCTTCAGCGCGGCTTTGGCCGTGCGCTTTCCGGAGCGGGTCTGCAGGATATAGAGCTTGCCGCGCTCGACCGTGAATTCGATGTCCTGCATGTCCTGCATGTCCTGATAGTGCAGCTCGAGCAGCTCGAACAGGCGGGCGAGCTCCGTGAAGACCGCGGGCAGCGCCTCTTCCATCGACGGCAGCTTGGCGCCGGCGGCCGTGCGGGCTGCGAGCGTCAGATATTGCGGCGTCCGGATCCCGGCGACCACATCCTCGCCCTGGGCGTTGACCAGCCATTCTCCGTAATAGGCCTTGTCCCCGGTTGCCGGATTGCGGGTGAAGGCGACGCCCGTCGCGCTGGTTTCGCCGAGATTGCCGAATACCATCGCCTGGACGTTGACCGCCGTTCCCCATTCGCCAGGGATGCCGTTGAGGCGGCGATAGACCTTGGCGCGATCGGATTCCCAGGATTCGAATACAGCAGCGATTGCGGAAGCAAGCTGCTCGTCGACGTCCTGCGGAAAGGGAGCGCCGCGTTCGGCCTCGACGATGCCGAAGAACTCGCCGATCAAGTCACGAAGATCGGTGGCGCTCAGGTCCACGTCCTGCGAGACGCCGCGATCTTCCTTGGCCTTTTCCAGCGCGTCCTCGAACCGCGCGTGATCGATCCCGAGCACAACGCTTGCGTACATCTGGACGAAGCGGCGATAGCTGTCCCAGGCAAACCGCTCGTCGCCAGACGAAGCAGCCAAGCCACGCACCGTTTGGTCGTTGAGGCCCAGGTTGAGGATCGTGTCCATCATGCCCGGCATCGAGACCCGGGCGCCGGAACGAACCGATACCAGCAAGGGATCGTGCCGATCGCCGAACCTCTTGCCCACCGTGCGCTCGATATGGGTCAGCGCCGACCTGACTTCGCCATCGAGGCGCGCGGACTGGCTGTGGCGATCGCGCAGGAAATGAAGGCATTCTTCGGTTGTGATG
>NZ_DATKFP010000195.1:0-7549 GCF_035511395.1 Sphingobium sp.
CCGGGCGGGCCGTCCGCCGGGTCGGCCTCCACTCCCACGGCGGCGAACCATTCATGCCACCACATGTCGTCGGGCGACAGGCGCGGCCGTGCGTGGAGCGCCTGTGCATCGGCAATCGTCCCATTCCGCTCCAGCCAGCCGGGGCTGCACATGGGCACGAGCCGGTTATGGGTCAGCAGCTTCGCTTCCAGCCCCGGCCAGTCGCCCTTGCCGCCGCGCACTGCCAGATCGACACCATCGCGGGCAAGATCCACGACAGAGTCCTCCGCCTGGATGCGCACGGCAAGATTTGGATGGCGCATCTGGAACGCCCCTATCCTTGGCGCGAGCCAGAGATGGGCGAAACTGTTGGTGCAACTGATCGTCAGGACCGCCGAATGATCCTGCGTCAGCGCGGCAAAGCCGTCGCGCATCAGATCGAAGGCGCGGGTCAGGACGGGCGCGATCTCCCGTCCCTTGTCGGTCAGTGCGACCTTGCGTCCGACGCGCTGGAAGAGGCTGAGGCCCAGCCGTTCCTCCAATAGCTTCACCTGATAACTGACCGCCGCCTGGGTCATGCCCAGCTCCCGCGCGGCGGCGGTGAAATTCTCCAGCCGTGCAGCAGCCTCGAAGACGCGGATGGCGGAGAGTGGTGGCAGGGCGGACATGAATATTCAATAAGGCCAGCTTATCTGAACGGTCCAGCCTTTTGTTGGCGGCGGCCGGGGAAAAACGGCATCTGGATATCCGCGAGCATCGCACCGCTCCCTTACCACCGATTCATAAATGAAAGGATCGCATCATGCGTGACGAATATGATGACCGGCTGTGGAATGACGGCCGCGAACATGCCAATCGCGGCATCGACCAGTTGATCGCTGCAATCATGCAGGCATTCCGCGCACTGCACCGCGTCCAGTGGGCATCGCCCTGGACCGAATCTCCGAGCCGCGATCGCCGCTGCCGGCCCTGAAATTGCTGCAATCGCGAGATGAGGGGTTGCGGTTTCGCCCGGAGACGCCACTCTTAAGGGCGTGACCGACACCCTTCTCTCCCCACCCGATCTTCCCGCTCCGCCCGTGACATTGCTGGCGGGCGCTGCCCTTTTCCTCGATTTCGACGGGACATTGGCTCCGCTGGCCGACACACCGGATGCGGTGGATGTGGACGAGCGCCTGCTCGCCACTCTTGCCGGACTGCGCGACGTGCTGGGCGGGCGGCTGGCGATCGTCAGCGGCCGATCGGTCGCAACCCTGCGCGACCTCGGCTTCGGCGATTTCCTGCTGTCCGGCACCCATGGGCTGGAGTTCGCTCGCCCCGACGAGGCGGTGGACGCCCCACCCCGGCTGGCCGCGATCGACGCGGTCGAAGCCGCCTTCCATGCATTTGCGGACGACAAACCCGGACTATTGGTCGAGCGCAAGTCGATCAGCGTCGGACTGCATTTCCGCGGCGCTCCGGCATGGGGCGAGGAAGCAGGCACGCTCGCCACTCAACTGGCCGAACGGCATGGCCTTGCCGTCCAGCATGGCAAGATGCTTTTCGAGCTGCGCCCTGGTGGCGCGGATAAGGGCAGTGCCGTGCGCCGGCTGATGCAGCAATCGCCCATGATCGGTGGCAGGCCCGTCTTCATCGGCGACGATGTAACCGACGAGGAAGGCTTTGCCGTGGCCGCCGAACTCGGTGGCGCGGGCATTCTCGTCGGGACGCTCCGAGCCACTTTTGCGGCCTTCCGATTGGAACAGGTTGCCGCCGTCAGGCATTATCTTTCACAGGGGGTCGCCGGATAGGATTTTCGGCGCCTCTGATCCTGAGCAGCAAAAGGGGGCGGAAAAATCCAAGACGCAAGTCCTTCAATCCACGCCGGGAACGAGCGCAATCTCGACCTCTGGCCCATCGGCAATTGCCAGGCTTCCGCGCTGATCGACCGCGCCGGACGCATGGTGTGGGGATGTGTTCCGCGCGTCGATGGCGATCCGGTCTTTTCCGCGCTGCTGGATCACAAGGATTGGGACGATCCCCAGGCGCGCGGTTTCTGGGCGATCGAACTGGAAAACTGCGTCGCGGTCGAACAGCATTATATCCGCAACACGCCCATATTGGTCACGCGCCAGAGCGACGGACAGGGCAATGCGATCGAAACCTACGATTTCTGCCCGCGTCACAAGCATAAGGGCCGCATGTATCGCCCGGTCGCCTTCATCCGCATCGTGCGGCCGGTGGCAGGATCCCCCCGCATCCGGGTGAAGTTCCGTCCGACGACGAGTTGGAATGGCGATCGGGTGCCAATCAGCTACGGGTCCAACCACGTCCGTATCGTGCTGTCCTACATGGCTATGCGCGTGTCGACCAATGCGCCGATCGGCCTCATTTCACAGGAAAGCTGGTTCCGGCTGGAACAGGACATGCATTTCTTCATGGGGCCGGACGAGGGCTTTTCGGACGCCCTGCGCCCGGCGATCGAGCGGATGCTGGACGACACCATCAACGAATGGCAGCTCTGGGTACGCGGTCTGGCCATTCCGCCCGAATGGCAGGAAGCCGTCATCCGCTCCGCCATCACGCTCAAGCTCTGCCAGCATGAGGAAACCGGCGCGATCGTCGCCGCGCTCACTACCTCCATCCCTGAACATGCCGACAGCGGGCGCAACTGGGATTATCGCTACTGCTGGGTGCGCGACGCCTATTACACGGTCGAGGCGCTGAACCGGCTCGGCGCGCTCGACGTGCTGGAAACCTATCTCGTCTATCTGCGCAACATCGTCGATGGTGCAAAAGGCGGGCATATCCAACCGCTTTACGATGTGCGCGGCAATGCGACGCTGACCGAATGGGAGGCGGAAAACCTGCCCGGCTATCGCGGCATGGGTCCGGTGCGTGTCGGCAACGCCGCTTATGAACAGATACAGCATGACGCCTATGGCCAGATCGTGCTGTCGTCGGTGCAGGGCTTTATCGACCAGCGCCTGCTGCGCATGGCGGGTCATGCCGATTTCGAGGCGCTGGAGGCGGTCGGCGAGCGCGCCTGGCAGGTCTATGACCAGCCCGACGCAGGCCTGTGGGAATTACGCACGCGAGCCCATGTCCACAGTTACAGCGCCGTCATGTGCTGGGCCGCGTGCGATCGGCTGGCCCATGCCGCGACGGCGCTCGACCTGCCGGTACGCGCCATCCACTGGCAGAACCGCGCCGACACGATGCGGGACAAGATCATCGAGTCCGCGTGGCGGAAAGACAGCAAGGCGATCTCCGCCAATTTCGAGGACGATGCGCGCGATGCGTCGCTGCTGCAATTGCTGGACCTGCGCTTCCTGACCGCCGACGATCCGATGTTCATCGGCACGCTCGCCGCGCTGGAGGCGGACCTGCGCCGGGGCAACGACATGCTCCGCTACAGCGCGCCCGACGATTTCGGCGAGCCCGTGACCGCCTTCAACGTCTGCACCTTCTGGCTGATCGAGGCGCTCCATCGCACCGGCCGCACGGAAGAGGCGCGCACCCTGTTCGAGGAAATGCTGTCCCGCCGCACGGCCGCCGGTCTGCTGTCCGAGGATATCGACCCCGTCAGCGGGGAATTATGGGGCAACTACCCCCAGACCTACTCGTTGGTCGGCATCATCAACTGCGCCGTCTTGCTGAGCAAACCGTGGAGCGCAATGCGATGAGCCGCCTGATTGTCATTTCCAACCGGGTCAGTCGCCCCAGCAAGACCGGCAATCAGGGCGGGCTGGCGGTCGCGCTGTCACAGGCGCTGCGGGAAAGCCGCGGCATATGGGTCGGATGGTCTGGCGAAGTCACCGACAATTTTACCGGACATATCGGCTTTGCCGAGGATGATGGCGTCAAGACGGCGACGATCGACCTGGAAGAGCAGGATGTCGACGAATATTATAATGGCTATGCCAACAAGACACTTTGGCCGCTGTTTCACTTCCGCATCGACCTGGCCGAATATGCCCGCGATTTCGAGGGTGGCTACAACCGCGTCAACCTGCGCTTCGCCGACACCGCCACGCCGCTGATCGAGCCGGAAGACGTCATCTGGGTTCATGACTATCACATGATCCCGCTGGGCCAGATGCTGCGCGACAAGGGGCTCAAGAACCGAATGGGTTTCTTCCTCCACATCCCTTGGCCGCCGACCCGACTGCTGGTGTCGCTGCCCCATCATACGAAGCTGGTCAGCACTTTGTTCGCCTATGATGTGGTGGGATTTCACACCGAGGAATGGCTCGAATCCTTCCGCCATTATGTCGAGAAGGAAATGGGCGGCACCGTCGACGGCGACTATGTGACCGTCGGCGATCGGACCATTCAGGCCGTCGCCTGTCCGATCGGCATCAATGCGCAGGAGTTCCGGGACGCCGCCGTCAGCAAGGCGGCCGACGACATGGGCGAAATGGTCCGTGCCTCGCTTCAGGATCGCACGATGATCGTCGGCGTCGACCGGCTGGATTACAGCAAGGGGCTGGAGGAACGGTTTAACGGCTATGGCCGCTTCCTGAAGGATCATCCCGAACAGCATCGCAAGGTGGTGCTGACCCAGATCGCGCCGCCATCGCGCGGAGAAGTGGAGAGCTACCAGCAGATTCGCGCGACGCTGGATTCGATCGCAGGCCGGATGAACGGCGAATATAGCGATGTCGACTGGACCCCGATCCGCTACGTCAATCAGGGCTATCCTCGCGACAAGCTGGCCGGCATCTATCGCGCGGCGAAGATCGGCCTTGTCACGCCGCTGCGCGACGGGATGAACCTGGTCGCGAAGGAATATGTCGCGGCGCAGGATCCGGAGGATCCCGGCGTGCTCATCCTCTCCCGCTTCGCCGGGGCGGCGATGCAGCTCAAGGACGCGCTGCTCATCAATCCCTACAGCCCGGAGGAAATGTCCGACGCCATCAACCGCGCGCTCGCCATGCCGCTGGACGAGCGCAAGCGACGCTGGCGCGCGATGATGAACAGCGTGGAAGGTCAGGATATCAGCTGGTGGCGCCAATGCTTCACCGGCCGGCTGATGGCGGTGGGCCGCGCCGATGCCCCGGCCGTGACCGAGGAAACGGCCGGCTGACGATGCGGGAGGTCCGGCATATGGGCATATCCATCGCCACCCCCTTGCAGCAGGCCTATGCCTTCGCGCATCGGCCGGAAAATTTCCGGCTCTGGGCGGCGGGCCTCGCGTCGTCCCTGCACGAGAGCGAGGAGGGCTGGATCGCCGACACAGCCGATGGCCCGGCCGTGGTCGAATTTTCGCCGCCCAACGGCCATGGCATCCTCGACCATCGGGTCCGGATTGCGGGCAGGCCCGAAATCTACATCCCTCTGCGCATGATCGAGAATGGCGACGGTACAGAGGTGATCTTCACCCTGTTGCGGCAGCCAGACATGGACGATGAAGCCTTCGATCGCGATGCCGCGCTGGTGATGCAGGATCTTCAGACCCTCAAGAGGCTGCTGGAAAACCAGTCGCCCGCTTGAGCGCAGACGCATCCGCCGCTACGCGGGAGGGGATGCAGATCGAAGATGAAGACGAACCGCGCGGCCTCTGGCCCGCCATCCGCGCCCGGTCCGGCGTGATTCTGGGCGCGGTCGGCCTGGTCGCATGGCTCGCGCTGATCTGGTTCATGTTCGGAGATGTTCTTTAGGGCGGCGAGCCTCGCTCAACCGCCCCGGTGATAGTCATATTCCAGCGCGCGGCCCTGCTGTTTGGTCAGGATGGCGCCGATGATGACGCCGCCAGCGCGGCGCAGCCGATCAACCGACACGCGCAGGCCACCATGATGGTTGCGGCCCCATTCGACCACCATCAGGCTTGCCTGTACCCGTGCGCAGAGCAGCGGCGTATCACCCAGCCCCAGGATCGGCGGCGCATCGATCA
Organism: Sphingobium sp.; assembly: GCF_035511395.1. Taxonomy (GTDB): domain Bacteria; phylum Pseudomonadota; class Alphaproteobacteria; order Sphingomonadales; family Sphingomonadaceae; genus Sphingobium. The sequence continues at coordinate 5,855 of NZ_DATKFP010000195.1, forward strand.
GGATCGTATCATAGTCGTCCTGCACCGCCGCCAGCAGCGCATCGAGTGCCGGGGTTGCCAGCAATTCGGTCGGATTGGGCGGCACCGCGCCGCACGGCAGCAGCGAAACGCCATCCACGCCAGTCGGGATGATCGCATCGGGCGCCTTGGCCTGGCCGGTCAGCACTTCGCTGATGCCCTTGGCCGGCGCGACGCGGAACAGCGCATGCTGAACGGGACGGCGCATATCGCCGTCGATGACCAGCACCTTCTTGCCCAGGCTCGCGAGCGCGCGCGACAGGGCGTTGAGGGTGAGAGACTTGCCCTCCCCTTCCTGCGCACTGGTGATGAGGATGGAGCGCGGCAGACCGCTGGTCGACGCCAGCAACAGCGACCGCGCGATCGGGGTGAAGATTTCGCGCGGCTGAGGATTGTCGCCCGTTACCGGCACCGATCCCAGCAACGGCAACCCGACCCGTTCCGCCAGCGTATCGGCGGACGTCACCGCGTCATCGAACACATGACGCGCGCCGACCAGCAACAGACCCAGCGCCAGACCGCCCAGCGCGGCGAACAGCAATGTCTCGCCGACCTTGGGCGAGAAGGGCCGCGACGGCACCGCCGCCCGGTCGAGCGGCTGGATGCGCCCGGCCTGGAAGCCCGCCTGCGACGCCATGTCACGATAGCGCTGAAGCAGGCTGTCATGCAGCATCCGGTAGGTGTCGACTGTGCGTTCGTAGATGCCCATCTGCACATCGCGCCCGCGCGCGGTCTGGGCGTCGCGCTCCAGTTCCGAAATTTCGGACGCGATCTGCTTTTCGCCGTGGACGGCGACGTCATATTGTTCCTTGAGCGACGCCCGGATGCGGTTCGCCATATCCTGCGCCTGATCGTCCAGCGCCGCCAATTTGGCTCTCGCCTCGCGCATTTCGGGATGAGCGTCCTTGCGGAACTGCCGCTCCTCGACCAGCGAAGCGCGCAGCTTGGCCCGTTCCGCCATCAATGCCTGCATCGCGCCATTATTCAGCACTTCGGGCAGAGTCTCGGCGCTCGCCCGGCGAGCGCTTTCCCAACGCTTCTGCGCGGCGATCCGGTCCGACACCGCCTGCGCGCGATAGCCGTTCAGTTGCGCGAGGCGGGTGTCGATGGATCCTTCGGACGGCGCGAATTTGGGTTCGGCAGGCTTGGCCTTCGCCTTATCAGCGGTCTGGTCGCCTGCCTTTTCCGTGTCGCCCTGCGCGGGATCAACGGTCGCCCGCGCCGCATAGACGGCCAGATCGCGTTCGGCGCGCGACAGATCCGTGCGCGCACTGTCCAGTTCTCCCAACAGGAAACGGCGCGCCTGCACGCCCGATTCAAAGCCGCGCTTGAGGTCCGACCGGATCAGGCTGTCGGCATAGCCATTGGCCACCCGCGCCGACAGCGTCGGATCGGCACTGACAAAACTGATGCGGATGACGCGCGACTTGCCCGGCAGGGTGACTTCCAAATTCTGGCGCAGCAGGGCGATGACCTGCTCCTGCTCCACCTGCCGCTGGCTAAGGCCGCCCGATCCTTCCTTGAGGCGACGGACCCCCATGCCCTCGAAGAAGGTCGGCGTACCGACCAGCGCCAGGCTGCGCGCCACTTCCTCGGCCAGCGCTCGGCTGCGCAGAACCTCCAGTTCGGTCTGCATCACCGTTTCGGTGTCGTCGGTGTTGGGACGCGGCGTTCCCG
>NZ_DATKFP010000196.1:0-19014 GCF_035511395.1 Sphingobium sp.
TCACTGCACCGAAGATGTCGCGACCATCGAAATTGCTGATTCCGCCTTGCAGTTCCGCGTGAAAGTCCTCGGTCGGAGCCTTCGTAATGACGTTCACCGCGCCACCGATGGTGTTGCGGCCGTACAGGGTACCCTGCGGCCCGCGCAGCACTTCAATGCGCTCCACATCGCGGATCGAACCGAAGGATCCGCTGGATCGGCCAAGATACACCTCGTCCTCAAATATTCCGACCGAGCTTTCGGATCCCGGATCGAAGGATCGTGTGCCAATGCCACGGATATATAGTTGAGGCCGAAGAGCCCCAAAACTGCCAAAATAGACGCTCGGCACTTTGTTTGCGACGGATTGCAGCGACACAGTTCCGGTGCGTTCCAACTGGGCGCCACCGAACGCCGAGATGGCGACCGGGATATCCTGGGTCCGTTCGGAGCGTCGCTGCGCGGTAACGACAATATCCTCGATTCCCGCAGAACTCGTCGGGTTTGATTGCGACGTCGTTTCTTTGGCAGGGGCCGCTTGGGCCAGCGCCACCGAACTTCCACATACCCCGCCGAGCGAGGCCGAGCAGGCCAGTGCGATCTTCAATGATTTCATGACTTTTATCCCCTCGATATGCGGCTGTTTTTTTGGGCACCGGAGGCCGTTTGAGAAACCGGGCACCCCGCACTTTCCTCCAACGCACCTGGCAACTGCCTTACCGCCACAACTTACATACCATGCGCCCGGTCTTATTCAAGGGGATAATGTTTGATGGCATTGAGCGTACCAAACGCCAGCAACTGTCGTCAGCCGCGATTATCGCGGCTCATCCGCATTTCCCGGCGATGGGCAGGCGGGCAGGGAGCGGCACAGGTCATGATCAATGCGTCTGAAAACCAGGAAGATTTCGGAACGAACCTCCCGGCATTCTTACAACGTCAGAACCGCTTTGATGCTTTTGCCGCTATGTATGTCGGCGACCGCCTGATTGATCTGCTCGAAGGGATAATAGCTGACAAACTTGTCGAACGGTAGCCGTCCGGCTGCATGGTACGCGATCAGCTCAGGCAGAAAAGCATCGGGATCGCTATCGCCTTCCACAATACCACGCACGGTTCCACCCAGCGTAAGCCATTGGAAGACAGGCATCGGCAGCGTCGCGTCAGACACTGCCGGCACGCCGACCAAACCCAGTTTGCCCTTGCTTGCGATGAAACCGAGTGCCGAGATCATCGCGGGCAGATGTCCGCTGGTGTCCACCACCAGATCGACGCCCGATGGAACCACCCTACGTACCGCCTCCGCCGCGTCGCCGTCGGCCGGATCGATAACGTGATCGGCACCCAGTTCAGTCGCCAACAAACGACGGCTTTCATTTGGCTCGATCACGATGATCGGCGCGCAGCCGCATAATTTGCCGCCAAGCAGGGCGCTCAGGCCGACCGCGCCGCCGCCGATCACCGCCAGAGATTGACCTGGCTGCGCTGCAAGCGATCGCATGACCGCGCCCGCACCGGTCTGGATCCCGCAGCCCAGCGGCGCGAGCGTCGCAAGGTCGGCGTCGTCAGCGAGCTTCACAACATTTCGCTGATGGGCGACCGCCTTGCTTGCGAAAGAGGATTGACCGAAGAAATTGCCGGATACCGCCGCGCCATCCCGATGGAGCCGTGTCGAACCATCTTCGCGCATGCATGCAAGGTTCAACGGCACGAAATGTTCACAATAGGATGGGTCGTCTGCACGGCAGCGCGCGCATTCCCCGCAGCTGTTGAAGGTAAGCAACACCTTGTCGCCAGGCTTGACCTTGGTCACCCCTTCCCCGATCGCCTCGACCACGCCCGCCCCTTCGTGGCCGAGCACAGCGGGGAATTGGGTTCCGAACGCCCCTGTCGCTAGGGCAAGGTCGGTGTGACAGATTCCGACAGCACGAATATCAACCAGCACCTCGCCCGCTTGGGGCGGGTCGACGGTGATTGTCTCAATCGTAAATGGGGAGTTTGCCTCCGTTATGATCGCCGCATGTGCCGTTGGCATTTCACTCTCTCCAATTTTGAGCTTGGTTGTGGGCGGGCCTATTCGACTACCGATCGGGGGCATTGCCCGGCCTCGTCGCGCATGCGCCGCATCATCCCATTACATAAATTGACTTTGCCTGCTGATAGGCAGCGATCGCGTCGGGGCCATATTCCCGACCCATTCCGCTCGCCTTAATCCCGCCGAAGGGCGCACCGAGCGAGGGCATATAGCCATTGACGCCAACCGTTCCGCTCTCAACCTTGCGCGCGATTCCGAGCGCGCGATCGCCATCCTTGCTCCACACCGAGCCGCCAAGGCCGAATGGCGAATCGTTCGCCAGCCGAACCGCTTCGGCTTCATCCGCGTAAGCGGTGATGCACAGCACGGGGCCGAAGATTTCCTCCTGGGCGATCGTCGAGCGGTTGTCGACGTCAGCAAACAACGTCGGTTCGACGAACCAGCCGGATGTCATGTTCGACGGCCTCCCGCCGCCGACCACTAGTTTCGCCTCGTTGCGCCCTTTGGCGATGAAGGTCTCGACACGGTCACGATGCTCCTTCGTCGCCATCGGGCCAACTTGCGTCTCGGGATCCAGAGCGTCGCCGATCCTGAACCCCGTCATCATTCCGGCGACCGCATCGACGATCTCGCGGTAGCGGCTTTTCGGCGCGAGAATGCGTGTGCAATTGAAGCAGGCCTGACCATTGTTGAGCAGCGACACCATCGGCAGAGACTGAAGGACGGCATCCATATCCACGTCATCGAGCAAAATCGCGGCGGACTTTCCTCCAAGCTCCAGCGTCACGGGCCGCAGCAGTTCTCCGCATGTGCGGGCGATCACCCGGCCCGCCTGGGTGGAGCCGGTGAACGCCACCTTGTCGACGCCGGGATGGGAAACGAGATACGCGCCGACGTCGCGATCCGCGGGTACCCAGTTGAGCACGCCGGCGGGCACGCCCGCCTCCAGCGCCGCTTCCGCGACGATGTAGCTGTCCAGCACGGTGCAGGGCGAAGGCTTGATCACCATCGTGCAGCCCGCCGCCATTGCCGGCGCAATCTTGCTGACCGACAGAGTCACCGGGAAGTTCCACGGAACAATTGCCGCGACCACTCCTATCGCCGAATATTCGACGCGCGTTTCCCTGCCCATTTGCGAGGGGCGGACGTCCGGCTCGACCGGAGCATCAAGCAGGTCCGAATAATATTGCAGCACGGCAGATGGAAATTGCGCTTCCAGCATATTGCTTACGGCGATCGGCATGCCGTTCTGGATACTGACGGCTTCCGCAATCTGGGGTCCACGAGACGCCAAAGCTCCAAGGAACCGTCGCATTATCGCAGCCCGTTCCGCAGGCGCCATCGTCGCCCAACCGGAATGGTCAAACGCACGCCGCGCGGCAGCTACTGCAGCGTCCACGTCGGCTTCCACTGCCTCTGGCGCAGTCGCGATCAATGTGCCGGTGGAGGCACCAACAATGCCGAACGTACGCACCGACGAAGGCGGAACCCATTCGTTGCCGATGAAGAAAGTCTTGCGGTCAAGGGTCATGGGGCTCTCCTGCGGTTCAACGCCCGCATCGTCGATCTAACATGTTTCTTGCAATGCGGCAGGCGCCCCTGAGCGATACGTTGCGGGTCGCCGTTATGAAGTTGTCGCTCGCCTGATCATTAAGGATCGAATTGTGATCCGCATTATGAAATAGCTTAGCATCGCGTTCGATCGCCCTGATGTCGGAATGCTTCGTTACAACCCAAGTTGGATCGTAACCATCGACGTTGGCCACGCCCATCGGCAGGTTATGCCTGAGCCAATTAAAGGCAGGATAGATGGCGTCATCACCCGCATGGGATTTTGGCGAAACTATAGTCCTGGGAACATGATCGGGAATTTGGGCATTGGCATCCAGATCAATTACAGTGTCCATTGATGGTACTCCCCTCAATGCTCAGGCACAAGCCGGTGGCAGGTAGAAATTCTCATTGCGTGTCACGCGTTAGAACTTGTATCCCACACTTACCCCATAGGTTGTGGGTCGACCGACATAGCGGCTGATCGCATCACCTGCCGCGACATTGTTCCAATAATACTCGTTGAAAATATTCTTGCCCCAGACCGAAAGCTGAACCTTGTTTCCTGGCATGCGGACGCCCGCGCGCACGTCCACGAGTGTATAGCTGTCGATGCCAAAGAGCTTCTTCGATTGGGGAGATGCATTGGGCGGGTTGATGTCGCCGCCGACCAGCGCAACTGTATCGGACCGATAGGCCACGCTGCCACCGACAAAACCATTCCAGCGGTTCGTCAGCAGGAACTCGTAATCGACGTTAGCGCCGACCTGATACTTGGGTGTAAACGGCACACGAGAGCCGGCAAAGTTCGTCAGAACACCAACCGTGTTGAAGCCGGCGAACCGATCGATTTTCGCATCGAGATAGGTGAATGCCGTGTTTATCGAGAGCCCCTCGATCGGCCGGGCATCAAGCTCGATCTCGAACCCTTTCACCGTTGACTTGGGCACATTGCCCAATACGTCCAGAATTCCAAACGGTGGCGCATTGATCTTCGTGCGCAACTGCTTGTCTGAATAGTCGTAATAGAATGCTGCGCCATTAAGCTGCAGCATTCTATCAAGCAATGATGCCTTGAAGCCGGCCTCATACGAAAGCACCGACTCCTGAGTTACCGGGAGATATTGCGTGAAGGTCGAGGCGGAAACCGTGGGGAAGCCACCTGCCTTGTAGCCTCTTGCGATGTTACCATAGACGAGCATCCCGGGTCGCACCTTCCAGTCAAGACCGACGCGCCAGGAGACATTGTCTTCGTCAAGCTTCCCCGTGTAAGCACCGGGCGCGCCCGGTGCCACTGAACCATTTGCTGCACCGAGGTCGTTGATCGCGAAGCACGTACCATTGACATAAGGTCCAAAGGCGCCGCCGAGCAGAATATCAAAAAAGAACGGACCGGCATCGCCGGGCAGGCCTGACGTGGTTACGTTGCAACTCGTGACATTATTGCGGGCCTTGGTGTAGCGGGCACCTGCCTTAACCGTCAGCGTCGGTGTGAGGTCATACTCCATATTTCCGAAAATGGCATAATTGGTCATCGTCTGTTTCGATGACGCGGATGGAAAACTGATCGGATATCCCAACACTATTCCAAGCGTTGTGCTGGCAGTCGATTTGGTGATGTCATACAAAAACCCCTGATCAACCTTGCTATGCTCGTAATTCCCACCAACGACCCAGCGCGCCCGCCCGCCCCCGCCATTCGCGAGCCGCAATTCCTGCGAGAAGCTTTTGATCGAACCACTGTCGCTCACTATGTCCAGGGTCGAAATTGGCAGGCCGTCGGCTTCGCTCCCCTGGCGATGCCGATAGTTCTCGTAGGCGGTGAGTGATGTCAGAACGAGGTCGTCGGTTACATCGATGTCGCTGCGGAGCGAGGCTTGCAGAAACCGGTTGTTCGCGTAGGGTACGCCCGGCGTCCAATCTGCCACGCGAGGCTTTTCCCGCGAGAAAGCTGAAGCTGCCAGTTCAGGCCCAATGATCGGGTTTTGTGGCTGAATTCCTATATACTGCGGCGCTTGCGTCTCGCCCTTGTCGCGCCAACCATTGAGATTGAAGAGAAACCGCGCCCCATCGCTCGGTTCCCAAGCGAGTTGCAACCGGCCTGCGTAGGTGCGGACCTTGCCGTTGGTGTCTCCACTGCGCGAATTGCTTTGCTGCCAGCCGTCAGCATTTTCAACGCGAGCGGACAGCCGCGCCGTCAGACCGTCTGCGAGTGGCCCACTGAGATAGCCTTCGCCGATCACCTCATTGAAGCGTCCATAGGTCAAATTGGCACCCGCCGAAAAATCAGACGTCGGCTTGGCGGCGACATAATTGATTGCACCGCCGGTCGCATTCTGACCGAAAAGCGTGCCCTGCGGCCCCTTCAGCACTTCGACTCGCTGTAGATCATAGGCCGAGTGCGTCGTCAGGGCAGGGAAAGGCAACGCGACTTCGTCAACATAGACGCTGACCGCAGGATAGGCGGCGAGCGATGTCTCGTAGAAGCCGATGCCCCGCAAGGTGAACACGGGTGTGTTGTTGGCGGTGGTGGTGAAGCTCAGACTTGGGATCGTCTGCGCAAGATCGGCGAGAGAGTTGATTTGCCTCAAGCTCAATGCATCTCCGGTAACGACCGCTACCGTTGCGCCGAGGTCATTGAGCTTCTGTTCCCGCTTGTTTGCGGTGACCACGATGTCGGCCAAGACGGCGGGCGCTTCAGCGATGCCGTCGCTTGATTGCGCCGCCACCGGACTCGCGATGAGCATCGCTAGAACGAGCATGCTGGTACTGTCGAATTTCCTCACGGCTTCCCCCCTTTGTGCAGCAGCATTTCGGCTGCTCTATCGCTTTTTCGAGCTCGTCGTCTCGCCAGAGCGCTATATCGAGAGCCCCAAGGATCGTCAATACAAACCGGGTGCATGGTCTATAAGTTTAGGATGAAGGGGTGATCTGGATCATATTTTTTACGAATACATCAGTTTTCGTCAGCCAGATCGCGCAGGATAGGCTTCGATCCGGCTTTGAGGATTGCAACGCCCCTCCCAATATCGACTATCGGGACGTCTCGAAGCGGATCTCCAAAGCCGACTGGCAGCATTTAAAGTTTTTGCTGTTGATCGCGTCCAAGCGCGTGGAGGTACAGATCACTTGCTTGCAGACGCTTGCGCCGTCTGATCTTCCATTCGGCGCTGCGGTTCCCAGCCACCGCCCAGCGCACGGAACGATGCAATGGCTCCGCGCGCTGCCGCAGCTTGCGCCTGGATCGCGCCATCGCGTGTTTCAAGCAGACGCCGATCGGCATCGAGGACCTCAATCAGGCTCGCCATCCCGCCCCTATAGGCGGCCATGGAGGAGTCGCGCGCGCGCGATAGCGAGCCTTCGCCTTGCAACAGGACCGCCGCGCGCGCCTCCTGCTGCACCAATGTGGAGAAGGCGTCCTCGACATCCTGTGAGGCACGCAACACCGTCAGGCGGTAGGCGGCGAGCGCTTCCGCATTCCGACCCTTGGCGGCCTTGATCTCGGCGTCTACCCGACCGAAGTCGAACAGTCGCCAACGCAGCCCGAATATGCCGTTGGCCTGCGTCGCATTACCCGTGAAGAGGCCGCCCGTGGCGGTGGAAGCGGTTCCGAGCAGGCCACTCAGAGAGAGTTTGGGATAATATTCCGAGACCGCTGCCCCGATCCGTGCGTTGGATGCCGCAAGCGTCCGCTCGGCCGCAATGATATCGGGCCGGCGTCGCAGAAGCGTGGCCGGCCCGCCCGCCGCAGATACAGCAGGGGCATGCGGAATCGGGGCGAGGATCGCCAACTCGGTTCGGGTCGCGCCCGGTTGAACGCCGAGCAGCACATCGAGCGCGTTCATTGCCATGTCGAGTTCATTCTGCAGCGCCGGGACAGAGGCGCGGACCTGTGCCAATGACCCTTCGGCCTGTCTCAACTGCAATTCGGCTGCGACGCCCTTGCGATACTGGAGCCCCACAAGATCGACCAGGCGCTGCTGGGTATCGAGTTGCGCGCGAGCGACATCAAGCCGCGCCTGCAACATGCGGATGTCGACATAGGTGTCCGCAACTTGGGCCGCGACGGAGAGACGCGCGGCGACCGCGCCGGCCTGCGAGGCCTGCCAGTCGGCACGCGCTGCGTCCCGGGCGGCGTCTCGCCCGCCGAACAGATCGATTTCCCAGCTGGCGCCAAGGTTCGCCTCATAGCTTTCGGTAGAGCGCTCGAACTGCGGGAAGGCACTGCCGATCCGTCCGATCGGGGTCTCGAGAGACTGATAGACCTCGCCCGCCTGTCCGCTGACCTGCCCCGATGGCATCAGCGCCGCATTCGCGCCCTTGAGCGCGGCGCGCGCCTGGACGACACGCGCGCTCGCCTGCTGGAGATCAAGATTTTGCTCAAGCCCCCGTTCGACCAGGCTGGTAAGAAGCGGATCGTTGAACGCGCGCCACCAGAACACCAGGTCGGTGGCTTGCGACGCGGATATGCGCGCCTCGACCGCCGGTCCGCCCTGAAAGGCTAGGGGCTGCGTCGATACCGGCGGCACATAGCGAGGCCCAACCGCACAGCCGGCGAGAATGATGGAGCCGCCGAGGGCGGAAAGGATCAAGCTAACGGAACGCATCGCTTCCTCGGGACATAGATGACAAGATGTGACTTATATATATAGTGGTCACTAGTTGTCAATCTCGCTCGGTGTCATTATGCTTGAGCGATGAGCAACAATAGCACAGATACCCCGGCCCGTGGCCCCGCCGAACATGCCGTGCGCGATCAGATCATCGCGGCGGCCCATGAATGTTTTGCTCGCTACGGCTATGCCAAGACGACCGTTGCCGACCTCGCCAAGGAAATCGGCTTCTCGAAAGCCTATATCTATCGTTTCTTCGAGTCGAAGCAGGCGATCGGAGAAGAAATCTGCGGCTCGCGCCTGGAACTAATCGTCACCGAAACCCGCACGGCAATTGAGCAAGGCAATAGCGCGACGGATCGTCTCCGCCGTATGTTCAAGAGCTTGACGACACGGAGTGTTGATCTCTTTTTCCATGATCGCAAGATCTACGACATCACCGCCCATTCGGCCGCTGAGCAGTGGGGATCGTCACAGGCCTATAAGGAGACCATCAGGGAAATCCTGGCCCAGATCATCAAGAGTGGCCGGGAAAGTGGCGAGTTCGAGCGCAAGACGCCGCTCGACGAAACTTGTCGCGCAATCCTGTACGCCATGATGCCTTTCGTGGATCCGCTGCACCTCGAGCGGAATCTGGACCTGCTGCCGGAGGCGCCGCAGGAAGTCATAAGTCTCATCCTGCGCAGCCTTGCGCCGTAATGAAAATGACGAGTGACCTATTGACATAATCGTCACATAACAACAAATGGTTCTCAAAGTTGGAGGATCATCCCTTGTCGAGTCGGTTTATCAAAGCGGGATTATCCGCGTTCATGCTCTCGCTTCCCTTGGCGGCGTGCCAGAAGGCGGAAACCGATCCGCGCACCAGGCCACCGCTTGTGCGGGTGATGATGCCGGTGACCGAAAGCGCGGCTAATCGCGAGTTTACCGGGATCGTCGCCGCGCGCGTCCAGAGCGATCTCGGCTTCCGCGTCGGCGGCAAGGTGATCGAACGCCTCGTCGATGCCGGGCAGGTCGTACGCCGAGGCCAGCCGCTGATGCGGATCGATCAGACCGACCTCGCCCTCGCTACGCGCGCCTTGCAGGAAACAGTGCGGGCCGCACGCGCTCGCGCGGTCCAAACCGCAGCCGATGAGAGCCGCCTGCGCGATCTGGTTGGCGCAGGCGCGGTCTCCGCATCGACCTACGACCAGGCAAAGGCCGCGGCTGACTCGGCCCGCGCCCAGCTCTCAGCGGCCGAAGCGCAGGCCCGGGTGTCGCGCAACGAAGCTGGCTACAGCGTGCTGGTCGCGGATGCCGACGGGACCGTGGTCGAGACCCTGGCAGAGCCGGGCGAGGTCATCGGCGCCGGACAGGTCGTCGTGCGTCTCGCCCGATCGGGGCCGCGCGAGGCGCTGGTGCAACTGCCCGAAGACCTACGGCCGTCCATCGGGTCCATCGCACGCGCGCGCACCTATGGTGGCGCGCAGGGAAGCGCCACGCTCCGCCAACTTTCGGATGCCGCCAATCCCATGTCTCGAACCTTCGAGGCCCGCTATGTGCTTGCCGGGGACGCTGGCCGTGCTCCGCTGGGATCGACGGTGAGCGTCACGCTGGCGCTGCCGGGGGACGCCGGAGCAACCCAGGTCCCTCTCGGCGCGATCCGCGATGCGGGCAAAGGCCCTGGTGTCTGGATCGTCAGCAAGGACGCGCAGCCCAAAGTGACGTGGCGCTCGGTGCGTATCACGGCGCTTGGCGAAGAGACGGCCACGATCAGCACGGGATTGAAACCCGGCGATCGCTTCGTGGCGATGGGCGCGCATATGCTGCGTGACGGTCAGTCCGTCCGGGTCGCGGCGCGATGAGCGGTACGTCGGAAAGCGCCAGCCGGTTCAATTTGTCCGCGCTCGCCGTTCGCGAGCGGTCGGTCACCTTGTTCTTCCTGATCGCGATTATCCTTGCAGGGATTTTCGCCTATCTCAATCTCGGGCGGGCCGAAGATCCCAGCTTCACGATCAAGACTATGACCGTGGTCACAGTCTGGCCCGGCGCGACGGCGAAGGAGATGCAGGATCAGGTTGCCGAGCCGCTCGAGAAGCGGCTGCAGGAGCTGCGCTGGTATGACCGCAGCGAAACCTTCACGCGGCCCGGACTTGCCTTCACGACATTGACGCTGCGGGATCAGACCCCGCCGTCGGACGTCCCGGAGCAGTTCTACCAGGCCCGCAAAAAGCTGTCGGATGAGGCCTCCAGGCTCCCTCGGGGTGTGATAGGGCCTTTGGTGAATGATGAATATGGCGACGTCAGCTTCGCCCTTTATGCCTTGAAAGCCAGGGGCGAGCCGCAGCGCAACCTCGCACGGGAAGCCGAAACCTTGCGCCAACGGCTGCTCCATGTCCCCGGCGTCAACAAGATCGCCATTCTGGGCGAACAGCCCGAGCGCATCTATGTCGAGTTTGCCGAAGAGCGGCTCGCCACGCTTGGTGTCTCGCCCCGCGCGATTTTTGACGCGCTGGCCAAACAGAACCTCATGACCCCCGCCGGTTCGATCGAGACCAAAGGTCAGCAAGTCATCGTCCGTCTCGACGGCGCATTCGACGACCTGTCGGCAATCCGTAACCTGCCGATCGTGGCAAACGGCAACACGTTGCGGCTGTCCGAGATTGCGAAGGTCGAACGCGGCTACGAAGATCCCTCGTCGTTCCTGATCCGCAGCGACGGCGAACCGGCACTCCTGCTGAGTGTCATCATGCGCGACGGCTGGAATGGCCTCGATCTCGGCAAGGCATTGAATGCCGAGATCGACACGATCCGGGAGGAGTTGCCCTTGGGCATGACGCTGAGCAGCGTCACCGATCAGTCGGTGAACATCCGCGATGCGGTCGATCAGTTCATGAAGACCTTTCTCGAAGCGCTCGCGATCGTCATGATCGTCAGCCTCATCAGCCTGGGCTGGCGCGTGGGCATCGTCGTTGCGGCGGCTGTACCGCTCACCTTGGCTGTTACCCTCGTCATCATGTGGGCGACCGATCGGGCGCTTGATCGCATCACTCTTGGCGCGCTGATCCTTGCGCTCGGACTACTGGTCGACGACGCTATCATCGCGATTGAGATGATGGTGGTAAAAATGGAGGAAGGCTATGATCGCATCCGCGCGTCTGCCTACGCCTGGAGCCATACGGCAGCCCCGATGCTTGCCGGCACGCTGGTCACGGTTATCGGCCTCATGCCGGTTGGCTTCGCAAAATCCACAGCCGGCGAATATGCCGGCAACATCTTCTGGGTCGTCGGCTTCGCGCTGATAGCGTCCTGGTTCGTGGCGGTGATCTTCACGCCTTATATGGGCGTCAAGCTGCTGCCCGCCATCAAGCCGGTCGAGGGCGGCCATGCCGCGATCTACCAGACGCCGCGCTACAGGAAGGTCCGTGGTATCATCGCCTGGGCGGTGCATCGCAAGAAGCTGGTCGCGCTCCTCACGCTCGGCGCGTTCCTGATCGCCGGTGTCGGCATGGGACCGGTGAAGAAGCAGTTCTTTCCGACCTCCGACCGGCCCGAGTTGCTGGTCGAAGTGCAGATGCCCAAGGGTACAGCGATCGGCCGCACGGGCGAAGCTGCCCGCGAGGTAGAGACATGGCTGCGCAAACAGCCGGAATCGAAGATTGTCACGACCTATGTCGGCCAGGGTGCACCGCGATTCTACGTTCCGCTCTCGCCCGAGCTACCCGATCCCTCCTTCGCGAAGATCATCGTCCGAACGGACAAAGAGGAGGATCGCGATGCATTGAAGCTGCGCCTGCGACAGGCGGCTGCTGACGGACTTGCGCCCGCCGCGCGGGTTCGCGCCACCCAACTGGTGTTCGGGCCGCCCTCGCCGTTCCCCGTCGCCTTCCGGGTCAACGGCCCGGACGTCGATATTGTCCGCAGCATCGCCGCGCGGGTCCAGCAGGTGATGGAAAACGATCCGATGATGCGGACGGTCAACAGCGATTGGGGCGAGCGTGCGCCGGCGCTGCGGTTCGTCCTGGATCAGGACCGCCTTCGCGCGCTGGGACTTACCTCAGCCGACGTCGCCGAACAAATGCAGTTCCTGCTCACCGGCGTCACGGTCAGTCAGGCACGGGAAGATATTCGCACGGTCGACGTCGTCGCCCGCTCGGGCGGCGGCGACCGGCTCGATCCCGCCCGCATCGGGGACTATATGTTGACGGGCGCAAACGGCGAGCGCGTGCCGGTCAGCCAGATCGGCAAGCTCGAAGTGCGGATGGAAGACCCCATCCTGCAACGCCGTGACCGCGTCCCCACCATCACCGTGCGCGGAGACATCGCCGATGGGCTTCAGCCGCCGGACGTCTCCACCGCGATGTTCGAGAAGCTGCAGCCGATCATCAAGGCTTTGCCGAGCGGATATCGCATCGACATGGCCGGTTCGATCGAGGAAGCGGCCAAGGCGAACGAGGCGCTGGCACCCATCTTCCCGATCATGATCGTACTCATGATGATCGTCATCATCCTCCAGGTGCGCAGCCTGTCGGCGATGGCCATCGTCCTCCTGACGGCTCCGCTCGGGCTGATCGGCGTGGTCCCCACGCTGCTGATGACGGGACAGCCCTTCGGGTTCAACGCCATCCTCGGCCTTATCGCGCTGGCAGGCATACTGATGCGCAATACGCTGATCCTGATCGGCCAGATCCACGACAATGAGAAGGCCGGCCTGGACCCCTATACCGCAGTCGTCGAGGCCACTGTGCAGCGCTCGCGCCCGGTGATTCTCACCGCACTGGCAGCGGTGCTGGCCTTCGTTCCGCTCATCAGCTCGGTGTTCTGGGGATCGATGGCGATCACGCTCATCGGCGGCACGCTTGTCGGCACGGTCCTCACTCTTGTGTTCCTGCCGGCGCTCTATGCCCTCTGGTATCGGATCCTGCCGCCTACAGGCGAGGATCGCGCAGCGCCGTCATCCACGCATGTCGCGGAACCGCTGGAGCGCCCGGCGTGAGCGGCGACATCCTCAAGGCAAGGTCCAATCGATCGGGAGATGTTCGATGACTATAGGTGAACGGCTCCGTAGCGCATGGTCCAAGGCGAGGCGGTATCTCGAACTACTCGATCAGGCGGCCGACTATGATCCGCTCGAGGAGCAGCGGCGCTGGATCGCTGGCCTTGAGGCGCGCATCGCCCGCGTGGAAGCGGCACGGTCGCCTGGACAAGGGAGTACTCCCACCAGGGTGCCTGAGACGTGAAACCAAAAGCAGGCACAGACGATGCTACGCTAGTCGCCGAGGGCATTCTTTCGGCAAAATGGAACCTGCGCATCATGCGTGTGCTTGGCGACGGGCCGGCGCGCTTCTCCGGGATCAGAGCGGCCATCCCTGCCGTGTCCGCCAATATCCTGGCTGGCCGGCTGCGCGATCTGGAAGAATGCGGAATCATAGGCCGCAGGACATCGCCACCCCCAGCGGACTGTCAGGTCTATGAACTGAGCGAACTTGGCGAAGCGGCAAGACCCGTCATGCGGGAAATAGATAGATGGGCATCGCTGCTTTCCCGGCGGGATGTGCCTTGGTCAAAGTCTCAAAATCATCTGCAGGAAGAATAGCATGTATGATGTGATCATCATTGGAGGCGGGCCCGGCGGATACAATGCCGCTATTCGGGCGGGTCAACTCGGGCTGTCCGTCGCAGTTATCGAGGGCGCGCAGCATCTTGGCGGCACATGCCTCAATGTGGGGTGCATGCCTGCCAAGTCCCTGCTTCACGCAAGCGAATTGTATGAGATGGCGCGAACCGAGTTCGCGAGCTTCGGCATCGCCGTGGAACCACGCCTCGATCTCGCGCGGATGATGGCGCAGAAGACCGAGGCGGTGGCCAAGCTCGTCAAGGGTGTCGAGTTCCTGTTCCGCAAGAACAAGGTGGAATGGGTCAGAGGCTGGGGCCGTCTCGATGGCGAAAGTCGGGTTCGGGTCACCGGTTCGACCGGCGAGATCAGCGTCATCGAGGGTCGCAACATCGTCCTTGCTACTGGCTCCCGGCCCTCGACGCTTCCCGGCGTCTGTGTTGATCACCGAAACATTGTTACGTCCACAGAAGCGCTTTCCTTCACGCAGGTCCCCGATCGGCTGATCGTCATCGGTGCAGGGGTCGTGGGTCTCGAGATGGGTTCGATCTGGTGCCGGCTCGGCTCCGAAGTGACCGTGCTGGAATATGCCGATACGATCCTGCCGGGAACAGATCGCGAAATTGCCAGAACGCTGGAACGCTCGCTGCGCAAACAGGGGCTGAATATCCGGCTTGGCGTGCGCGTGGCCTCCGCCACGCCATCCGATGGAGCAGCGGTCGTCACGATCGAAGCGGACTCCGGTGTAGAGGCCGAGAAACTGATGGCGGACAAGGTGCTGGTCGCAGTCGGGCGCCGAGCCTTCACCGACGGCCTGGGCCTTGAGGTGGTCGGCATCGTGCCCGATGCGCGTGGCGCGATACCGCACGATGGCCACTACCGCACGTCGGCGCCTGGCGTCTGGGTAATTGGTGACGTTACGCACGGCGCCATGCTAGCGCACAAGGCTGAGGAAGAGGCGATAGAGTGCATCGAGATCATTGCGGGCAAGGTTTCTGTCAGCGATGACAGTGACATTCCGGTCGTCGTCTACACGCGTCCCGAACTGGCAGCCATCGGCGCCAGCGAGGAAGAGCTCACCGCTGCGGGGATCGACTTCAGGGTCGGGCGCTTTCAGTTCATGGCGAACAGCCGCGCGCGCATTAATCACGAGACAGATGGGCTAGTGAAGATGCTGGTCGATACGGCCAGCGATCGCATCCTCGGCATCCACATGGTTGGCCCTCAGGTGGGAGAAATGATCGCCGAGGCACGGATGGCTCTGACGTTCGCAGCGACCGCTGAAGATGTTGCACGTACGATCCATCCCCACCCGACCCGTTCGGAAGCTCTCCGGCAGGCGGCGATGGATAGCGCGGGATGGGCGATGCAGGCCTGAGCAACCTGGTCTCGCCAACGCCGGACCAGCCTCAAACCGGAAATGCGCCCCGCAAGTCGCGTATTTCCAAACCTCGGGATCACCTTGGTTTCCGCTCAAAACCGGAGATAGCCATGACGAAGACAGTGCTTATTACCGGCGTTTCCTCCGGCATTGGAGAGGCGACCGCGATTGCTCTTGCCCAGGCAGGTTACCGCGTCTTTGGAGGGGTTCGTACCCCGGCTAAGGTCGATCTCTTGCCGGGCGTCGAATTTGTCGAACTCGACGTACGTAACGATGAACAAGTCCGTCAAGCCGTCGGTCAGGTGTTCGAGAAAGCCGGGCGGATCGATATCGTCATAAACAATGCCGGTGTCTCACTGATCGGGCCGGTAGAGGCGGCGAGCGACACGGAAGCGCAGGCACTGTTCGATACCAATCTCTTTGGTGTCCTGCGCGTCATGCGGGCCGTGTTGCCCGGGATGCGCCGGCAAAAGTCCGGTCTCATTGTCAATATAAGCTCGGTGCTGGGCTTTCTGCCGGCACCGTTCATGGGTCTCTATGCGAGTAGCAAGCACGCCCTTGAAGGCCTGTCGGAATCGCTTGATCACGAGGTTCGCGGGTTTGGCATACGCGTGATGCTGGTGGAGCCCGGCTTCACCAGCACCAGGCTCGACAGCAACGCCACGCGGGTCGAGACCATCATCCCCGACTATATAGCTGCACTGACCCAAGCCACGGTGGCTTTGCAGAAGCAGGTTTCCGCGGGCACTAGGCCTACGGCCGTGGCCGATCGAATTCTCTCGGCGATCGGCGGCAAATATCGAATGCGTCACACTGCCGATCGAAGTGCGAAGCTGCTCAGCATCCTGCGCCGCTTCGCCCCGGCCGCTTCGGTCGACAAGGGCGTCAGGTCCACGTTCGGGCTCAAGTCCTGAGATAGGATCGAAGGGGATCGCCATATGAGCGCTACCACGCAGGAACGACGAAAGGTAGAACAGGCTCCGGCTGGGAATGATCGCAAGACGGCGACCCGCCTCGCCATTCTCGAGGGTCCTGTGCTGAGGGTCTTGCTACGCCTGGCGCTCCCGACCATCGCGGTCCTCGTCGCGCAGACGTTGGTCGGAATTGTGGAGACTTTTTATGTCTCCCGGCTCGGCACCCATGCCCTGGTCGGCGTGTCTGTCGTATTTCCTGTCTGGATGCTGATGACGATGATGTCGGCCGGAGGGCTTGGCGGCGGGGTCGCCTCGGCGGTAGCGCGGTCGATCGGCGGTGACCGACATGACGATGCGGACGACCATGTGCTCCACGCGATCGTGCTCGGCATCGTCATGGGCCTGTTGTTCATGGCCGGCATCTGGCTGCTGGGTCCACGCCTGTTCGAAGCGCTCGCCGCCCGGGGCGGTGCGCTCGCGCAGGCGGTCACCTATTCACGCTGGCTTTCATTGAGTGCCGTTCCGATCTGGATCGTAAATCTGTGCTCGGCCGCGCTGCGCGGCGCCGGCAATGTCAAGGCGCCCGCCCTCATATCACTTCTGGGCGTCGTCACCCTCATTCCCCTGTCGCCACTTCTGATCTTCGGTGCAGGGCCACTGGTGGGGCTTGGGATCGCCGGTGCCGGCCTTGCGGTCACGATCTACTACAGCGCAGCCAGCTTCATCCTGTTGCGCTATCTGTGCACCGGACGTGCCGGACTGACGCTGAACGTGGTCCCGCTCCGCCGGACTCTGTTCCGGGACGTTCTGGGGGTCGGGCTGATCTCCTCAGTGGCGGTGATCCAGATCAACCTCGCCGTCATCATCGTCACCGGAATCGTCGGTCGCTTCGGGGAGGCTGCGATCGGCGGCTACGGCATCGGCGCGCGGCTCGACTATTTGTTCATCCCCGTACTGTTCGGTTTGGGGAGCGCGATGCTGACCATGATTGGAACCTGCATCGGTGCCGGCCGGATCGCCCGCGCAAAGCGCATTGCCGCGATCGGGACGATCTTGGGAGCGTGCTTTACCGGATGCGTGGGCCTGATCGTCACGGTGCATCCGATGCTGTGGCTCAGCGTCTTCAGCGATGATCGCTCCGTGTTGCAGCATGGTTCGATTTATCTGCGCGTTGCGGGACTATCCTATCCGGCCATGGCGGCGGCCTTCATACTCAGCTTCGTCTCGCAGGGATCGGGTCAGCCCGGCTGGACGACCTTTGCCGGTACGATGCGCCTCACCATCGCCGCAGGCATCGGATGGCTCGCAGTCGCCCAATTCGGCGCTGACCTTCGCATTCTCTCGGTGATCGTCGCGCTGAGCCAGATCGCGGCGGCGGCCATCTGCCTTTGGGCCGCGTATCGCGGTCATATTTGGCCACAGGCCCGCACGAATGTGCCCCTCCCCGACGAAGGCGGAGGCGAACATCAGGATGGTCTGCCAGTCTAACGCTTCTTGAATAAAACGAGCGCGCCATCGTGCGCTCGTCGGGACCGGCGGTCTGAATATTGCTGCCAATTGTGGCCGATGTCGATAGTGAACCGGCCTTGCCTTAATGCAGTAGCACTTCCACTATGACAGCGGCGTTCGATATGTTCCGATCTTTCAACTATCTATTAATTTCTCATGACGCGAGCACTGTCAAGTCTGACATCGTGATCCGGTTTTTCACGCTCGGGCGCTCCTGCATGCGCGCATACCATGCCGGCAGCGCCTCACATTCCGCCGGAACGTCTACGTCCAGATATCCCATGAAAATCAGAGCGCCGATGAGCGTGATATCGGCCATAGAAAAGGCTTCGCAGACGACGAACGGCTGATCCTGCAAGATGCCGTCGAAGTAGCGCATGCCGCGCAGCGCCTTGTCGCGCTGGTACAACCCCCACTCCGGATTCTGGTATAGCTCCACATGAGGTCCGAGGCCCGGCGTCGCGTGGTGGAAATATACGCTGATGGCGTCGAGCACTTCAAGTTCGGCCCGCTTGCTCATCATGTGGATCAAGCCCTGCTCTCGCGGCGTGCTGCCGATGAGCGTGGGCCTGCCGTCGAGCATGTCGAGATATTGGGTGATGGCGGTGCATTCGGCGATAAGCGTGCCATCATCAAGTTCGAGCACAGGCAAGGTGCCCGAATAGTTGAGCGCCCGGAATTCGGGCGTCTTATGTTCGCCTTTCAGCAGATCGACCGGCACGAACTCGACCTGGGACTGCATATTCTTTTCCGCCAGCGCAATGCGGACGCGTGCGGGATAGGGACCCATGGCGGCGTCGTATATCTTCATGGCACGTCCTATCTATCTGGCAGTTGATAGAGACGTAGAGCTTTGACCATACGGGCGTCAACGTCTATCTGCCATTTGGTAGGTGTGATGGCCCAAGGATGACGAAATGAGCGCGAACACCAAGGAACTGATCCTGGCTGCTGCGCGCAGAGCCGCGCAGGCGCATGGCTATGGCGGTCTTAACTTCCGCGATCTGGCGACGGACGTCGGCATCAAGTCTGCCAGCATCCACTATCATTTCCCGAGCAAGGCCGACCTTGGTGCGGCGGTGGCGCGGCGTTACCGGGAGGAGGCGACCGTCGCTCTGGAAGTACTGTCAGATGAGATGCCGGACCCGATCGAATGTCTGCGCCGTTATCCCGACGCGTTCCGCGCGGCGCTCCAGAACGACAACCGGATGTGTCTCTGCAGCTTCATGGCCGCAGAATATGCCGACCTGCCCCAAGCCATCGCGGTGGAAGTTCAGCTGTTTGCCGACGTCAACATAGCCTGGATCGCCAAGCAACTCTTGGCTGCGTCCATCAGTCCGGCCGAACAAAGCGAGTACAGAGCACGAGGCATATACGCCGCTGTTGCTGGCGCCCAACTCTTGGCCAGGAGCCGGTCGGACATCGCTTTCTACGACGCG
>NZ_DATKFP010000197.1:0-5289 GCF_035511395.1 Sphingobium sp.
AAAGGCAGCATCGAGGACGGCACGCTGCGCATTGATCGGCTCACCGCTGACGCGCCGGATGGGATCGAGGATCTGGTGCTTGATCTGTATCGCCGGCTGCCGCCCGTCCGCATCACCGATCTGCTGCTCGAAGTCGATACCGCGCTGGGTTTCACTGATGCCTTCACGCATCTGCGCACCGGCGTGCCATGCGGCGACCGAATCGGCCTGCTCAACGTCCTGCTTGCCGAGGGCCTGAATTTGGGTCTGCGTAAGATGGCAGAGGCTTCCAACACTCACGACTATTGGCAACTCTCCCGTCTCGCTCGCTGGCACGTCGAAAGCGAGGCGATCGACCAGGCGCTGGCCAACGTGGTCGCGGCGCAAGGGGCGCTGCCGATGGCCCAGGTCTGGGGTATGGGCAGATCCGCATCGGCCGATGGCCAGTTCTTCCCCGCCGCACGGCAGGGCGAAGCGATGAATACGATCAACGCCCGCTACGGCAACGATCCCGGCATCAAGGCCTATACCCACGTCAACGACCGCTTCGCGCCGTTTGCATCGCGGACCATTCCAGCCACGGTCAGCGAAGCACCTTATCTACTCGACGGGCTGACGATGAATGAGGCAGGGCGACGGATCGAAGAGCAGTACGCCGACACTGGCGGGTTCACCGATCATCTGTTCGGGATCAGCGCGATGCTCGGCTGCCGCCTTGTACTGCGCATCCGCGACCTCCCATCCAAACGACTGTACGTGTTCGACCCTGCCGCGACGCCGAGCGAATTGCGCCCGCTGGTGGGCGGCAAGGCGCGTGAGGCGCTGATCGTTTCCAACTGGCCCGATCTGTTCCGCTGCGCCGCCACCATGAGCGCTGGACAGGTCGCGCCGAGCAGCATCTTGCGCAAGCTCGCCTCCTATCCGCGCCAGAACGATCTTGCCTCCGCGCTGCGCGAGGTGGGCCGGATCGAGCGGACGCTGTTCATCATCGAATGGATACTCGACGTCGGCATGCAGCGCCGTGCACAGGTCGGCCTCAACAAAGGCGAGGCACATCATGCGCTGAAAAATGCCCTGCGCATCGGCCGTCAGGGCGAAATCCGCGACCGCACGACGGAGGGTCAGCATTACCGGATCGCCGGCCTCAACCTGCTCACCGCCATCATCGTCTACTGGAACACCCTGCACCTTGGCCATGCCGTTGAGGCCCGGCGCCGCGAAGGGCTCGATACCCCCGACCATCTTCTCGCCCATATTTCGCCGCTCGGATGGGCACACATCCTCCTCACTGGCGAGTACCTTTGGCCCAAGGACGCCGGCGCTTAGGGTGTCATTCCGCCCTCAGCCGGAACCGACCCCATTGAGCGGCGGCGTGTCCTTCCACTTCTGAACTGGAAAGCCATAGGAGCGACAGGCAGATGCTTAAGGCTGTCAGCAGATATATCGCCGATCGTCAGGGGACCGAAATATCAAAGGTCGACGGCGACGCGTTACTGCGTGGCTATCAGATTCATGCGATGAATCGAACGTCCCCAAAGCGCTTCTGGGGTATCTCATCGTCATCTCCATTTCGGCATATCTTCTCTTCGCCGAATGGGGGATGTTGTTCGCGATCTGGGGGCCGATCGTAGCGGTGACCTGTATGGCGCGCAGCTATCTGGCATGGCGCACGGCAAGGCGACCCGTCGAACCTGCGCTACTTTCGACTGAAAAGCGTCTGATGGTGGCGACCGGGCTGGTCGCAGCGACGATGGCGGTCGGTCCGACATGGATCGTGCTGCACAGTGACGGCTATACCAGGGCTTTCATGCTGATGGTGATCATCAGCACAATGTGGGGCGGGGCGCTGGTTCAGGCGACCGTTTTTACCTCCACGGTCGCCTTTACGGCTGCAAACATTCCGGTCTGGATTGTTGCCCTCGTCGTGAGCCGCTCGACCTCCGGCACTCTGGGGCTGGCCGTCATTTTCTTTGTTACGATCGGCATAGCGATCGATAATACCCGCAGGTTCGGTCGATATTTTACCCAAAGCATCAAGCGGCAGATCGAGCTGGAAAAATGGGATGAGAAGGGGCGCCTGCTCCGCATGATCGACGACATGCCGGTCGCCGTCATGACGGTCGACCCTAGCAGCTTCGCGATCACTTATGCCAACGAACCGTCCAAGCTGCTTATCAAGCAGATCGAGCATCTTCTGACGATCAAGGCCGACAATCTTGTGGGCATGTCGATCGACGTCTTCCACCGGCACCCGGCGCATCAGCGCCGGATACTGTCTGATCCCGCGAACCTTCCTTATAGTGCCCGCATTCAGTTGGGTCCCGAAGTGCTCGACCTCAAGATAACGGCCGTCACCACCAGTGATGGCGATTATATAGGCCCCATGTTGACCTGGGCGCTGGTCACGAAGGAGGTCGAGGCGGAGAATCGCATTCGGCAGCTCGCGCATTATGACACGCTGACGGGCTTGCCTAATCGCACGAGCTTCAATGATGAGCTGGAACGGCGTCTGGCGACCCCCGGCAACTTGGCCGGCTTGCTGTACATCGACCTCGATGGCTTCAAGTTGGTGAACGATACGCGCGGGCATGGCGTCGGCGACATGCTGCTCGCCGAAGTGGCGAAGCGGTTGCGGGCGGTCTGCAGTGCGCCGGCGATGCTCGTCAGCCGCCTTGGCGGAGACGAATTTGCCGTGCTCCTGCCGCACGGCAATGCAGAAGAAGCACAGGCCCATGCGGCGCGGATCATCGAGGCTCTAAGCGTCAACTATGACTTTGGACACGGCAATATCGCTATTGGCGCGTCGATCGGCGTGGCGCTTGCGCCCATCCATGGCGAGACCGCGCAAGTCCTTCTCGCCCGATCGGATATCGCTCTCTATGCCGCGAAGGAAGCTGGCAAGGGCAATGCGCGGCTGTTCACGCCGGAAATGGAAGGCCGTATCCAGGAGCGCGTGCTACTGGAAGCGAAGCTCCGCGAAGCCCTGCGCACCCGGGAGGGCATGTTCCTTTTTTATCAGCCGATCGTCTCCATCGAGACCGGCGAGGTTACGGCGCGCGAGGCGCTCGTGCGTTGGTATCATCCAAGCCGGGGTTGGATTGCGCCCGCCGAATTTGTGCCGGTCGCGGAGCAATCCGGGCTGGCCGATGCCCTGGGCTCCTTCGTGTTGGAAACGGCGTGCCGTGAGGCGGCCACCTGGACGGACCGCGAAAGGATCGCTGTCAACATATCGGCCACGCAACTCGGCAAGGGAACGTTGCCCGACGACGTGCTGGCAGCCCTGGTCAAAAGCGGCCTTTCCCCGAACCGGCTCGAAATCGAGGTGACCGAGACAGCCCTCCTGGATGACGAACATGACGTGATCGGGGATTTGCGCCGGATACGGGCGCTGGGCGTACGCGTGGCGCTCGATGATTTCGGTACCGGCTATTCCTCGCTGGCACATTTGCGCGCATTCCCCTTCGACAAGATCAAGATCGATGGATCATTTGTGAAGGATGCCGTCAGTCGCCCCGACTGCGCCGCGGTGGTCCGGGCCGTGGCGGAACTCGGTAAGCGGCTGGGCGTTACCACGGTCGCCGAAGGCGTTGAAACGCTGGAACAACTGGATTGTCTCCGCAACGAGGGTTGCATGGAGGTGCAAGGCTATTTCTTCGGTCGTCCTATGCCTAGTCAGGCGGACGCCGCAAATGTTGCGAGGCTCGACCAAGGTGCGCCGAACAAGACAGAATTTCGCAAGGAAGTTGATAATGCAGAAGCCAATTCCATGGAAGGCGCCAGCGATGATCGCCGTCAAGCGACGGGGAGAGGATGAATACCAGCCGGCAATCGCGGGCTTAACGCTCAATTCAGCTCTGGAATATGCCGCTGACCCGGATCGACCGGCGAAGGCGTTGCGCATCTGGGTGTATTGGCAAGGTCAGGAAATCTGGATCGCGGGACGACGCATCTTAGAGCTCGCATCGGATCCCGACCGGCCAGCACCTCCCACGGACTGGGACGGTCGCGAACCCGAACGGAAGTTGCCATAGGGCGAAAAGCGCATGAACAGTCACTTGCCCGTCGGCCGGTTGGCCAACCGCCTGGAGACCCTCTCGAGGGAGGGAACCTGGTGGATGATCCTGATCGCCATGGCAGCGTTGACGGTGACCGACAGGCAACGCCCCGAGCTGGGCATCGTACCGCTATATATTCCCATCATTTGCGCGGCGGCTTGGAAGCTGGGCGAGCGGGCGGGCTATTTCGTGGCACTGATCGCCGCCTTGATGGCGACGCTGGTCTATTTCGATGGAACGCCCGGCCTGTCCGGTCCTGTCATGACTGTGCGCGTGGCATTCCGGGTCATAACCTATCTGTTCATCGCCGCCATCATCACGAGTTTTCGCCGCTCTTATGACCGCGAGCTGTTCCACGCCCACCAGGATCGCATGACGGGCGCGCTCAACAAGGAAGTCTTTCACCAACGCTGCGCTAAGGCGATCGAAGATGCGGGACATGCGGGCCAGACGCTCCTGTTAGTCATCCTCGACCTTGACGATTTCAAGGCGGTGAACAGCCGCCAGGGTCATCTGATCGGTGATGAAGTGCTACGTAGCTTTGCGAAGGGGGCATCCACGATCATGCGTCGGGAAGACCTGATCGGTCGTATTGGAGGCGATGATGAGTTCGCGTTGCTGGTGCGTGTGCCCTCGGTGGGAGAAGGCCACGATTTTGCCCTTGAGATTCATGCCCGTCTCTCGGCTGTCCTGGGGGGCATACCCTATCCGGTCACATGTAGCATGGGCGCGCTGCTGATCCCGCCCGAGGCACCGCGCGACATCACCGAATTGCTTCATGCGGCCGACCAGGCCATGTATCGGGCCAAAAAGGCGGGCAAGAATGCCATCTTTGTAGGCAGGGCTGATGTGCCCGGCATGCCGGCAGTCGATCGCCTCTTTGCTCAGCGGTTGGAGGGATTTGCAGCAAGCAGGTAGCTTCGCGCGAGAGTGCCTATTTAAGAGGCAGGCGGACCGCTCGACGAGACTTCCACCGCTGATCTGCAGGTGGCGGGCGAAGGAGCGGAATGAATTGTGGAAGCGGTCGTGAGACCTTGTCTCGTCGCAGGTGGGTTTCTTGGGTAGGATCTTAGCGGAAGTCGTATCGCATAGCTTGGGCAACATGAACGTCAAAAAAGAGCCGGTGAAAGAATGCCTCGAGCAAACGGGGCAACCCGAGAATCAAACATGTCATTGCCGAGAAAACGAGAATAGTGGAGCGCTTTAAAAGGCCATGGCATAGCTGTCGCCATGTTGAAGACGTTGACCGTGGCCG
>NZ_DATKFP010000198.1:0-17118 GCF_035511395.1 Sphingobium sp.
ACCGCCCACCTATTTGCTGAGATCGGCAGCGCCGGATCGTGCAATTCAACGGCGATGTCCCTATCTCAGCGCCATGCAGATATTCACCATCGGATATGAGGGCGCGACCCAGGCTGAACTGATTGCGGCGTTGAAAGAGGCCGGCGTGACGTTGCTGGCAGACGTGCGTGCCGTTCCGCTCTCGCGCAGGCCCGGCTTCTCCAAGAATATTCTTGCTGCAGGTCTCAAGGAGGCAGGGATCGACTATGTAGGTTTCAAGGCGCTGGGAACCCCGCCCGAAGGTCGCGAGGCCGCGCGCAAGGGCAATCATGCCCGCCTCGCCGCGGTTTATGCCGGACAGCTCGACCTGCCAGAGGCCATCGTCCAGGGCGCACAACTGATCGAAATGGCGCAAGACAGGCCTACCGCTCTCCTGTGTTTCGAGCGCGAGCCGGGCGGCTGCCACCGCTCCCTGCTCATAGACACCATAATGCCCGATGCCGAGAGGGTTGATCTTTTTCCCGCCAGTACGAAATCTAATTGAACGCGCTGTCGGTTCTGTCCGGGCGATTGCCGAAAGAGCGACCGGCACGGCTTAGAGCGATCACGCTGTAATCTGCGCGATAGCCCCCCCATAATCCGGTCTGGCCACTCGCATCGATGCACATCACCGGACGCATCTTTTCGTAGGATCTGTGCATTCATTCCGCGCTGCGAGGCCGCGGCGATGGAGGCGTGATGTCAGACGAGAACGAAGATGGAATTCGTGAGCGCGCCTAGTTGGATCAGCTATTCTTTCTGATCGGAATATACTGGCAGACGAAATTTGACGTTTGGGCGCCGTCGCCAGGCGTAAGATGAACGTAAACGCGCTCGGCGAGGGTCCTTTCGCTTAGACAGAAGGCCAGTTCCGCTTCGTAGAGATCGTCGCGATGTGGATCGCTCCAATCCCTGATCGTTTTCATCGCTCTCGTTTTCGCCTTCGCTTCGCTGTCGGCCACAACGAACATATTGCGATGGCTTTCGGCAAACTCTCCCGCCTGATAGCCCCCCAAATTCACGAAGTAGAGCTTCTCCGGCCCCGCAAAAGGCTCTGGCCGTAGCGTAACATCATAGCCGTCGGCATGGCTGACCTCGGTCCAGCAGTCGATATGGAGGCTTTTTGGGATCCCCCACCACTGTCGCCTGAGTTCGCCGTAAGTCTCTTCGATTGCGTTCGCGACCACGAAGCGCACGTCATGAACCTCTATGTTGGCGCCAGGAAATTCGCCGCCGACATAAAGGGCAAAGAGCTTCACGAAAGCGCCAGTCCCTGCTCCGCGCTACGAAGCGAAGGGTTCCTTGCGCGACATGCACCTATCGCGGCTGCAAGTTCACCTCCCACCACCTGACCCATTGCGTGCGCACTGGTGATGCCCTGGACGAAAGGATGTCTTCCCATAAGAAAGGGCAGGCTGAGACAGAAAAGCTGATCTGCCGGAATGTCGGGAGACACCGGATGGAACTCGTCATCGATCACGATGCCACGCCTTGGTCCGCTTTTCCCGGTCTGGGGCACGTCCCTCACGATCCCCTGCTCGCGCAGGGAGGGGAAAGGGAAGTCCTTCGCCGCCAGGGCGCGCTGGCCTGTCGCTTCGATAAAGACAGGGAAATGTATCGTTTCAGCACCTACATCGAGGACCGCGCCGGCTTGCGGTTTGTGGCTGTCGATCCGGTAGTCTTCACCCACCGCCCTTACGTCCAGTTTGCCTGCTTCATGCAGTGCCAGCATGCGTCTGATCGATTCGTGCGGCACCGTCGCATAATCGTCGACAAACACCGGCTTCAAGAGCCTGGAGAAACGTTCGAAATCCTCGTCGTTGAGATGTGGAACGAGCAATTCTATCACCTCGTGCATCCGAAGGATCGCATAGCGCCAGGCCACGGTATGATGCCGCGCATAATTGCGTTCGGCTTCCGCAAGGTTCAGCTTCGCCCAGGCAAACGGATCGCTCTCGATCCGCTGCGCGAAATACCGGTCGCAGAATGTCTCCATATCAGCATCTTCAAGCGCCACAGCTCGGGCATAGTCGGGATCGGCGGCAGCAAGCTCCTTTTTGAACAGGCTGAATGACCGGTCCAGCAGATCGTCCACCTCCGCGCTTACCAGCGCCTCGACCGCCTCGGCGGTGCAGAAGGACAGAGGTTCGTAGGGAATTGGAAAATAGAAGTCCGCTTCGGGCAGCAGACCCTTGCGCGACAGCATCGTCATGTGAAATGCGTCCGCACCGGGCGACGCGTCGTAGGAAAGGCCTCCTGCGGCGTCTTCGACGAACGCGCCATGGGTCACCGCCAATGCGACCGCCGCGTCGATTGCGCTAAGGGACGAACCACGGATCCCGATGCTGCACGCTGGTACCTGCGCCAGGGCCGAGGCGGGCCAGGGACTGAGGAAATACCCCGGCCGCACCTCGGGCTCGGCCGGCCACTGATGCCCGGTGGCGAGGACCACATGGTCAAACGTCTCTTCGACCAGCTCCCCGCGACGGTTTTTGAAGATCAACCTCATTCCGTCAGCGCCTGCGACCGCGTCTGTGACCAAACTATGGGTACGTACGGTCACGGTCGCGCCCGCCTGCTCGGCCCGCGCGAGAAGCAGCCGAAACTGATCGTAGAAATATTCACCCAGAGCCACCCGCGGATAGAAAGTCCGTTCGTCGATGTCTGCCGGCGCAATACGCAGTTTTCCCAGACGCTCCGGCGGCTGGCGGCTAAGCCAGTCGAACAGCGATTCTTCGAGCGGCGGGATTTCGCCACTCGCGATGTTGGAGAGCATTGCTGGATCGTTCCACCCGGGACGATAGGGCGTGCCTTTTCCCACGCTGCCTTGGCGCTCGAAGATAGTCAGGTCGAATGGTGTTCGCGCCTGTTCCAGCAGCGCATGCAGCGTATAAATTGTGGTCGGGCCGGCCCCGACGAATGCAATCGATGGCAGCATGGGGGCGAGAATGCATCCGCGAAGGAATCGCTCCGAAATTTTTGCATCACTTGGATCAACTTTGGCAAATGACCTGAAACTTGATGGCTTTCGGGGATTTGATGCACCGAAGCGGACTGAACGTTTCAAGTCCACCATCGGCGCGGAGGCCAAGATCATGCCTGGAAACGAAAACGGTCTCGATCCGGATAACGGACAATCCAAAGAGCTTCCCCGGCGCGGGCCTGCGGGCGATGTACAACCCAACATCGACGATCTCGATCCCCGCACGCGCGGTGGCAATCCCCAGGAGGACGTGGAAGACCGTCCTTCTGTTGGCACGGTCAAGCCAGAGGATTATCCCGAAGCCGATCGCGCCGATTCTCACCCCGACAAACAAGGACAGCGATCATGAGCACGACACTGACAGGCACTTTCCAAAGCAGGAGCCAGGCCGATCTCGCGATTGAACATCTGGTGCAAGAAATGGGTATTGAGCGAACCGACATCTTCATTTCCGCAGAAGGCCCGGACAATAGCGCCGGAACGGCCGTTAGCGGCGCGGACGCAAGCACAGTTGGTCAGGCAGCCAGAGACGATGCTCCGCTCGCCGGGCAGATCCTGGTGTCCGTAGACCTGCAGGACGATACCCATATCGAGGCCGTCAAAGCTGCTTTGACCGGAATTGAAACGCAGGCCTGAAGCGCCTTGCTCCAAGCGAGCATATGTCCACATCGATCCTGCTCCGCGCGGTTCGTCCCGTTTGCATGATGTGAATGCGGTCTGATGGGGCATCCGATTATGATGTTTCATGGTCGCGAGCACGCTCTACGGCGCCTGGTTTGAACCCTTAGCCTGGCGCCGTCGCTGCGCCGGAACATCCGTGAGCCTTATCCAGACCGGTGCATGATCGCTGGTCTTCTCCCAACCGCGAACATCGCTATCCACCTGTGCGTCCGTCAGCCGATCAACAAGCGCCGGGCTGAGCAGGAGGTGGTCGATCCGAAGACCCGCATTGCGGGTATAGGCGTTACGGAAATAATCCCAGAATGTGTAGATCACCTCGTCGGGATGGATAGTTCGCAACGCATCGGTCCAGCCCTGTGCAGTCAGCCGGAAAAAGGCGTCGCGTACCTCCGGAGCGAAGAGCGCGTCGTCAAGCCAGCGTTCCGGCTTGTACACGTCGCGCTCGGTGGGCATGACGTTGAAATCGCCCGCCAGTATGACAGGCAAGCCGGACTCAAGCAGACCGCGCGCATGATCTATCAACCGGTCGAACCAGGCGAGCTTGTATTCGAACTTGGGGCCGGGTCTTGGGTTGCCGTTGGGGAGGTAGAGACCGCCTATAAGGATACCGTTGACCGCCGCTTCGATATAGCGGCTCTGCGCAGCATCCGGGTCGCCGGGGAGGCCGCGCCGGGTTTCATGAATTTCGCCGACGCGGCTCAGGATAGCGACGCCGTTCCAGCTCTTCTGGCCATGCCAGATCGACTGGTAGCCCAGATCCCGGATAGCGCTTTGCGGGAATTTTTCCTGCGGCGCCTTCAATTCCTGGAGAACGACAATATCCGACTCGGATTCTTCAAGCCAGCGCAGCAGCACCGGCAAGCGGCCATTGACCCCGTTCACATTATAGGTGGCGATCTTCACGGCAGACCTCAGAGATCGGGCAGTATCTGATCAGCCCGCCCCCAATGCGCCAGGTCCTTCGATGCCGCGCGCTTGCGCATCTCGGGCGCGTCGCCGATATGCCAATGATGGGGGCTGTCGAGGTCGCGCAACTCTTCCCATGTCAGTGGCACCGCAATCGGCGCAAAGGGCCGGGAGCGGGCGCTGTATGGCATGACGGCTGTCGCCCCGCGCTGATTGCGCAGATAGTCGATGAATATCTTGCCGGTTCGCTTGGCCTTCGCGAGCGCAGCGGTAAATCTGTCGGGATCGGCCTGCGCCAGGGCCATTGCAAAGCGATGCGCGAAATCCTTGACCTGCGGCCATTCCGCCGTCGGCGTCAGCGGCGCGATCACATGCACGCCCTTACCGCCGGTTACCATCGGAAAGGTGACGAGCCCCATCTGTCCCAAGACGTCCTGAAGGTGCAAAGCGGCGGAGACGACGTCCTTGAAGTCAAGACCCTCGTCAGGATCGAGGTCGAACACCAGCCGATCGGCCTTCTCGACATCTTCGATACGAGCGCCCCAGCCGTGAAACTCGATGGTGCCCATCTGGACGCAGGTGAGGAGTCCGGCGGGCGTATCGACGAACAGGTAAGGCTCCTGATGTCCGTCCTTCTCGAGGATCCCGACCTGCTTGACGGCGTCGCCGAAACTTCCGGCATCATGCTTCTGGAAAAAGCATTTCTTGTCGCGGCCCTGGGGGCAGCGCACCAGGCTGATAGGGCGGCTTCCCGCCCATGGCAGCATGATCTCGGCTACCGCCTCATAATAGACGGCCAGTTCCCCTTTGGTGAGCTTGCCCTCGGGGAAGATCACGCGATCCCTATTGCTGATCTTGACGCCGCTGGTGGCGGCAGGCTTTTCGGCAGCAGCAACCGGTGTCTCGACTTCAAGCACCACAGCTTCAGGCTTCTTGTCCTCGCGTAAGCCCAGATAGCTCGAGTGCCGCAACACGCCTTCGTCAGTGAACTCGATATAGGCGACCTCGGCGACCAGCTTAGGCTTGATCCAATGAGCCCCACGCACGGCGGCGCGCGGCGCCTCTACTGTCGCTGTCTTTTGTTCGAGCGGCGCCATCAACTTCATCAGCCGTTCGATCTCGTCGCCGGTAAAGCCCGTACCGACCTTGCCGGCAAAGCGCAGCTTGCCCTTCTCGTTCACCCCGAGCAGCAACGCGCGAAAGCCGCGCTGCTTGTCCGAAGGCGTCCAGCCCAGGATCACGAACTCCTGTCGCCGGATGCATTTGGTCTTCACCCATGATCCGGACCTCGAGCCTGAATAGCGTGCATCGATCCGTTTCGATATGACGCCCTCGAGGCCCGCGCCGCAGAACCTTTTGAAAAGCTCCTCCCCGCGTCCGACGATATGATCGGAGTAGCGCAGATGGCCCCTGCCCTCACCGATCAGCGCGGCCAACTTCTCCTTGCGTTCAAGCAATGGGCGCTGGGTCAAATTCTCGCCGTCAAGCTCAAGCAGGTCGAATGCGACATAGTCAATCCTGTCGGGGTCGCCCTTGAGCGCCGCCTGCAAGGCCTGAAAGCTGGTTCGCCCGTCGGGGAGGATCACAACCGCCTCGCCGTCGATAAGGGCGCTAGAGGCATTCAGCGTGATGGCATCGCCGACCAGTCCAGCGAAGCGATCCGACCAGTCCAGGCCCGAACGGGTATAGGCCCGCCCTTCCCCCCCGCCGATCGCCAGCAGAGTGCGATAGCCATCATATTTGAGTTCATGGATCCACCGATCGCCAGAAGGCACATGATCGACAAGTGCTGCCAGTTGCACCGGTTGAAACGGGGGCAGCGTTCCGGACTTCTTTTTGGGCTTCTTGACGGGCTTAGCCGTACCGGACGACGTCGATGGCGGGGAAGCCGCCGGGCTCGCTTTCTTCTTTTTTGGCGCGGCCCTGCCTGCGGCAATCTCGTCCATGGTTCGTCCGGTATCGACGCTGGTCAGATGGGTGCCGATCAGGTCATCCGACCCTCCGGCAAAAGCGTCGTTCACCTTGCGCAGGATCCAGTTCTCGCCTTTTTCTTTCCCTCGTGGCTTCAGGCGAAACAAGATCCATTCACCTTGCATCCGTCGGCCGTGCAGGATGAAATGCAGATGGCCTTGCGGCAGCGTCTCCCGGGGATCCTTGCCCGGGATCGATTCCCAGGTGCCATTGTCCCAGAGCATGACGGTCCCGCCGCCATATTCCCCTTTGGGGATCGTGCCTTCGAAGCGGGCATAATCGAGAGGATGGTCTTCGGTGCGCACGGCGAGGCGCTTGTCGTCCGGATTGCCGCTGGGCCCTCGCGTGACGGCCCAGCTGACCAGCACGCCGTCGAGCTCGAGACGAAAATCATAATGAAGACGGGTTGCCGCATGCTTCTGGACGACGAAGCCGTTACCGACGCTGGGGAGCTTTGCGCCTGAAGGTTCGGCGGTCCGCGCGAAGTCTCGTTTCGCCCGGTATTTGACAAGGCTCTCATCTGCCGTCTTGGTCTGCGTGCTGGCCATGCTGATGCGGTCCGATCCCTTTCCACCTCAATCCGCAGGCCTGCGGACTCGTTCCGTCGCGATTTCGTTCAGCTACCCACCTCGATTGCCCGCGCAAAACGATAGCTCGTCTGTTCGAATTTCAAAGCCCGGAAGAACCCATGCGCATTCCTGATTTCGATGTCGCTCATTGCTTCCACCCGGGTGCAGCCCGCCTTGCTTAAGGAGGCAGAGGCAGCCTCGAACAAGGCGGTTGCAATGCCGCGGCGGCGGTGATCCTCGTCGACCAGGATGATGGTGATCCGCCCCATCAGCCCATATTGGACCGTGGGCACGACCGCCCAGGTGCAACATCCAACAACGGTGCCCAATTCGGCGACCACCGTGCCACCCTTGGCCTTTCGCACCGCCTCAAGGTTGCGCGCTATGCCGAGTTCAGCGATGTCAGCATGATCCAGTTGCCGCAGCAGCTTTGCAAGCGCCGTGGCATCGGCAGACGTCGCCGGGCGAACGCGCAACTGTGGGACTTGAGTGGGCGGAGGCTCCACAACCGCGCGCGCGCTGGGCTCGGCTTTAGGTGACGCGGACCTGCGGCCTGTGGACGCCTTGCCCGCTCGCTCGGCGGGCTTACGCTTCTTGGCCGGGTGCGCATTTCTGTTTTCGGGTACCGCCTTTCTGGCGTCAGCACTTTGGTTGGCGGCGTTTCTCGCGCGAGGCCGGATGACGGGCGCATCATCATCATCATCATCTGACTTCGCCTGCAATTTTCGCCTTTTCGAGAGCGCGGCCCGGGCAGGCACGCTTTCAGCCGAAGCTTTCCAGGTGCTCAAAGACCCTTTGCGCAGATAGGCTTCGACATCTTCGGCAGACGCCGTCAGCCCGTCCTCACCCATGCCGAGCAGCGGCTTCCCATCCGCCTGCGTCAACCCAAATTTGCCAAAGTCTCCTATGCCGGCTTTGCGCTTTCGGGATTTGACAAGCTTGAAGCCGCGGTGCTCCGCCATCTGACGCAGTTTCTGATCGATGGTTTCCTCAGGCATCCCTCCATAACCCGCAATCGAAACGACGGTTCAAAACAGGCTGGTTAAGGCTCCAAGCATTGCTGGACTCGCTTGGGCGCGCAGCGGATTCGCCTGAACGCAGAGGATGGAACGGCAGAGTCCGCCAGACGCTGGGCCAATATGCGCGCCTGCCGTATCAAAACCTCCTCAATGATCGACCGTGTCGCCTTCGATGACGATGCGGGCGTCTTGAGCGTGTCGTTCCGGCAGACGGGCAAATATGTCTATTATGACGTGCCTGCGGCCATCTTCGAGGCGCTCTGCAAGGCGACCTCTGCAGGCGCCTTCTTCAACGACCAGATCAAGGGGCGCTTCCAGTGCCGCCGCGATCCGGAACGACGGCGATTCGGGCCGAACGCCTGACTGACGTCAGGCTTCGCCGAGTACTCGATAGACCGACATGAGGTGGCGTCCGGCGATCGCGCGCGCGCGAGGCGAACGGATCGTTTCCTCATTGGTCTCATGCAGCATCGTCAGCATATCGAGCACTTCCTGGCGCGGTGTCCCCGCCTCGAGGAGATGAGTGCCCATCAGCGCAAGCAGATTGCTCCATAAGGTGATGGCGCCTTCTGCAAAGGCGGCATCATCATCGTCGTTACTGGACGAACGCACCGGATCGGCCATCCCTCAGGCCCGTTTTTTTGCAGGCGCCTTGGCAGGCGCTTTCGCCGCAGGCTTTTTCTCCGGCTTCGCTGCAGCTTTGGCCGCCGGTTTCTTGGTGGGCGTCTTTGCTCCACCAGCACCGCTCGCCGGACCGATCGACTTTTTGAGGGCCGCCATCAGGTCAACCACATTACTCCCGCGTGGATCGGAGCCGGCCTCGCTGTCGTCGTCGATGTTGAGGGTCTTGCCCTTCTTTTTGCGTTCGATGAGATCCTTTAGCGCATCAACATAGCGATCGTGGAACTCGCTCGCATCGAACTTGCCTGTCTTCTTGTCGATCAGCGTGGTGGCGAGATCTAGCAGTTCCTCATCGGGATCCGCGTCGCCGATCTCGCGAAAATAGCTCGCGGCCTTATTGACTTCGTCAGCATAGCGCAGCGTCTCCATGACAAGGCCACGACCGCAGGCCTTGATGCTGACGACATATTCGCGGCCGCGCATGGCCAGTTGCCCCAGCCCAATCTTATGGCTGCGGCGGAGCGCTTCACGCAGGACGATGAAAGCTTCCTCGGCCAGATCGTCGGCGGGGACGACATAATAGGGTTTTTCGAAATAGATGGCGTCGATCTCGTGACTGTCCACGAACTGCGTAAGCTCGAGCGTCTTCTTGCTCTCAAGCTTCACGCCTTCGATCTCCTTTTCGTCGAGCAGGACATACTCGCCCTTGGCATATTCAAAACCCTTGACGATGTCCTCGACATCGACCGGGCCGATGCCGGGCACGACCTTCTCATATTTGATGCGCTTGCCCGACGGCTCATGGATCTGGTTGAAGGCGATCGTCGCGCCGCTCTTGGTAGCCGAGTAAATTTCGACCGGGATCGAAACCAGAGCCAGCCGGATCTGGCCTCTCCAATAGGGTCGTGCTGCCATAATCGTCTCCTGTCCCAATGCCTGCCTCAACCCGCGGCCGTTACGCCCGTTCCAACGCGCGATCGCATCCCGCAAATAGTCACTAGATCGATGCAACGCAGGACAAGACAGCGCGTTAGGAGCGACAATAGAAGAGGAGGACAGGATGGCCGACGACAAGACACTGCGCTCACCAGCGGACGGTTCGCGGATTGCGATGGGCGAGGATTATGAGGTCGCTTACTGGACTGCCAAGTTTGGGGTCGACCGCGAAGCCCTTCAGAAGGCGGTCGATACGGTTGGCAACAGCGCTTCCGCCGTCGAAGCGCATCTGAAAAGCTGACGGTACGGCGAGGGGAATGTCTTTGTCCAAGTTCCACCCCCTCGCCGCCACGCCGCCGATGGAAGCGAAGCTGGTGGGTGCGTTACCATCAGGATCAGGGTGGCAATTTGAGCCCAAATGGGATGGCTTTCGGGCGATCGCTTCGCGCTCAGGCAACGCGATCGAGATCATGTCGAAGTCGGGCAAGAGCCTCGCCCGCTACTTCCCCGAGATCGTCGCTTTGCTGGCGGCAACCCATGAACGCGACTTCGTCGTCGATGGGGAGCTCATCCTCCCCATTGGCGAGATATTGTCCTTCGACGCGCTGCAGGCTCGCCTTCATCCGGCGGAAAGCCGCATTGCTCGCCTGTCCGTCGAGACGCCCGCCAAGCTGATGCTGTTCGACTGCCTTGCGTTGGGCGGTAAAGACCTGGTCGATGCACCGCTCGAGGAACGGCGCGCGGCGATCGAGCGCTTCCATGCTGCCGAAGGCAATTCAACCTTGCTGCTCTCGCCAGCGACGAGGGATGAACGCCAGGCGTTGTCGTGGCTTGAAAACAGCGGTGGGGCGCTCGACGGCGTGATCGCCAAGCCGTTGGGTATAGCGTACCAGCCGGGCGAACGCGCCATGCGCAAGATGAAGCAGCATCGTACGGCGGATTGCGTCGTCGGAGGGTTCCGGCGGAGCAAAGATGGTCCGGAAGTCGCCTCTCTGCTGCTTGGCCTATACGACGATACCGGCCTCCTCAACCATGTCGGCTTCACCTCGGCGCTGGCGGACGAGGACAAGGCGGCGCTGACCCAAAAACTTGAGGCGCTGGTCGCGGAGCCGGGCTTTACCGGCAAGGCGCCTGGCGGTCCCAGCCGATGGAACGATGGCAAGGAGAGCCCCTGGCATCCACTGGCGCCTGAACTGGTGGCCGAGGTCCGATACGACCAAGTGACCGGCGAGCGCTTTCGGCACGGCACCGCGCTCATACGCTGGCGTCCCGATAAGTCGCCCAGCCAATGCCGCATGGAGCAGCTTCAATATGAGCTGCGCCCGTCCGAGTTGACCGATCTGCAGACCGCCGAAGGGTAGAGCAAGAACAGCATCAACACGATCGTCGTAGCGCAGCGTTGCTGCATATCATGATCTGCGGGAACTGCGTCGAAGTCGAAGGGGTTGGAAGCGAACACCCTCTCTGACGGATTGTCGACATGGACGACAACACACGCCGCGACATGCTCAAGGATGCGGCCGCGCTCGGCGCTGCATTTATCGTCGATCCCACCCTTGCCCAGGACAAGCGCATTATGGAAGTCCCACTCAAAGACCCTACCGCAGCCTATCCAAGCGACTCGTTTCCCGAGCAGAAGCAGCCATGGCCCGCGCTCCAGCGCGACATGAGGCCGGTGCCCGACAGCGGTGAGACGAGCTACAAGGGCAGCGGCCGGCTGGCGGGTCGCAAGGCGCTGGTGACGGGCGGCGACAGCGGCATCGGTCGCGCAGCCGTGATCGCCTTTGCCCGGGAAGGCGCGGACGTTGCGGTCAACTATTATCCGACCGAGGAGCCCGATGCACAGGATCTGGCGAAACTGCTGCGCGCCGAGAACCGCAAGATCACTTTGATCCCAGGTGATCTCACAGATGCGGCCTTCTGCACGGACCTGGTCGCCAAGGCGCACAAGGCGCTCGGCGGCCTGGACATCGTTGTTAACAACGCTGCCTACCAGCAGTCCAAGGCATCGATCATGGAGATCAGCGCCGAGCAGTTCGATCGCACGATGAAGACCAATGTCTATGCGATGTCTCATATCTGCAAGGCCGCCGTCCCGCTGCTGAAGCCCGGTTCAAGCATCATCAACACGACGTCCGTCAACAGCGTCAGCCCAGGCGAGGAATTGCTCGACTATGCGACGACCAAGGCCGCGATCGCGATCTTCACAAAAGGCCTCGCCAAGCAGCTTGGGTCCAAGGGCATTCGCGTGAACGGCGTCGCCCCCGGGCCGGTTTGGACGCCGCTGCAGGTCGCGGGAGGACAGTTACCCGGCAAAATGGGTGAGTTTGGCCAGGACACGCCGATGGGCCGGGCCGGGCAGCCAGCCGAACTCGCATCGCTATATGTGACCCTCGCTGAAGCCGGGACGAGCTTTACAAGCGGCAGCATCTTTGGCGCCAATGGCGGCACGGGCATCATCTGAGTGTACGCCCATGCTTGAACATATTCCCCACTGGATGGGCAAGATGCTGCGTTCAGTCCGGGCAGGACACGCCAAGCTTGTTGTCGTTCAAAACGGTATCGCGCCAGCCGGGCCGATGCTCGAGCTTGCCAGCCCGGCTTTCGGCAACGGCGCGCGACTACCCGTCCGGTTTACGGCAGATGGCAACGGCGTTTCACCCCCGCTCGTCTGGTCCGACCCACCTGCGGGCACGGCAAGTCTTGCGCTGATCGTCGAGGACCCTTATGCGCCGGCCGGGCAGCCGCTTGTTCATGCCATAGTCTGGAATATCCCCGCTTCGGAACAGCGCCTTGTGGAAGGCGCGATCCAGCGCGACGGAAAGGGGCGTGCGAATGGCAGCGATGTCGGACGCAACAGTTTCTGGAGCGAAGGCTGGCTACCGCCAGATCCGCCCACCGGCCACGGCAGCCATGACTATGTCTTCCAGCTGTTCGCGCTCTCGCAAACGCCGGCGCTAGATCCAAGTCCGGGCCGCACGGCACTGGTCGATGCTTTACGCGGACATGCCCTGGCGGCCGGGATTTTGGTCGGGACCTATTCGCGAGGCGATGAAGTTCCGCTCCTTGCTGGAGCGATGCCTGCTTCTCCGGCCCCCGCCTGGGGAGGGCACATATCAAGCTCCCCGCGCAACGCTGCCGTCCTCTAGTTCAATGCCTTGGCCATGAGACGCTCGAGCCGCTCGGCAAAAGCGTGCGGATCGGCAGGCGGCTCTCCCTCTGCGATGCGCGCCTCGTCGAGCAGCAGGAATGCGAGGTCAGCTCGCTCCTTGTCGCTCCCGCGGGCCTCGCCAAGCTTTGCGATGAGGGCATGTCCCGCATTCACCTCGAGTATGGGCTTTGCCCGTTCGGGCGCGCGTCCGGCCGACGCCAGCATTTTCTCCAGCTGCAGATCCATGGCGTTCTCGGACGCGACGATGCAGACGGCGCTGGTCGTGAGCCGATCGGAGACACGAACGTCGGAGACCTCTCCCGCCAAGGTTTCCTTGGCAAAGGCGATGAAGCCGCTGACTTCGTCGCTGGCTTTGGCGTCCGAGGCTGCTCCACCGTCGGCGAGCGCAATGAGGCTGAGATCGGTAGCGCCCTGGGTCACGGACTTGAAGGGCTTGCCCTCATAGTCGACACCCATGGTTGTCCAGAAGCTGTCGACCTGGTCGGGGAGCAACAACACCTCGATGCCGCGCGCCTTGAAACCTTCGAGCTGCGGCGACTGGGCGATCCGCTCGAGGTCCGTGCCCGTGGCGTAATAGATTGCGGTCTGGTTTTCCTTGAGGGCCGCCGCATATTCCGTGAGGGATCGCCACGCGCCATCGGACGTAGTACTCTTGAACCGGGCAAGGCCGAGCAGCTGCTCGCGCCGTTCGAAATCCTCGTAGAGGCCTTCCTTCAGGACCGGTCCGAAATTCTCCCAGATCGCCACATATCGCTCGGGCTCGTTGGTCGCGAGCTTTTCCAGTTCAGACAGGATGCGCTTGCTCACACCCTTCTGGATAGCGGACAGCACCAAGCTGTCCTGGATCATCTCGCGCGACATATTGAGGGGCAGGTCGGCGGAGTCCACGAGGCCGCGCACGAAGCGCAGATAGCGCGGCAGGATTTCCGCCTCATCGGTGATGAACACCCGGCGGACATAGAGCTTGATCCGGCCCTTGCGGTCGGGATCGAACAAATCGAACGGCTTGGTCTCGGGAACGAAGGTCAGGACCGAATATTCGTGACGACCCTCAGCACGATAGTGAAGCGTCAGCGCGGGCTTGTCGAACTGGCCGGCAACGCTGCGGTAGAAGTCAGCATATTCCTCTTCTGCGATCTCGGACTTGGATTTGGTCCAGAGGGCCGCGCCATCCGCGACTTGGCGCTCTTCCTCCCCGCTGCCCAGTTCCTTGATGAAGATGGGCACCGGTACATGGCCCGACTGCGCCTTCACGATCCGTTCGACGGTGTAGCGCTCGGCGTATGTTTTGGCGTCATCGAGTAGTTGGAGCGTCACCCGTGTGCCGCGCGCAGGCGCGTCCGCTACATCGACCGTCGCGATCGTGTACGTGCCCTGACCGTCGGACGACCAGCGCGCCGCCTCGTCCGTACCAGCACGATGCGACACGACATCGACTTGGCCCGCCACCATGAAGGCCGAGTAGAAGCCTACACCGAATTGGCCAATGAGCTGCTGGCCCTCACCATTCTTGTGGGCGGCAAGCTTGTCCATGAACACCTTGGTGCCTGACCGCGCGATGGTGCCCAGGGTCTCTCCCATATCGGCGGCGGTCATGCCGACCCCGTTGTCCGCGACGACGAGTGTGCCGGCTTCCTTGTCCAGCGTCAGGGTGATGCGGGGCTGCGGATCGTCACCAAACAGCGCCGGGTTCGAGATCGCCTCATAACGCAGCTTCTCGCACGCATCGGCCGCGTTCGAGATGAGTTCGCGCAAAAACACGTCTTTGTCTGAATAGACCGAGTGCACCATCATGTGCAGAAGCTTGGAGACATCGGCTTCGAACGCACGGGTTTCAGGGGCGCTCACAGTATCGGTCGTCATGGTATCAGGTCTCTCTCGTCTGGCAGATCGTGCGACGGTCAGATGGATCGAAAGCCGGGGAGGTTCAAGAGGTCATAAGCGCCACTAAAATCCAGGGTCCGGATACTGGGGGGGGAACCTGCTCGCGCCGACCTAAGCGGTTTTCTCCAGCGTGAGGAAAGCGATCACGCCGGCCGCCACAGCCAGAACGGCCGCCACGGCAG
The DNA here is from genome assembly GCF_035511395.1 of Sphingobium sp. Classification (GTDB taxonomy): domain Bacteria; phylum Pseudomonadota; class Alphaproteobacteria; order Sphingomonadales; family Sphingomonadaceae; genus Sphingobium. The sequence continues at coordinate 14,943 of NZ_DATKFP010000198.1, forward strand.
CCGCGGCCTGAAATGCACCGGCGAGTTCGGCGCGTGACACCGCGATCACAGCGCCGGCGATCGCGGTCGCGACCAGCCCGCCGGTTCGCGCGATCGCGCTGTTGAACCCCGATGCGGTGCCCGTATGCCGGTCGTCCACCGATGATAGCACCGCCGTCGTCAATGGCGCCACCGCCCCTGCCATGCCGAGCGCAATGACAGCCATGCCGGGCAGGATGCTGGTCCAGTAACTCGCATTGGGATTGGCGCGCACCATCAGCGCAAACCTCACGCCAGTGACGATCGGCCCGATGGTCAAGGGCCAGCGCGGTCCGATTTTCTCGGTGAGGCGCCCAGCCAGGCGCGACACCGTCCCGATCACGATCGAGAAGGGCAAGAGCGCCAGCCCCGCCTGGGTCGGAGTATATTGGCCACTCACGATCAGCAGATAGGGCAGCAGCACTAATAGCCCGCCCAAGGCGCCGTAGAGCAGCAAGGTCAACAGTGTCAGGCCGACAAAGGGTCGCAAAGCGAACAATGCGAGCGGCATCATCGCCCGATCACCCAGCCGGCGCTCGACGATGAGGAACATGAGGAGGAGAAGCAAGCCGCTGCCCAAGGCAAGCCAGGTATCGAGCGACGCGACATGGCGGCTCGACCACAAGGTCAGCGCCCAGGTCAGCGTGCCGAGCGCTGCTGTCACCAACAAAGCGCCCGCCCAGTCGAGCCTACCCTTCGTCTGCTCGCTTTCCTCCACATAGCGCCACGCCACAAGGATCGCGGCCGCGGCGACCGGCATGTTGATATAGAAAATCGCGCGCCAGCCCACGCTGTCGACCAGCCAGCCGCCAAGCGGCGGTCCAACGGCGCTGGCGATCGCGCCTGCGGCGGCCCATGTCCCGACCGCGCGGCCCCTCGCCTCCCCTTCGAACTAGCTGCCCAATATGCCGAGGCTATTGAGCATCAGATCGCCGCGCCGACACCTTGCCCGGCGCGCAGGTCCTGACCCTAGATCAGCTTAAGCTTGTCGAATAACGCGCCGTTTCGGCGCTGGGCATCACGCAGCACTTTTCCGTAATCGAGACCTCATAATAAGTGTTATAGTTCCGGCTGTAACCATAGAAGTCCTGGCCATCCGGCAGCATGGTCGCGTCGCGTTCCCGCAGCAACTGCTTCAGCTTTGGCGTCAGATCGCAAACAACGTAGCAGGTGGTCGGGATATTCGGATTGGCGATCGCGATCGGACGACCGTTCGGGTCCAGCTTGGTGCACCACTCTTCTTCACATATACCGGTGGTCCGGAGACCGGCGCTACGGTGCCGGATTCGTGGCGGGTTTTCAGTCACTTAGAGGCCCGCTATCAAGGCCGGCAAAAACTGAAACGCAATGCGCCCTACGACAGGCCGCGTCCTGCCGCTATATCCACCCCGCTGGCTGAAAAGCTCTTGTGTAGATCGAGCGCAACCCGGTGGGCGGGGATTTGCTGAGCGAGATATACGCGGTCGAAGTCAGACGCTGACGCTGTCTGCAGTTCCGAGATGGAAGCTGTGGTCGCAGCATCGAGCGCGGGAGGCGTTGGGGTCATTCCGGCCTTCGTCGCGGCCTTCATGGTCGCTGCCGTCGTCATCTTGTGATGTTTGATCAGCATCTGCGAGAATGTGCGGATCGCGGGCGTCTGCGACTTCTCGAGCGCAACTTGGCTGGAAATGATTTCTTAAAGGTCGCTCTTGCCCGCCGCCATGACATAAGCGGCCGCCTGCATCTTGGCTTCGGCAGGAGGAGGAGGCGGCGTTTGTGCAATCGAGGGTGTCTGGAACATGAGCATCGCTCCTGCCAGTGCGAGTGTAGCTATCTTTTGCATCAACTTCTCCTTGGGTCATGCACGCGAGAGATCGCGGCATGGTGAAAACGTCGGCACCGGAGAACGGCGCGCGATATCGAATTGGCATCTCAGCCTGACTTGGCCGCGTCGCCATCCTTCTTGTCGACGCCCTTTTTGGGAGACGCCGATTTCTCGCCTCGGGCGTTATTGCCTCCGCCGCGACCGGTGCCGGTGCTACCATGAGCGCCATCTCCGCCCTTGGCGGTAATCGCGCCAGGATTACCGCCTGCGCCCTTCTGAGCCATTCGACATCTCCTGTGTTGATGAACGTTTCAATTACTCGGATCTTGGCCCGTTTTGCCAGAAGACCCTGGC
>NZ_DATKFP010000199.1:0-61810 GCF_035511395.1 Sphingobium sp.
TTCAAGAACAGCTCGGCTCAGCAGCCCAAAACCCGAAAGGAGAAAACCCCATCTTGACCCACCCCTGACATCCGAAACATAATCGCAAGGTGGGTCACTTCTCGATGAAAACCCCGGGTCACTTCTCAACGGCAATCAACAATCCCGCCACAGCATGAAATCGATGCTCTGATGATGAGCGGGCAAACAACCATGATCACCGTGCCGGACAGCAAGGGCGGTGGCGAATATCCTTTGGAGGTACACCCCGAGCTATTGAATCGCACGCGTCACTGGATCGAATTTGATCGGCCTGATGTCCTCCGCGCCGCACGCGAACGCACGAAGCAAAGTGGCCGCCGGTTTATCGAACCACCTGAAGTTTTCGTGACAGTGCGTGGCAAAGCCATCGATCCTCGCACGATCTCAAATACTGTCCGCAATGGCTGCAAAGCCGCGCAGGCCGCTGGCGACCTTGATCCAGGGGTCCGCGTCTGGGTGCACGGCCTCCGCCATAGAGAACTTAGTCACGACTATAAGTCGCGGGTTGATGCTGGCCAAAGAGGTGCCGAAGAACTGACCAAGCGCCGGGGTAATCACAAGAGCATCAAATCCACAGCGCCATACATCCATCTTGACCAAGGGCGTAGAAATCCAGCGCCGGCCAAAGGGAAACCGCGGGAAAAGGCGCCGAACTGAGATGCCGAACGTCCGCCTGAAGCGCCAAAAAATCGAATTACCCAAAGTCGCTACCGTCCATGCACCAGCGGCACAGCGAAGCCGAATCATTGTTGATGGCAAGCCGTTTCCTATAGACGAGATCGAGAGCCTTGAGAATCTTGGTCCCGTTCTCGATGTGGTTCAACGACGAGCGAGTTCGTTCAGGAAACCGATCGCCTATCTGCATCAAATCCGGCCATTCCTGCAATGCTGCGCTATGCACGGACGGATCGATCGATATGCCCTGGTGAAGTATAAAAAGATCGTAGGGAAACAGAATAAAAATGACCATAATACGAAGGCAGAGACTTTCGGATACGCTCTAAACCTGACCAGGTATCTTTTTGATATCGAGGTGCTTGGACATTTTGACCTGCCGAAGAATTTCAAAAGAAAGGAACAGAAGCCGAAAGCTAGTTTGTTTGATCTTGCGCCCATGGTTTGGGAGCAGGCGCCGGACGCCATCAGAGACCTTGCTACTGATGCATTCAGGCTCGATGAAGTTGGCCAAGAGGCAGCGCTGACGGCGGCAGTGCTTTCTGCGCGCTTGGAAGCGGTGAGGCGGGCTGCAAAAGCCGAAATTGCTCAAATTCACCATGCCTATGTTTCCACGCAAGCATTGATACATGAAGCCAAGCGGACTGGGAGGTTTAATGAGCTTATCAACCTACGGAATTTTCCCCATTCCCTGAGCGTCGACGACGCGATTGTATGGGCATTTGCCCGGTATGGATCGACACTTCCTCAATCTGATCAGTGTGATCAGGCTTTTTATTGGTTTGCAAAGAACAGGCTTGGCGGCTTTTCGTCTTTGCAAAAGCGATTTGCTCCTGACCTCGATGCTTTGACTCCGTTCATCGCCCTACAGCTGAGCGAACATGTGCTGGCTTGTAACGTCGATGGAGTCATTCGATACACTTATCGGGGGTGTCTGGGCGAAGGCGAATCCAATGCCACGCAGGTCGTCACCTTCGGAAAGTGGCGTGGTACGGCGCAAGAGATTTCACGTGAGTTGTTACGCGGCCGCAAAGGCGAATGGACTCTACCAAGGGCGCTCGACTTTCTCCATGTCTACACCGGGGAATTACTCGATGCGCAGCTTCCGATTGATCCCCGGATAAACGATTCCGAAGGCAGGCAGTGCCTCTATATTCATTTTGACAAGGTACGTAACAAATGGGTGACGTGGCTCAACGAGTCTTCGTCAAATAAGGCGCTACGCCGATTTTTCAGTCGTGCTGCCAAGACGGAGCCTATGCTGTCCCCTCTGGTGACGCCGATAAGAGGAGACAGTTTTCGGCCATCTATCGCTCTTTTGGATCGGATGGAGGGACGTTCGATATTCCAGACTCAGCGGTTACTTGCTCACGACAATCCCGAGACGACCGCCCAATATACCGATCGTCAATCCGTGGCCTCTCAAGCCCCGCTCCATGCGCTTGGCTTTCAGCGCTTCCTCACAGAAAAAATCACCACTGCTCGGACAGAGGTTCCGCCTGAAGCGAAACCTGTTGGCAATGGACTTTACTGCACGGATCCAGCTTCCGGGGGACCTCGTGGCGAAACCGTGGACGGCGTGTGTGCGTCGCACGACCTGTGCGATCACAAATGCGTCGCGTCGGTAATCGTCGTCGAAGATCCTCCGTCAGTGGCGCAGTGGATTGCCTGGTCAAAACACATTGAGGCTGGCCGATCGGCCCTCAAGGCCTCCAACCCGGACAGGTGGAAGGTTTGGGAACGTCGGGCAGCTCTCTATCAGGTCCTTCTCGATAAAACGTCAGCACGCTGCAAGCGCATTGCGGAAGCGTTCGTCGACGAAATCGCATCCACCCTGCCATCCCTGGTGTGAGGAAATGATGATAGATCGTTCTGAAAATGTGGCAGATCAGGAATTTCGTGCAGATGACTTTTCATCAGCGTTTGAGATTGATCCACGCACTACACGCACTGACTGGCTCATCGGCCACTTTGATGATCTTGATTGGATTTTAGCGACACCGATACCGGGAAATCCACCAGCCAGCGTAAGATTTTCTTGGAACTTCCCGGTCAGTGAGGGTGAGCGCCTAAGCGACTATCGCTATCACGATTGGCTGGAACTGGCTCGTTATGCGGCATGGTGGTATCGCGAAAGCGACAAGACAGAATGCAACAAAGATAGCAGCCGGCACTTATTTGCAACAGATCTTCGTCGCGGTATTGTTTGGTTTATCCAATATGGCTTGCAAGGACCAAAGGATCTAACACCTTATCACCTGACGAAATATGAAGATCATCTCTCGCAATTAAGCCTTAGCTGCTCGACAGTTCAAGGTCGACTGATAGCTATTCGAATGCTCTGGGTTCTCAGAGCTCATCTCCCAGTGAAAATCTCGTTTGAGCCGTATCGCTCCAAGCGATCGCTGTCAGAGGCTGTGCGAAGGATAGGTCGCCCAAATCAGCATACAACCACCATACCTCCTCGGCAGTTTTACGAATTATGTGAGCATGCCCTCCAGTGGATGGACCATGCCGATAGGATAATTACAATTCGCGATAATTACCTAATGGGGCTATCCACACTACGCAAAGAGAGAGGTTACAATGTAGCGCAAAAGGCTTGTAGGCGAGAAATGTCCGAATCATTGATCGAACATTCCCAATCATGGCCTTTTAATTTCTCTCAGAACGATAATGATCCGTTAGGTTTTCTAAAATCATGTCTTAAATGTCTTTATGCTTCTTGTATCGTGACCGTCATTGCATTTATCGCGATACGAAAGCATCAGTTCGCACTTATAAATGCAGATCCGATCAAAACGGTAGGAGATATCGAATATCTCGTTGGATCGGTACGAAAATCAAGCCCGGACGAGCAAGCTATTCCAACAGAACACGCAGTTGACAGCATCGTGCGTCAGGCCATTGCTCATCTTGATCATCTGTCGGATTTTGCTCGAACGGAAAAGCATTCCAGCCTTCTTATCTCCGACCCTTTCCTCTCGAGAGGCGAAGCGATTGGTTCGCCTCTTCTGACAGGTAGCCTATACAATATGCTAGACGAATTCGCAGTGTCTGCGGGTTTTGATACGGAACAGTTTGGGAGTTTACGCCCGCAAATGATCCGCCGAGCAAATACACTAATCTATGTCTGGCAATATGAAATTTCTGACCTCCAACTGCTTCAGAAACATTTGAATCAGACTAATATCAAGTCTAGTTCGGCATACACAAACGAAAAGAATCTTTCTCTCTATCAGAGCGACGCCAATAGGCAGTTGGCCTACCGCGTTCTCGAAGAGTCGCTGACAGGCCAGAAGCCTATAGTCGGTGGCTTCTCTCATTATATCGCGAAGCTTCGTTCCAAACTGAAAGTCTTGACGGTCGATCGCCTTCAGATTTTCGTCGCGCAGCTTGTCGAGAAACATGACATTAGGTTCACTGCGCATCCCCATGGGTATTGCGTACTCGCATCCCACCGTAAGCAATTCGCTCGTTGTAGCACTGACGGTATGGGTCCTGATTACGCTCAGCGGCGTGATGTAGACTGTGCGGTCTGCCCGAACTTCGCGACCCACCGCCTGTTCCGTGGGCACTGGGTCAATCAACAGCGGATACATCAGCTTGTTATCGACGATGCCCGCTCTACGTGGAATGCCGTTGCCGCTGCGAAGTTGGGCTTGAAAGCCTCTGCCAAAATGCTGGAGGATATCGATGGCACATAAGCCAAAGACCAGCCGGAAGACCGTGTCCGAGCCAAGCGCACGCAAAACGCCGTCAATCGCTTCAAGACGCCAGGGTGAGTATCACGCAGCAGCCATGCGGGAACTACAACGCCGAGAAGAGTCAGGTGAATCTCTCGATGTGTCGTCGATCATCGCGGCGGCAACCTACCAAGGGTCCCCGGAGCACGCAGACGGCACTCCCCTAAACCGCACGACAGTGTATGCTAGGAAGTCGGCTGATCGCACGCGCGTCCATGAAGCCTTCTTCACAGCGATCGAGGCCGCAGTGAAGAAACGAGCGGCCCTGACCAAGCGCGTCCGATCCAAGCGCTCCGCAGCGGATTATGAACGTGAAATCGCGGAATTGAGGGAGAGCAAGGTCTCTTTGGCCAACCAACTCGTCGAGGCGCGCATTTCCGAACAGCAAGCACTGGGGAGTAAGGGGGGATCTGATACCTTTGTCCGGAACCACCGCAATGAAACGTATGTCATGTGCAAAGTGATATCGTCGATCACACCCGCGAGGCCTTTCAGGATCCGATCCATTATCGAAAATTTCGAGCGCGATTTGGACCCGAAGGATCTAGCCGAACTCAATGTGCAGGCCGAAGAAATAGTGCGCGATGTGCGCTCCAGAGATCCATAGGCCCATTCGGTATAGATCCGCCGTTAACCGACGGGCGATTGCGTACATTAATGCCCGATAGCCTATCCTTGTTTGGTCGCGATTGCAGGCGGCGCGGCTCTCGCCAACCAAGAGGAGCACGGAGCATTTGACATAACGGATCGGCACCATATTTCAGGCATGCAATGCACCTCCCTATAGGTGTATTTGATATTTATCTCTGCCCGCCTGCTCATGCTGACCGCAGGCGGCAGGCGCAAATTAATGTTCTCTAATGACGGGTTCCCGGTTTCAGGGTAGAATTGTGAGGAACTCCAGATCGCCAGTCCCAGACCCTCTCGGTTATCCAGACTGTCGGGATAGAAAGACGACCAATTCTGGTGCTCGAAACGCACCTTAAGGCGTTGAGAACGCTAGATGAAAGGAATGTAAGACAGTGAGTGGAAGTGTGAACAAAGTCATGCTGGTCGGCAATCTCGGCGCCGACCCGGAGGTCAAGAGCTTCCAGAATGGCGGCAAGGTGTGCAACCTGCGCATCGCCACGTCCGAAAGCTGGAAGGACCGCATGACCGGGGAGCGCAAGGAGCGCACCGAGTGGCACAGCGTGTCGATCTTTTCCGAAGGCCTGGCAGGCGTCGCCGAACGGTTCCTGCGCAAGGGATCGAAAATCTATGTCGAGGGCCAACTGCGCACCCGCAAGTGGCAGGACAATAATGGCAATGACCGCTACACCACCGAAGTCGTACTCCAGGGGCCGAGCGCGGTTCTGACCATGCTGGACGGCGCGCAGGGCGGCGGCAGCCAGGGCGGTGGCTTTGGCGGCGGCGGTGGTGGTCGCTCGCAGCAGGGCGTCAGCGACTGGAGCGGCGGGTCGAGCGGCTTCGGCGGCGGCGACTATGACGATTTCGGTGGCGGTTCGGGCGGCGGCCAGAGTGGCGGCGGCTTTGGCGGCGGTCGCTCCTCGTCCGGTGGCGGCAGCCGCGGCGGCACCGGCAGCCCTAATTTCGACAACGACCTGGACGATGAAGTGCCGTTCTGAGTTTGCATCGCCGATCGTCCGGTAAATCCGCGTCGATCATTGGCGGCATTGTATCCATGGCGATCTGGAAGCACTTCGGGAGCTGCCGCTTCCGGGGTGTTTTCTTTGCGAATGACTGCTCCCGTCGTTCCCATCAGGTGTTGGAGCGCCTAATCTGGCCTCTTTCTTCGATCCCTCGAACGGCCGCCAGTCCCGACTGATTGACGCCGCAAGCCCGCGTCGCCATGGTGCGCCCCGATAATCTCTACAGGAGAATCTTTGTCGCGCCCGGACGGTCTGCGCTGTCCCGTGGAATCAAAGTGTCAATTTTGCGCGTTACTGAATCATGGTTTTCGAGAAGAGGGACAATATGAAGACGGCGTTAGTGACCGGCATTTCTGGGCAGGACGGAGCTTATCTGGCGGAACTTCTGCTGCATAAGGGTTACAAGGTCTACGGAACATATCGCCGCACGAGTTCCGTGAACTTCTGGCGTATCGAAGAACTGGGCATCGCCAATCACCCCAATTTGTCGCTGGTCGAATATGACCTGACCGATCTGTCTTCCAGCATCCGGCTGCTCCAGTCGACCGAGGCCACCGAAGTCTATAATCTGGCTGCCCAGAGCTTCGTCGGCGTTTCCTTCGACCAGCCGATCACGACCGCGGAGATTACCGGCATCGGGCCGCTCAATCTTTTGGAGGCGATCCGGATCGTCAATCCCAAGATCCGTTTCTACCAGGCCAGCACGTCCGAGATGTTCGGCAAGGTTCAGGCCGTGCCGCAGGTGGAAGACACGCCCTTCTATCCGCGCAGCCCCTATGGCGTCGCCAAGCTGTACGCCCACTGGATCACGGTGAACTATCGCGAAAGCTACGATATTTTCGGTTGCAGCGGCATCCTGTTCAACCATGAAAGCCCGCTGCGTGGCCGCGAGTTCGTGACCCGCAAGATCACCGACAGCGTCGCCAAGGTGAAGCTGGGCAAGCTCGATTGCCTGGAACTGGGCAATCTCGATCCCAAGCGCGACTGGGGCTTCGCCAAGGAATATGTCGAGGGCATGTGGCGGATGCTGCAAGCCGATGAGGCCGACACTTATGTGCTGGCGACCAACCGCACGGAAACGGTCCGCGACTTCGTGCGGATGGCGTTCAAGGCGGCCGAGATCGACGTCGAATTTTCCGGCAAGGAAGACCATGAGGTCGCGATCGACACCGAAACCGGCAAGACGGTGATGCGCGTCAACCCGCGCTTCTATCGTCCGGCCGAGGTGGACCTGCTGATCGGCAATCCCGAAAAGGCGACCAAGAAGCTGGGCTGGAAACCGCAGACCAGCCTGGAACAGCTGTGCAAGATGATGGTGGATGCCGACCTCGTCCGCAACAGCGTGAACGCATCCTTCTGATCTCCTGAAAAGGGATTTCGGGGTTATATATAGCGTGACGACCTGGCGGCGCCTGCCGCCGCCGGACCTCGCGTCAACGCAGCTACGGTGACATGTCTATGAGCAGGATCTTGATTACGGGTGTGGACGGCTTCACCGGCCGCCATCTGACCGCGTTGCTGGCGCGCCAGGGCCATGACGTCATCGGCATTTCGCATCGTCCGATCGCCCATCCGGTCGAAGGGCTGGCCGCTTCGCATGTGTGCGACCTGACCGATGCGGAAGGGCTGAAGCAGGTGGTAGCCGAGCTGCGACCCGACAAGGTGGCGCATCTGGCGGCCATCGCCTTCGTCTCCCACGGGGTGGTGGAGGATATCTATCGGACGAACATCGTCGGCACCCGCAACCTGCTGGAGGCGGTCGTCGCCGCAGGCAGCGCCGATGCCGTGCTGCTGGCGAGCAGCGCCAATATCTACGGCAACCGTGTGAGCGGCGCGATCGACGAGAGCGTCGCGCCCGATCCGGTCAATGACTATGCCGTCAGCAAGCTGTCGATGGAATATGTCGCCCAGCTCTATCGCGAGCGCCTGCCGATCATCCTCGCCCGCCCGTTCAACTATACCGGGGTCGGGCAGTCGATCGATTTCGTCATTCCCAAGATCATCGACCATGTGCTGCGCAAGGTCGACCGGATCGAACTCGGCAATCTGGACGTTGCGCGCGACTTTTCCGACGTGCGGGACGTCGTGCTCGCCTATGAAGCGCTGCTGTCGACGCCCGGCGCGATCGGCAATATCGTCAACATCTGCTCGGGCGAGGCGCATTCGCTTCAGGACGTGATTTCGGCGATCAAGGATATTTCCGGGCATGATTTCACCATCAGCGTCAACCCGGCCTTCGTCCGCAAGAATGAGGTGAAGATGCTCTGGGGCGATCGCACCCGGCTGGAGGCGCTGACGGGCCTGCGCCCGACCTACGGCCTGCGCGACACGCTGGCGTGGATGCTGGGTCGGCAGTGACGCGCAGGAGGTATTGAGAGCCAGGGAAGGGCGCTGCGTCGAACTGGAAGCAGCGCTCCTGGCTTTTGTTGTCGCATCGTTTTAGGCGCAAAACCGGTTCCCACCTTCGCGTTATGCTCCATGGGCATGGCGCAGCGCAGTGATTTCACGCGGTGGGCCGTCGCTCATCCGGAAGGTTGGGAAGCCATGCTGCGAAGGTCCGCGCGACTGGCGCCGGCCCGAAGTCTTTTCCGACCCTATCGGAAATCTGGAGCGGGCGAAGGGATTCGAACCCTCGACCCCAACCTTGGCAAGGTTGTGCTCTACCCCTGAGCTACGCCCGCTCGGGCGGCCGGAAGGATATGTCCTTCACGGCTATGGTGGCCAAATGGCTTTGAAAACTGGAGCGGGCGAAGGGATTCGAACCCTCGACCCCAACCTTGGCAAGGTTGTGCTCTACCCCTGAGCTACGCCCGCTCTTGGCGGCCGGGAGAGTGTGTCCCTCTCGGCGGGTGGCGGCCAACTAGCAAGGCTTTCCCATATCGGCAAGGGGGAGAATTGCAGAAAAATGAAATTCTCTTTCGCGGCCAGGAAGATTGACGGATTTCCGTTGGTTGGCCAATGGCTGACGCGGTGCGGCCGGTAGCGTCTCTACCGGGCATATTCGAATCAGCTGGAGAATCCCGATCGCCTGGCCTTTGGAGCGGGCCCAACATCTGCTAATCTGACACCAGTTTCCCGGCGGCCGGGATCATTTGCCGCCGCACTTCGTACTCATCAGCGTATCAACAGGGAGGACCAGCCATGACGTCCGATCACCTGACGCGTCGCGGCCTGTTGCGGGGCAGCGCAGCCCTTGCGGCTGCCGCGCCGGTCGTTTCGCAGACAGCGAGCGCCGCCGCGCCGCCCAGCAGCAAAGGAGCCAGCATGAGTCCCGTCGAACTGATCGTCAACGGGCGGGAGGTGCATCTGCAACTCGACCCGCGCACCACCCTGCTGGATGCGCTGCGCGAGCATCTGCATCTGACGGGTACCAAGAAGGGGTGCGACCATGGCCAGTGCGGCGCCTGCACGGTGATCGTGGAGGGGCGGCGGATCAACAGCTGCCTGACGCTGGCGGCGATGCATGATGGCGAGAAGGTGACGACGATCGAGGGGCTGGGTACGCCCGAATCGCTCCACCCGATGCAGCGCGCCTTCATCGTCCATGACGGCTATCAGTGTGGCTATTGCACGCCGGGGCAGATCTGCTCGGCAGTCGCGGTGCTGGACGAGATCGAGGCGGGCTTCCCCAGCCATGTGACCGAGGATCTCGACCATGTCGCGATGAGCGATGTCGAACTGCGCGAGCGGATGAGCGGCAATATCTGCCGCTGCGCCGCCTATCCCAATATCATCGCCGCGATGCGCGAAGTCGCAGGGGAGAAGCAGGCATGAAAGCCTTCACCTATGAACGCGCGACGAGCGTCGAAGCGGCGGCGAAGGCCGCAGCTTCCGTCCAGGGCGCACGATTCATCGCCGGCGGCACCAACCTGCTCGACCTGATGAAGCTTCAGATCGAGACGCCGACGCACCTGATCGACGTCAATCATCTCGGCCTCGACCGGATCGAGCCGACGGCGGAGGGCGGGCTGCGCATCGGCGCGCTGGTGCGCAATACCGATCTGGCCGCCGACAAGGCGGTGCGCCGCGACTATGCCGTGCTCAGCCGCGCGCTGGTGGCGGGCGCGTCGGGGCAGCTGCGCAACAAGGCGACGACCGGCGGCAACCTGCTGCAACGTACGCGCTGCCCCTATTTCTACGACACGCGGATGCCATGCAACAAGCGCCAGCCGGGCAGCGGCTGCGGCGCGATGAAGGGGATGAGCCGCAGCCTCGCCATATTGGGCGTGAGCGATGCCTGCCTCGCCCAGCATCCCAGCGACATGGCGGTGGCGATGCGCCTGCTCGACGCGCAGATCGACATGGTCGGCCCGGACGGGACGAAGCGTTCGGTCCCTGTCGCCGACTTCCATCTGCTGCCGGGCGATACGCCGGAAAAGGAAACGGTGCTGAAGCCAGGCGAGATGATCACGTCGGTCACGCTCCCCAGGCCGATCGCCGGCACCCATGTCTATCGCAAGGTACGCGACCGCGCCTCCTATGCCTTCGCGCTGGTGTCGGTGGCGGCGATATTCGGCAAGGATGGCACCGCGCGCTTCGCCTTTGGCGGGGTCGGCGCGAAACCCTGGCGCGTGCCTGCGGCCGATGCGGCGGCGAAGCAGGGCGCGAAGGCCGTGGCCGAAGCCGCGCTTGGCGGTGCCCGCACTACCCATCATAACGACTTCAAGAAGCCGCTGGTCGAACGCACGCTCGCGTCGCTCTATCGGCAGCAGGAGGCACGGGCATGAAGTTCGATACGCCAGCCGGCACCAACCCGATCGACAAGGGGCGGGTGATCGGCATCCCGCATGACCGGATCGACGGCGCCGCCAAGGTGACGGGCAGTGCGCCCTATGCCTATGAGCGCCATGATGCTGCCCCCAACGCCGCCTATGGCTGGATCGTCGGCTCGGCCATCGCCAAGGGGCGGATCGCGGCCATGGACCTGCGCGCTGCCGAGGCCGCACCTGGCGTGCTGGGCGTTGTCACCCATGCCAATGCCGGCAAGCTTGGCAAGGGCAGCATGAACACCGCACCGCTGCTCGGCGGGCCGCAGGTCGACCATTATGAGCAGGCGGTTGCGCTGGTCATCGCCGACACGCTGGAAAATGCCCGCGACGCCGCCAGGCTGGTGCGCATCGACTATACATCGGAAAGCGGCAAATTCGACCTCGCGGCCGAGCGGCTGAACGGCGTGATCCCGCCCGAAGGCTTTGGCGGCCCCGCCGACACCAAGGCGGGCGATTTCGATGCGGCCTTTGCGAACGCGGCGGTGAAGGTCGAGCAAACCTACACCACGCCCGACCACAGCCATGCGATGATGGAGCCGCACGCCACGACGGCGGCATGGAATGGCGACAAGCTGACGCTCTGGACCGCGAACCAGATGATCGCCTGGGGCGTGGGCGAAGTCGCCACCACCCTTAATATTCCCAAGGAAAATGTCCGGCTGGTGTCGCCCTATATCGGCGGCGGTTTCGGCGCCAAGCTGTTCCTGCGCGCCGACGCGATACTGGCGGCGCTGGGCGCGAAGCAAATCGGTCGCCCGGTCAAGGTCGCCATCGCCCGCCCGCAAATCCCCAACAACACCACCCATCGCCCCGCGACCATCCAGCGCATCCGGCTGGGCGCGGACAAGGCCGGGGTGATCGACGCGATCGCGCATGAAGTCTGGTCGGGCGACCTGCCCGGCGGCGGTGCGGAAACGGCGGCGCAGCAGACGCGCCTCCTCTATCGTGGCGCCAACCGCATGACCGCGCACCGGCTCGTCACGCTCAACCTGCCCGAAGGCAATGCCATGCGCGCGCCCGGTGAGGCGGTCGGTCTGCTGGCGCTGGAAGTGGCGATGGACGAACTGGCCGAAGCCGCAGGCGTCGACCCGGTCGAGCTGCGCATCCGCAACGATGTCCAATATGATCCCGAAGCCGGGCCGCAGCGCCCCTTCTCCAGCCGCAAGCTGGTGGAATGCCTGCGCGCGGGTGCAGATCGATTCGGCTGGGCGAAGCGCAACCCGAAGCCGGGGCAGGTGCATGACGGCCGCTGGCTGGTCGGCATGGGCATGGCCGCCGCCTTCCGCAACAATCTCGTCGCCAAATCGGGCGCGCGCATGGGCGTCGACGCGCAGGGGCGGGTGATCGTCGAAACCGACATGACCGACATCGGGACCGGCAGCTATACCATCATCGGCCAGACGGCGGCGGAAATGCTGGGCGTGCCGCTGGATCATGTGACGGTGCGCCTCGGCGACAGCCGTTTTCCCGAATCGGCGGGTTCGGGCGGTCAGTGGGGCGCGAACAGCAGCACGGCGGGCGTCTATGCCGCCGCCATGGCGTTGCGCGCGAAGCTGGCGGAAAAGGCAGGCTATCCCGCCGATCAGGCGCAGTTCGAGGATGGCCTGGTCAAGCTGAACAACAAGTCGCAGACCCTCGCCGCGTTGGCGGGCCGAAACGGTGTGTGGGCAGAAGACAGCATGGATTATGGCGATCTCGACAAGCGCTATGCCCAGGCGACCTTCGGCGCGCATTTCTGCGAGGTCGGGGTCGATATCGACACGGCCGAAGTGCGTATCCGCCGGATGGGCGGGGCGTTCGCCGCCGGTCGCATCCTCAATCCCAAATCGGCGCGCAGTCAGGTGATCGGCGCCATGACCATGGGCGCGGGCGCTGCCCTCATGGAGGCGCTGGATGTCGACACGCGCTTCGGCTTCTTCGTGAACCACGACATGGCCGAATATCTGGTGCCGGTCCATGCCGACATCCCCGAACAGGATGTGCTGTTCATCGAGGAACTGGACGACAAAAGTTCGCCGATGAAGGCCAAGGGCGTAGGCGAACTGGGAATCTGCGGCGCGGGCGCGGCGGTGGCCAATGCGATCTACAACGCCACCGGGATCAGGCTGCGCGACTATCCGCTGACGATCGACAAGCTGCTCAAGGCGCAGGCGGCCTGAGAGAAGCAGTAACTGAAATCCGTTCGTTTCGAGCGAAGTCGAGAAACAGTGCCACAGCGCTATCCGCTTCTCGACTCCATCCGCCCGGCGGATGAAGTTTATCCTGAGCGCCTGCTGCAAGCAGGTAGTCGAAGGGCTCGAAGCGAACGGACGTCGACGTCACACGAAGTTCGCCGCCACCTCCGATGGCACGCGCAGGATCCGGCCCGACGCCTTGTCGATGATCGCCCAGGTCGATCTGGCCGCAACCTTCACCTTGCCGTCCGGCCCGGTGAACTCGATCAGCCGATCGAACCGCGCCCCGCGCGGTCCTTCCGGAATCCAGGTGCGGGCCGTCACCGTCTCCCCCTCGGTCACATTGCCGCGATAGTCGACCTCATGCCGGGTCACGACCCAGATATAGGCTTCGACATGGGCAGGATCGGCGTCCTGCCGCCAATGCTCGACCGACACCTGCTCCATCCACTGGACCCAGACCGCGTTGTTCACATGGCCCAGCTCGTCGATATGCTCGGGAAGGGCCGTGATCTGCTTGGTGAAACTCGAAGCCATCAGCCCTCCACACCCAATTGCCACAGGATGAAGGCGAATTCCTCCGCCGTTTCGTGCAGGCTTTCAAAGCGCCCCGACTTGCCGCCATGGCCCGCACCCATATTGGTCTTGAGCAGCAGGATGTTGCTGTCGGTTTTGGTCGCGCGCAGCTTCGCAACCCACTTCGCCGGCTCCCAATAGGTCACGCGCGGATCGTTGAGGCCCGCCGTCACCATCAGCGGCGGATAGTCCTGCGCGCGGACATGGGTGTAGGGATCGTAGCTCTGGATCGTGCGGAACGCGGCTTCATCCTCGATCGGATTGCCCCATTCCGGCCATTCGCCCGGCGTCAGCGGCAGCGTCTCGTCCAGCATGGTGTTGAGCACGTCGACGAACGGCACATGCGCCACGACCGCGCCCCACAGGTCGGGATCGGAGTTGATGACCGCGCCCATCAGCTCGCCACCGGCCGACCCGCCCGAAATGCTGATCCTGCCCTTCGAAGCATAGCCAAGGTCGATCAGCCCCTGCGCCACATCGACGAAATCGGTGAAGGTGTTGACCCGCTTGTCCAGCTTGCCGTCCAGATACCATTGCTGGCCCAGGTCGTCGCCGCCGCGAATATGGGCGATGGCGAAGGCGAAGCCGCGATCCAGCAGCGACAGGCGGCTGGTCGAAAAGCCCGGCTCCATCGCCAGCCCATAGGCGCCATAGCCATAAAGGTGCAGCGGGGCGCTGCCGTCACGGGGGAAATCCCTGGGATAGACGATCGACACCGGAATTTCGGTCCCGTCGCGCGCCGCGATCATCAGCCGCTCGGCGGCGTAGCGGGTCGCGTCATAGCCCGAGGGGATTTCCTGGACCTTCAACACCTCCAGTGCGCCCGTTTCCAGATGATAGTCGTAGATGGTGTCGGGTGTGACCATCGATTCATAGCCGATACGCAGCTTGGTCACGTCATATTCTGGGTTGTCGTCCAGCGACGCCGAATAGCTGGCTTCGGGGAAGGGGATGCGCTTCGCCGAATGCGTGGCGTAATCGCGCAACTCGATCTGGTCGAGGCCGTCCTGCCGCCCTTCGGTGACGTAGAAGCCCTTGAACAGGGTGAAATCGGTCAGGTAGAAATGCGCGTCCGCGCCGATCACCTCCTCCCACTGGTCCGGCGCGTCCAGCGTCGCCTTTACCAGCCGGAAATTGGGATGGCTGTCGTTGGTGCGGATGTAGAGCGTGCCTTCATGCTCATCGACATCATATTCGCGCCCCGGCTTGCGGGCGGCCACCAGCATGGGCGTCGCGGTCGGATTGTCGGCCGGCACCAGCCAGGCTTCGCTGGTGACATGATCGCCGGTCGCGATGACGATCCACTTTTCCGAGGAGGTGAGACCGATCGAGACGCGGAACCCCTCATCATCCTCGTGGAACAGCTCGACGTCGCTCTCGACGCCCTGGCCCAGCCAGTGCAGCCGCGCATTGTCGGTCCGCCAATTTTCATTGGCAAGGCCATAGAGCAGCCCCTTGCTGTCCGCCGTCCACACCAGCGACGACAGCGTATCGGGGATCACTTCGGGCAATATCTCGCCGCTGAACAGATCCTTGATCCGCGCCTCGAACCGTTCCGACCCGTTGGTGTCGATGGCGTAGGCAAGGTAGCGGCCATCGGGGCTGACCGACATTGCGCCCAGCCGGAAATAGTCATGCCCCTCCGCGAGCGCAGGTTCGTCCAGGATCAACTGGTCGTCACCGCCTGCGACCGGCTTGCGATACCATTTGCGATATTGCGCGCCCGTCTCGAACGCGCGCCAGTAGACATAGTCGCCATCCTTCTGCGGCACCGACTGGTCGTCTTCCTTGATGCGGCCCTTCATTTCCTGGAACAGCGTGTCGAGTAACGGCTTGTGCGGCGCCATCGCGCCCTCGAACCAGCCATTCTCGGCCTCAAGATAGGCCAGCACATCCTTGTCCTGCACATCGGGATAGCCCGGATCGCGCAGCCATGCCCAGGGATCGTCCACCGTGATGCCATGATGCGTGACGCTGTGCGGGCGGCGTTCGGCAATCGGGGGAAGGGCAGTAGGCTGGCTTTGATCGGTCATTAACTATCCATGGTTCAGACAGGGGCTGCGCTGGAATAAGCGCGCCTGCCCCTCTATGTTGTCGGCATTGTCGCCGGTGCAAGAGGCCGGAATGATCCAAGGAAGTGTTGATGTCCAGTTATGAAGATCGCCTGAAGGCTTTGCGCGCGCAGCTGGTGCGCCAGAAGCTCGACGGTTTCGTGGTCCCCCTGACCGACGAGCATATGAGCGAATATGTCGGCGCCTATGCCCAGCGGCTCGCCTGGCTGACGGGATTTCAGGGGTCTGCGGGCAGCGCCGTGGTGCTGCCGGAGGAAGCCGCGATCTTCGTCGACGGCCGCTACACGCTCCAGGTGCGCGAGCAGGTGGACGGCGCCCACTGGCAATATGAGAGCGTGCCGCAGACCTCGATCGCTGCCTGGCTGAAGGATCATGCCGGGCAGGGCGCGCGCATCGGATACGACCCCTGGCTCCACACCCGCGCCTGGGTGAAGCAGGCCACCGAAGCCCTGGCCGACAAGGGCGCCGAACTGGTCGCTGTGGACACCAATCCCGTCGACGCCGTCTGGCCCGACCGTCCGGCCCGCAGCGACGCCAAGCTGGTCGTGCATGGCGACGATTTTGCCGGTCAGTCGGCCGCCGAAAAGCGCGCCGCCATGGCCGACTGGCTGGTGTCGAAAAAGGCCGACGCCGCTATCCTCTCCGCGCTCGATTCGATCGCCTGGACCTTCAACATCCGTGGCAAGGACGTGGAGCGCACGCCGGTCGCGCTCGCCTATGCCATCGTCCATGCCGATGCGACCGCCGACCTCTATGTCGCGCCGGAGAAGATGGACGAGGCCGTCGCCAAGCATCTGGGCAATGGCGTGCGCGTGCATGACGCTATGAACTTCGCCGCCGCACTCGAAGATTTCGCCGGCAAGACCGTCGTCGCGGACCCCGAACGGGCCGTCGCCGCGATCTTCAATGGCCTCGATGACGGCGGCGCCACCGTGCTGTCGCTGCGCGATCCCGCCGTCCTGCCAAAGGCGATCAAGAACGCCACCGAAATCGCCGGTCACAAGGCAGCACAGGCCCGCGACGGCGCGGCGCTCAGCCGCTTCCTCCACTGGGTTACGGTGGAAGCGTCCAGTGGCGACCTCACCGAACTCTCCGCCTCTGATCGGCTGGAGGCATTCCGCAAGGATACCGGGCTGCTCGAAGACCTGTCCTTCGACACGATCAGCGGCGCGGGCCCGAACGGCGCGGTCGTCCATTATCGCGTCGAGGAGAAGACGAATCGCCCGATCGAGCTGAACAGCCTCTATCTGGTCGATTCGGGCGGCCAATATCGCGACGGCACCACCGACGTGACCCGCACGCTCGCCATCGGCACGCCGACCGACGAGATGCGCCGCCGCTTCACGCTCGTGCTAAAGGGCCATATCGCGCTCGCCCGCGCCATCTTCCCGAAGGGGACGCGCGGCGGCCAGCTCGACGCGCTCGCCCGCCAATATCTCTGGGCCGAAGGGCTGGATTATGCCCATGGCACCGGCCATGGCGTCGGCAGCTTCCTGTCGGTGCATGAAGGGCCGCAGCGAATCGCGACCTTCGGCGGCGGCGACGAGCCGCTGGCGGCGGGCATGATCCTCTCGAACGAGCCGGGCTATTACAAGACCGGCGAATATGGCATCCGCATCGAGAATCTGGTGCTGGTTGAGGAACGCGACATTCCCGGCGCGGAAAAGCCGATGCTGGGCTTCCAGACGCTGACCTTCGCGCCGATCGACCGGACGCTCATCGCCACGGATATCCTGAGCGAAGAAGAACACGCCTGGCTCGACACCTACCACGCCGCCGTGCTGGACCTTGTCGGCCCGCAACTGGAGGGCGACGCGCTGTCCTGGCTCAAGGCCGCCTGCGCACCGCTTTGACCTGAAATAGCCCCTCTCCTTCAGGGGAGGGGTTGGGATGGGGGTTCAGTTCTTTTCATCTGCAACGGGAGGGGGCGGTGCCGTTCCCTCCTGCCCTGTTTCGGGATTTTGGGCTTCCCGGCTCTGCGCCTTGCGCCGCCGCAGATTGTCCCGCAACGCTTGCGCCAATCGCGCCTTTTTCTCGTCGTTCGTCTCAGCCATGACGATGCGCATAAGCAAAATGCAACTTCCGCCGCAAGTCGCCTTGACATGGGCAGCACAGGCGGCCATAGGCGCGACCTCCGAAGCGCAGACGCGCCTCGGCGAAGAAACAGAGTGCTGCCGTAGCTCAGTGGTAGAGCGCATCCTTGGTAAGGCTGAGGTCGGGAGTTCAATCCTCCCCGGCAGCACCATTTCTTCTCTTTTCCGATATTTGCCGGTTTGAAGCAGCCCTTCGGGGGCGGCGGAGACATGTGGGCGCCAGCGCTGCCCCTATGCGGATACTATCCACATCCGTTCGGGCTGAGCCTGTCGAAGCCCCGCACTTTTCTTCAGGAAAGAACAGCCCTTCGACAAGCTCAGGGCGAACGGTGGCGAGCAGGATTCGGAACCCTACACCAGCCCCAGTCGCGTCAGTTCGCCCAGCAGCTTGGGTGGCATCGCGTCCAGATCGTCGGCCTCGCCGTCGTTCAGGTCGGGCGGCGCGTCCTTCTCCTCCAGATAGCGCCAGCCCTGATGCGCGCGTTTCGGCATGGCGCGCAAGGGGATCAGCATCGGCGCCAGCCTGATCCAGTAGCGCCCCTGTCCCGTCTCCTGAAAGCCCAGCAGCGGACTGCGCCCGACCAGCGCATGGGCGTGGATCCAGTAAAGCGACCCGCCGGTCATCTCCTCCACCCGCTTGGGCAGATAACGGGTGGTGAGGCGCGCTTCGCCCTCATGGCTTTCGAGCCAGGCGCGCAGGGAGGCAGGGCTTTCGCTCTGGAAGGCGATCTTGGTGAGGTTCAGCGGCATGGAAGGCCCTAGATGGGCCTTCGCATCAGCCGGTCAATCCCGCAGCCGTCGCCAGGCCCAGGAAAGCGAAGAAACCCATCGAATCGGTGATCATCGTGACGAAGATGGACGATGCGACCGCCGGGTCGAGGTTCATCCGGTCGAACGCCAGCGGCACCGCCGCCCCGGCCAAGCCCGCAGTTACGATATTGGTGATCATCGCCGCGGCTATCACCCCGCCCAGCGCCATATTCTGGAATACCAGCCCGACGCCGATTCCCAGCACTACCGCCACGGTCGCGCCGTTGAGCAACGCCACGCGAAGCTCCCGGATGATGGTGCGGCGGGCGTTCGACCCGGTAATCTGGTTGGTGGCGAGCGCGCGCACCGTCACCGCCATGGTCTGGCTGCCGGCATTGCCGCCCACGCCCGCGACGATCGGCATCAGCGTGGCGAGCGCCACCATCTGCTGGATCGTGCCTTCGAAGATGCCGATGATGGTCGATGCCACCAGCGCGGTCAGCAAATTGGTGAGCAGCCAGCGCACGCGCGCGCGATAGCTGTCCATCACCGGTTCGTTGATGTCGCCTTCGCCGGCGCCCGACAGGCGAAGAATATCCTCGCCGGCTTCCTCGGAAATGATGTGGACGATGTCGTCCACCGTGATCATGCCGACCAGCCGGCCCGACGAATCGACCACGGCGGCGGAGATCAGCGCATATTTCTGGAAGCGCAGCGCGACTTCTTCCTGGTCCATGTCGACCGGGATCAGCGTCTGTTCGCGCTTCATCAGGTCGGCCATGGCGATGCCGCGCGGGCAGGTCAGCACCCAGCTCAGCTGGCAGGTGCCGATCGGCTTGTGCGCCGCGTCGACCACGAAGATTTCCCAGAAATCGCGGGTCAGATCGTGATTGTCACGCAGATAGTCGATCACCTGGCCGACTGTCATATGTTCGGGCACCGCGACCAGATCGCGCTGCATCAGGCGGCCGGCGGATTCTTCGGGGTAGGACAGGGCGGATTCGATCGCGGCGCGATCTTCCGGCTCCATCGCGTCGAGGACGGCCTGCTGGTCGGCCTCCTCCATGTCTTCGATGATCGCGACCGCGTCGTCGGTGTCGAGTTCGGACGCGAACTCGGCCACCTGTTCGGGCGCTAGCGCGCCGATCAGGTCGTCGCGGACATAGTCGTTCAGTTCCGACAGCACTTCCGCGCCGACCAGATCGCCGAGCGCGGCGGCGACGTCCGCGCGCTGGTCCGACGGGGTCAGTTCGAGAAGATCGGCAATGTCGGCAGGATGCAGCGGCGAAACGAGGTCGCGCGCCTTTTCGCTGTCGCCTTCCTCCACCGCGTCGAGCACGGCGGTCAGATATTCGGGCTTCAGGCGATCGTCCTCGTCGTGGCTGGCCTCGGCCGCCTCGATCAGGATGTCTTCAAATTCTTCCCCGTGCACAAGGGGTTCGGCGGAATCGCCGCGCTCGCTCATGGCGCCCCCTACTGTCCGGTTCCTGTAACATTCTGCCGCTTTCGCCCATGCTCACGCGAAATGCAATGGGGAGACAGCGCTTCCATCGGCCTCATTAGCCCTTATATGGGCACATTGCATATTTCCCCCGGCAAGAGAGGACTTCATGGCCGACGAAACCCTTACCCTCACCCTCGACAGCGGCGGCGACGTCGTGATCAAGCTGCGTCCGGACCTCGCGCCCGGCCATGTCGAGCGCATCGTCGAGAACGCCAAGGAAGGCTTCTATGACGGCGTCGTCTTCCACCGCGTCATCCCCGGCTTCATGGCGCAGGGCGGCGACCCGACTGGCACCGGCATGGGCGGG
This sequence comes from Sphingobium sp., assembly GCF_035511395.1. Taxonomy (GTDB): domain Bacteria; phylum Pseudomonadota; class Alphaproteobacteria; order Sphingomonadales; family Sphingomonadaceae; genus Sphingobium. Next base: position 20,337 of record NZ_DATKFP010000199.1, read on the forward strand.
CACCCGAACAAGCCCGACCTGAAGGCCGAATTCAGCCGCGAACCGCACGTCCGTGGCGTCTGCTCGATGGCCCGCGCGGCCAACCCGAACAGCGCCAACAGCCAGTTCTTCATCTGCTTCGACGACGCGACCTTCCTCGACGGACAGTATACCGTCTGGGGCGAAGTGACGTCGGGCATGGACCATGTCGACGCGCTGCCCAAGGGCGAGCCGCCCAAGACCCCCGGCAAGATCGTCAAGGCCACCGTCGCCTGATCTGCCCGGTCTGAAAGCCGAAACAAAAGAACGCCCGGCCCCTCGAAAGGCCGGGCGTTTCTGTGTTCAGTGCGGCTTGCGCGCCATGCCGTCGGTCATGGAAATGGCCTTGGCCGGCTCCGCGCCATTCGCTGCCTCGTCGGTCGCGGGCGGAGGCACATAGGCGCCGATCGCCTCGATGTGCCAGCGCTTCTGCTCTTCGGTCGCTCCGGGGACGTCATTGATCCGGCGCAGCGTCACCTGCCGCAGCGTATAGAAGGGTTTGCCATTGGCCGCGATCCGGCCATAGACCTGCACCGGCACGACCACATATTCCGAACCGGCGGCGCCTTCGGGGTCGGACGGTGCGCCGATATGGGCGTGGATTTCGCTGAAACCGCGGAAGCGCGCCTCGAAATGCGCGTCATCCTGCGCCCCGATCGCGCCCTCCTGGTTCCACAGATCCTGTGCATCCTCGAACCGCTTTTCCTCCAGCAGGCCATAATAGCCCTGCACCACCTGCGCAGCGCCCTGCGCACTGTCCGGCTCGATCGCACCCTCGGCGATCGGCGCGGGATCGACGGGCAGGCCGCCCGGCGTGCCGGGCGGGGGCGGGTTCAGCGGTTCCATCAGCGCCATCGCCTCGGCACGGACGTTGTTTTCCACCTGTGTCGAATTGGCGCCATTGGCGATATTGTCGATCGCGCTCTCCTCCCGCCCGTCGCAGGCTGCGACGAGCAGGAGGGGAAGCAGCATGGCGGGCCTGATGAATCCCCGCATCAGTCCGGGCGCACCCGTGCGCCAGGCTCGCGGCCGCCGCCCGATCGGACGGGACGATCGGCGCGCATGCCGGGGGAGGGGCGGGCGCCCCATTCGCGCTGCGGGCGCGGTTGGCTCATCTGTGGACGTCCTTGCTGTGGTGGGCGGAAATTGGGTTGCGCGCCGGCGGAAGGCGCCGGGCGGGCGCCGTCATTGCCGCGCCAGCGTCCGGGGCCGCGACCATCGCCGCGCGACGACGGTGCCGGCCGGGTCCAGTTGCCGTTGGCATCGCGCCGCGGCGGGTTCCAGTTGCCGGTGCCCGGTCGGTTGCGATCACGGTCGCGCCAGTTGCCACCCGGACGATTCCCGTGCCAGCGGCCATCATCGGGACGGTTGCCACGGCGGCCTTCCCAATAGCGGCGCTGTCCGTCGGTCCAGCGATGGCGCCGCCCGCCACGGTCATACACATAGTAGCCGTTACCCGGATAATAATAATTGTCGTACCAGCCATAGCCGCCTGGATAGTAGCCGGGGCTGTAATAGGGGTCGTAATAGCCCCCGCCACCATAATAGCCGCTGCCGACACTCACTCCGCCATAGCCATAGCCGTCGTCATAGGCGCAGCCACCCAGGGCCAGCGCACCGGCAAGGCCAAGGGCGGCGAGAAACCTCCGCGTGGTCCCAGTCATCGCCTGTCTCCTTCAACAGTCCTTCTGATGACGGGATAACGCCCTCAGTTTGAATTGGTTGTGAATGGTTAAAGGGGCGCTGCGCAAGCATTTATTCCCCGTTCAGAAAAGTCGCCTTCCGTTCATCTGGCTGACAGAAACCGTGTTCTTTCCGTCACATAATCGGCTTTTGCCCGATTTTCGCGATCCGTTCAGGAAACCTTCCGGCGGTCCGGGCCATTTCTTCCCCGTCGCCCGGATGCTTGCAGCGCCGACCATGCGACCCGGCGGGTCCACACCGCCGCAAAATTCCAACAGACAAAAAGGGTCACACCCATGAAGACACTGCTTTTCACGGCAGCCGCTGCCGCGTCGCTGATTCCCGCCGCCGCCCTCGCTCAGGACGATGCCGGCTCCGGCAAGCGCATCGAACCCTATGTCGGCGTAATGGCCGGCGTGCATAATTATGACAGCGAAACCAGCAAGGAAGGCATCCCGCCGGTCGGCTACAAGGGCCGCATGGTCGAAGGCGTCGCGGGCGTGAACTATAATGTCGCCGGCCCGGTCGTGCTGGGCGTCGAGGGCACCGCATCCAAGGGCGTGTCGGGCGACATCGACTGGGAATATGGCGTCGCGGGCCGCGCCGGCGTGAAGGCGGGCAAGGACAGCCTGATCTTCGGCAAGGTCGGCTATCAGTGGACCAATTTCGCCGCGCTCGGCAAGGATAGCCCGGACTTCCACGGCATGACCTATGGCGCGGGCATCGAATTGTCGCCGGCCGACATGGGCGGATCGGCCCAGAGCAGCAATGTCCGCCTGCGCGTTCAGGCCGACACCACCGGCAATTTCCACTCGATCCGCCCGATGGCGGGCGTCGTCGCGAAATTCTGATGTCATGACGGGGCGGGTCTGAAGGATCCGCCCCGTCCTTAGTCGGTTACTCCCGTGGCGGGAGTTGGGGTGCGGAACGGTTTTAGGACTGCAACCGTTCCGCATTCCCCGCGCCAAGCCCGGCCGCCCGCTTGCCAATCCGCCCCGGTACCGTCATCAGGTCGCGCATGACCTGGCAATTCTGGATCGACCGCGGCGGCACTTTCACGGACGTGGTGGCGCGCGACCCCGGCGGGCGGTTGCACACCGCGAAACTTCTTTCCAGCGATCCCGAACGCTATGACGACGCCGCCGTCGAAGCGGTCCGCCGCCTGACATGTGCGGGTGATAGTGGCGCGGGCAATGGCCCGATCCCGCCCTGTTCGCTGCGTATCGGCACCACCATCGCCACCAACGCTTTGCTGGAGCGCAAGGGCGAGCCGGTGCTGCTCGCGGTGACGCGCGGTTTCCGCGATGCGCTGCGCATCGGCACGCAGGAACGGCCTGACCTGTTCGCCCGCCACATCATCCTGCCCGATCCGCTCCATGCCGACGTGGTCGAGATCGACGAGCGGCTGATGGCTGACGGCAGCGTCCGCACGCCGCTGGACGAAGACGCCGCCCGCGCCACGCTGCAATCCGCCTATGATCGCGGCCTGCGCGCGATCGCGATCCTGCTGATGCACGGCTATCGCTACTCCGCCCATGAACGGCGCCTCATCGAAATCGCGACCGGGATCGGCTTCACCCAGATCAGCGCCAGCCATGACGTCGCTCCGCTCATCAAGCTGGTGGGGCGCGGCGACACGACGCTGGCCGACGCCTATCTCTCCCCTGTGCTGCGCGCCTATGTCGACGGGCTGAAGGCCGCGCTGGGCGACGATACCGACATGCTGTTCATGCAGTCGAACGGCGGCCTGACGCAGGGCGACCTGTTCCGGGGCAAGGACGCGGTCCTTTCCGGTCCGGCCGGCGGCATCGTCGGCCTCGCCCGCACGTCGGAGCAGGCGGGTTTCCATGACGTCATCGGCTTCGACATGGGCGGCACCTCGACCGACGTGTCGCATTATGCCGGCGCCTATGAGCGGGACAATGAAGCGCGGGTGGCGGGCGTGCGCCTGCGCGCGCCGATGATGCGCATCCACACCATCGCGGCGGGTGGCGGCTCCATCTGTTCCTTCGTCGACGGCCGTTTCCGCGTCGGCCCCGAATCGGCGGGCGCGGTGCCGGGACCGGCCTGCTACCGGCGCGGCGGCCCGCTCACCATCACCGACTGCAACGTCATGCTGGGCAAGGTCCAGCCTGGCTTCTTCCCCAGCCTGTTCGGCCCGAACGGCGACCAGCCGCTTGATCGGCACATCGTCGAACAGCGTTTCACGTCTCTCTGCGCGCAGGTGCAGGCGGAAACCGGCCGCACCATGATCCCGCAGGAGGCCGCGCAGGGCTTCATTGCCGTCGCCGTCGCCAACATGGCCAATGCGATCAAGCGCATCTCGGTCGCACGCGGCCATGACGTCGGCCGCTACACGCTCGCCAGCTTCGGCGGGGCAGGGGGGCAACATGCCTGCCTGGTCGCCGACGCGCTGGGCATGGACCGGGTGATGATCCACCCGCTGGGCGGCGTGCTGTCCGCCTATGGCATGGGCCTCGCCGATCGCCGTTCGGTGCGGGAACGTACGCTGGCCCTGCCGCTCGACCCCGAAACCATGGCCGATCTGCACGCCGCCATCGATGCGCTGGCCGACGATGCGCGTGCCGACCTGCCGGGGGCCGACCTCACTGAAGCGCTGCTGCGCCTGCGCTATGATCGCACCGACAGCCTGTTCGACGTGCCGCTCGCCGATCATGACACCATGCACGCCGACTTCCTCGCCCAGCATCGCGCCCGCTTCGGGTTCGAGGGGCAGGGCCGCATCCTGGTCGACATGGCGCGGGTCGAGGCGATCGCTTCGACGCAGGAGGCAATGGACGGCATCGTCGCCATCGCCGACGAAGCCGCGCCGCCTCTGGCGCAGGTCGACTATGCCGGCGCGCCCGCGCCCGTTTACGATCGCGCGGGCCTGTCCGCCGACAGCGCGATTGACGGTCCCGCACTGATCATCGATCCCGTCTCCACCACCGCCGTCGAGCCGGGCTGGCGCGCGCGGATCGACGCGATCGGCAATCTGATCCTCACCCGCCACCTGTCGCGCCCCCTGCCCGAAACCGGTGAGGCCGGCGCGGTCGATCCGGTGCGGCTGGAGGTGATGGGCGGCCTGTTCATGGCCATTGCCGAGGAAATGGGGGCTGCGCTCCAGCACAGCGCCTCCTCCGTCAATATCCGCGAACGGCTCGATTTTTCCTGCGCCCTGTTCGATGCGCAGGGCAACCTCGTCGCCAATGCGCCGCACATGCCGGTGCATCTGGGCAGCATGGGCGAAAGCATCCGCGCCATCATGCGCCGCCGCGGAATCGGGCCGGATGGCGCGGCGCTGGACGGGCGTGGGATGTTGCCGGGTGACGTCTATGCGCTGAACGCCCCCTATGACGGCGGCACCCATCTGCCCGACGTCACCGTGGTTATGCCGGTGTTCGTGGATGGCCGCGACGCGCCCTCCTTCTACGTCGCCGCGCGCGGCCATCATGCCGATATCGGCGGCATCACTCCGGGGTCGATGCCGCCGGGCAGCCGTTCGGTGGAGGAAGAAGGCATTATCCTCGACAATCTGCTGGTGGTGGACCGGGGCGATTTCCGCGAGGACGCGATTCGCGCCCTGCTTGCCTCCGGCCCTTTCCCTGCGCGCAGCATCGACCAGAATATCGCCGACCTGTCCGCCCAGATCGCCGCCTGCGCCAAGGGGGTGACGGAATTGTTACGGATAAGCAATGATTATGGCGTCGACACCGTCGCTGCCTATATGGGTCATGTGCAGGATCAGGCCGAAGCCGCCGTCCGCCGCCTGATCGGTCGTCTGTCCGATGGCCATTTCGCCTATCCGATGGATAATGGCGCGATTGTCCGGGTCGCTGTCACCATCGATGCCGACACGCGCTCCGCCACCATCGACTTCACCGGCTCGTCCGACCAGCTCCCTAGCAATTTCAACGCTCCGCTGTCGGTCGCCCGTGCCGCCGTGCTGTACGTGGTGCGCACGTTGATAGACGAAGCCGTGCCGATGAATGACGGCTGCCTGAAGCCGATCACCATCATCGTGCCCGAAGGATCGATGCTGCGTCCCCGCCATCCCGCCGCCGTGGTCGCGGGCAATGTCGAAACCAGCCAGGTCGTGACCGACGCGCTGTTCGGCGCGCTCGGCGTCATGGCGGGCGCGCAGGGGACGATGAACAACTTCACCTTCGGCAACGACCGCCACCAATATTATGAGACGATCGCGGGCGGCTCGGGCGCCGGGCCAGATTTCGACGGCGCCGATGTGGTCCAGACCCACATGACCAACAGCCGCCTCACCGACCCGGAGATTCTCGAAACCCGCTTCCCCGTGCTGCTGGAGGAATTTTCGATCCGATCCGATTCGGGCGGCGAGGGGCGGCATCGCGGCGGCCATGGCGGCCTGCGCCGCATCCGCTTCCTCGAAGCCATGACTGCCGGCATCCTCGCGAATCGCCGCAGCGTTCCGCCCTTCGGTCTCGACGGCGGCGCGCCGGGCGGACTGGGACGTAACTGGGTGGAGCGCACCGACGGCAGCATCGAGCCGCTCGGCTCAACCGCGACGGCGGAATTGCGGACGGGCGACGCCTTCGTCATCGAAACGCCGGGTGGCGGGGGATTCGGCCAATCCTGAACGAACGGGTGTTGGCCGTTACCGCTGCCAGCTCGAATCGATCCGATCGATCACCCGCACCATCGACTGGAAATCCGGCACACCCGGCCCGACCGGCAACTGCACGCCTGCCAGATCGCGCTGATGCACCGCGATCACCTCCGGCGGAATGTCGACCGGCGTTCCCGCCGCGCCTGCCGCCACCTGAATCTCGCAGGCCCGCTGGAGCAGCCAATGCTTCAGGAACGCCTCCGGCAAAGTCGAGGCCATCACCAAAGTCCCATGGTTGCGCAGCATCATGATTCGCTTGTCGCCGAGATGCGCGATCAGCCTTTCGCCCTCTTCTGGCCGAATCGTGACCCCCTCAAAGTCATGATAGGCGATATGGCCGATGAAGGCGGCGGCGTAGAAGCTGATCGGCCGCAGTCCTTCTTTCGTCGCACTCACCGCCATGCCCGCTGTCGTATGGGTATGGATGATGCAATGGGCGTCGGGCAGATGCCGGTGAAAAACGCTGTGCTGGGTGAAGCCGGCGCGGTTGACCGGATAGGGGCTGCCGTCCAGCACATGACCGTCGATGTCGATCTTCACCAGGTTGGACGCCGTCACCTCATGATAGCCAAGGCCGAAGGGGTTGATCAGGAAGGCATTTTCGTCCCCCGGCACGCGTAGCGTGATGTGATTGTAGATCAGTTCCGACCATCCCAGATGATCGAAAATGCGATAGCAGGCGGCGAGCTGCTGGCGCGCCTCCCATTCCTGGGTGGACATGTGGGGCTTGTGCGCGGCTGTTGCCATGGCGATCCTCCTGTGTCTTTTATGGCCGCACTATCCGCCCGCTCGTCGCAAATGTCGAGATTGCGGCCTTTTGGGTTGAATTTGCGTGCATGCGCTGGTAGGGCGCCGCCCACATGGCGCAGGGTGACCTGCGACGACTCATTGGCTTTGCTATTCGGTCGGGCCGTCGGGAAGGACTAGATGTCCCGGCGAACCGCTCGTTTTGATTGGAGATTGACGGACTTATGCAGATCATCGTTCGCGACAACAATGTCGACCAGGCCCTCCGCGCGCTCAAGAAGAAGCTGCAGCGTGAAGGCGTGTATCGCGAAATGAAGCTGCGTCGCCACTATGAGAAGCCGTCGGAAAAGCGCGCCCGTGAAAAGGCCGCTGCGGTCCGCCGCGCGCGCAAGATGGAGCGCAAGCGCGCCGAGCGCGACGGCGCGAAGTAAGCGCCGTATCGGGGCGGCATCCGCTGCCCCGTCTGCCGACGACTTTCCTGCCCTGAATTAGCGAGCGCACGCCTATGTCCACGACGGCCGTTCCCCTTCGTCCTATCGCCAAGGGGTCGCTGACGCGACTTTGGGTTGGCATTGCCGCCGTCGCGCTGGCCGCGGGTGGCCTTGCCTGGGCGGGGCAGCAGGGCGTTGCGGCGTCGCCTGCGGCCTTCCTGTCGCAGAATGCGCATGAATCCGGCGTGGTGACGACCCCATCGGGCCTCCAGTACAAGGTACTGGAAGAAGGCACGGGCGCCAGCCCGACCGTCTCGGACGTCGCGCTGGTCGGCTATAAGGGCGCGCTGCTCGACGGCACGGTCTTCGACGAGAATCCGCAGGCCCCGATGCCGATCGACGGCGTGGTACCCGGATTTTCCGAAGGCCTTCAGAAGATGAAGAAGGGCGGCAAGTATCGCCTGTGGATTCCGCCGCAGCTTGGTTATGGCGACGCCGACAATGGTCCGATCCCCGGTGGTTCGGTGCTGGTGTTCGACGTGTCGCTGCATGACTTCAAGTCGAAGGCGGAACTGATGCAGTTGCAGCAGCAGATGATGCAGCAGCAGGGCGGCATTCCGCCGCAGGGCGCCATGCCGGGCGGAGCGCCGCCGGCGGGTCGCTGACCCGCACAGCCAGATGAGTCGAGGAAGGGGCCGCCAATCGGCCCCTTTTCTTTTGTCCGGTCAGTGCTTGTCCTGGCCGAAGCTGTCCGGCCGGACACCGAAGGCCAGCGCGTCCGCACTGCCGATCTTGGCCTCGCCGGAGAAGATCTGGTCCAGCCGACCCTTGATATCCTGTCGGTAGGACGCGGTCGCGACGGAGCGGGGGGCCGATATTTCGATGTCGCAGGCGATGGCGCCCTTGATCCGCTCGATCGCCGCATCGTCCAATATGCCCGCGCTGCGCAATTCCCGGCATAGCTGCAACAGGCCGACCGCCGTCGCCTGCGCCCGCATGCCGACATTGGTTAGGTCGAAATGAAGTTTCTTTTCCTTGTCCAGGCCCACCGTCATCGTGCGACTCCTCTTCCCATGATTGTCGAACACTATCATGTTGAAAAAGCGCAAGACAGGCAGGACGTTCCACTATTGCAACGCACAGCTGTCCTATTGTGGGTGAGTCTGGTAGGGATGAACGCCGGGGCGAAATCTGCCGCTCATGCGAACGATAATTTCCAACATCAGACAGTTAATGTCGCAATCGGCGGGAAATGTGCGAAGTTAAGCGGCGACTTTCCTATTTCCGCACGATCCGCTTCGTCGCCAGCGCCTTGGATCGTTCCTCCAGATAGACCTTGATCATCGCGACGATCGGATCGGCCAGGAACAGGCCCATGATCCCGAACAGCGCCCCGAACAATATCTGCGCCGCCAGCACCAGCGCCGGGGCGAGGTCGGTCGCGCGTTTCGCCACCATCGGCACGATCAGATAGCCGTCGACGATCTGCACTGCCATGTAGACGCCGAAGGCATAGAGACCGGTATGCGTTCCGCCCGAAAATCCGACGATGATGATCAGGGCGCCGGAAATTATCGACCCGATATTGGGCAGGAAGGCGAACAGGCCGGTCAGGATGCCGAGCAACCCCGCCATCGGCACGCCACCCGCCCACAGCAGCAGCCAGGTGCCCACGCCTTCGACCGTCATGCCGATGATTCGCCCGAACATTAGCCGTCGCAGCGTCCAGCCCATCTTGTCGGCGATACTGTAGAAATGCGTCCGCTTCTCCATCGGCAGCATCCAGGCGACGCCGCGTTCATAGAGTTTGGGTTCGACCGCGATGAAGATGGCGAGCACCAGCATCATGACCCCGCTGGTGATCGCGCCGACCGCCGTACCGACGGCCGCCGTTACCCGGCCCATGCTGCTCATCGCCTGCTGCGCAAGCCCCTTGAGATCATCGGGTGTGGTCGAAATGCCCAACTGCTGCATCCAGCCGCCGATCCGCGCCACCTGCGACTCCACGATCGTGCGCATCGCCTGCGCCTGCTGCGCCAGGCTCGAACCGGTGAGGTAGAACGTATAAGCTAGGAAAGCGACCGCTCCCAGCAGCACGATCGTCAGCCGCCAGCCACGCCCGATCGGCAATATCCGGCCCAGCAGTCGCGTACCGCCGTCCATCATCGTCGCCAGCACCAGCGCGCCCATCACCAGCATCAGCGGCTGCGCCAGCAGCACCACCAATGCGACGGCGATGCCTAGCGCGAACCACACGCCCGCGCGTTTCAGTTCCTGCTGGACGAGCGGGCTGTGGACTTCGCTGGGACCGGGTTCCTCGACATGATGCCGCTGCTTGTCGCTCAAAACCCGATGCCCCCTTCGATGGTTATTTCGGGGGTGCAACGCTCTCCGGGCGCAGGCTGTTCCCTGCCCGGCCGCTGCGGAAGGCGTGAATCCATGTCGTCGGGTTCCAGCTCGAATCGCCGTCCAGGCTGAAGGTGATGAACTCCGCCCGGCCGCCGATCGCCTCCCATGGCACCGGCCCGCCCAGGCCATTTTCCTCCAGCGGCGCGCGGCTGTCGGCGCTGTTGTCGCGATTGTCGCCCATCAGGAAGACATGGTCCCTGGGCACGCGCACCGGGCCATACCAGTCGAGCGCGCTCGGCCCCATGTCGATCGTCACATAGGTCTTGCCGTTGGGCAGGATTTCCTGCCGCACCGGCAGCTCGCAATAGTCGCGGCCATCCTTGCCCGTCACCCGCGCGCCGGGGAATTGCAGCGGCGAACAGGGGGCGTTGCCGTCGACCGGGATACGCATCGGCTTCAGCACCTTCTGCGGCACCGCGACGCCGTTCAGGATCACCTGGCCGCCGCGCACCTCGATGATGTCGCCGGGCAGGCCGATGACGCGCTTGATATAATCTTCGCGGCGGTTCTGGGGGCTGACGATGACGATGTCGCCGCGTTCGGGCAGGCGGCCCAGGATTCGGCCCTTCAGGAAGGGCAGGGGATGGAAGCTGGGCGAGACATAAGACCAGCCATAGGGGAATTTGCTCACCACCAGCCGGTCGCCCGTCAGCAGCACCGGCATCATCGATTCGCTGGGAATGTAAAAGGGCTTGGCGACGAAGCTGTGGAAGGCCAGCACCGCCAGGATCAGCAGCGTGATGCTCTTCACCTCATGCAGCCAGTTGACCGAGGCGCCCCTGTCCTCGCTGTCCTGCGTTTCGGGGGCGGGTGTCTCTGGCAGATCGATGGCCGTCACGGGCTGGCTTTCACTGGAAGCGTTGGGATCGTCGCTCGACGTCGTCATTGGGGCACTATCATAGGGGCAGCGCCTCGATGATGACGAAGGCCTGCGCCCATGGATGATCGTCGGTGAGCGTCAGGTGAATGACGGGCTTGTGCCCGGCGGGAACCATCGATTCCAGCCGCGCCAGCGCGCCGCCGGTCAGCTTGAGCGTCGGCGCGCCCGACGGCGCGTTGACGACGCCGATATCCTTCATGAAGACACCTGCCTTGAAACCGGTGCCGACCGCCTTGGAAAAGGCCTCCTTGGCGGCGAAGCGCTTGGCGAGCGTTCCGGCCTTGGTGAAGGGCCGGCGATTGGCCTTGGCCTGCTCGACCTCTGTGAACACGCGGATCTCGAAGCGTGTGCCGAAGCGATCAAGCGAATTCTGGATCCGCTCGATATTGCACAGGTCGGAGCCGAGGCCGATGATCACGCCTGCATCACCTTTACCGGGCCAGGTCCATCTGGCGCCGCATCTCGCGGATGCTGCCCTCCAGACCACCGAAGATCGCCTCGCCGATCAGGAAATGACCGATATTGAGTTCGGCAACCTGCGGGATGGCGGCGATCGGCGCGACATTGTCGAAGGTCAGGCCATGGCCGGCATGGGGTTCGATGCCGTTCTTGGCCGCGAGCGCCGCGGCGTCGGCGATCCGCCGCAATTCTGTAGCGCGCGCTTCGCCGCTCAGGTGCGCATAGGCGCCGGTGTGGAATTCGACCACGGGCGCGCCCAACTGGATCGCCGCCTCGATCTGCGCAGCGTCCGCCTCGATGAACAGGCTGACGCGAATGCCTGCCTCGTTGAGCTTGCCGACGATCGGCTTCAGCACCTCGATCTGCCCGGCGGCGTCGAGGCCGCCCTCGGTCGTGCGCTCCTCGCGCTTTTCGGGCACGATGCAGGCGGCATGTGGTTTGTGGCGCAGCGCGATGTCGAGCATCTCCTGCGTCGCCGCCATCTCCAGGTTGAGCGGCACGTCCAGCGCCGCCATCAACATGGCGATATCCTCGTCGCGGATGTGGCGGCGATCCTCGCGCAGATGCGCGGTGATGCCGTCGGCGCCGGCCTTCACCGCCAGCAAGGCGGCCTTGACCGGGTCGGGATGTTCGCCGCCCCGCGCGTTGCGGATGGTCGCCACATGGTCGATGTTGACGCCAAGGCGAAGGGGGGCGCTCATCGGATTACTGCTTCCGGCTGCCGGGCTTGATCGCCGGGACCGCCGCCAGTTCGGGCGGGATCGCGTCTTCGTCATAGACCGGGAAATTGATGGAGACGAGCGGGTAGAAGGGGACACCCAGATCGACTTCGCCGGCCGACCGGTCGACCAGCGCGACTTCGGCGACGACGACGCCGCCTTCCGCCTCGACCGCCTCGATCGCCTGGCGCGAGGACAGGCCGGTGGTGACGACGTCCTCGACCATCAGCACCTTCTGGCCCGGCGTGATCGCGAAGCCGCGGCGCAGCTCGAACGTGCCTTCGGGGCGTTCCAGGAACACGGCGTCCTTGTCCAGCGCGCGGCCGACTTCATGTCCGATGATCAGGCCGCCCATCGCGGGCGAGACCACCAGGTCGATGTCCTGACGCAGTTCGCGGGGCAGTTGCTGCACCATGGCGCGGGCAAGTTTGCCGGCGCGCTCGGCGTTCATCAGCACACGGGCGCACTGAAGATAATTGGCGCTGCGGCGACCCGACGACAGGATGAAATGCCCTTCGAGCAGCGCCCCTGCCGCCCGGAATTCCGCCAATACTTCCTCGTCTGTCATGCCGTCCACTATTCCTGTCGCGCGGCCCCGGCGCCTGTTCGCGTTCCGGGCCGCTGCCTTGTATCAAAAGAGGCGCTTCAAAGCGTCCCGCCCGCACCCCCATGCGCGGACCTGCGAGATAGGCGGGTGGGGAGTGCGTTGCAACAGCGAAGAAAATCTGCTCCATCTACGCTTGAGGCTGGCAGAAAGCCTGCCTATAAGCCGCGGCAGAACCGACCGGGCGAAGTCCATGCGCGAAAAGCGCAGCTTCGTCGCAGCGGCGACAAGGGGTTAGGGGTATGAAGAGGCTATGAAAAAGGTGAAGTCACTCGTTCTCGCCGGATTATTGGCCTTTGCGCCCGCCCTGGCAATGAGCGGCCCGGCACTGGCTCAGGAAAATGCCACCGTCGCCGCACCGGCAGCAGACAATGTGGCGGCTCCCGCCGAATCAGCCGCCAACGCCACCGCCCCGGCAGCCGACGCTGTCCCCGCCGAGAAGGTCGCGGCTCCGCCCCGGATGAAGCCGACCGAAGGCATCGGCATGCCCCGCCCCGGCGAAATCACGCTCCAGGAACAGTTCACCGACACCGGCAAGACGGCACGCTGGCTGCACGACGTGATGCTGGTGCCGATCATCACCATCATCTCCGTTTTCGTGCTGGTGCTGATGCTTTGGGTGATGTGGCGTTATCGCCGCTCCGCCAATCCGGTGCCGTCCAAGACATCGCACAATACCCTGATCGAGGTGCTGTGGACCGTTGTTCCGGTGCTGATCCTGCTGGCGATCGCGGTGCCTTCGATCGGCCTGCTCGCCGACCAGTACAAGCCCGCGCCCAAGGATGCGTTGACTGTCAAGGTCACGGGCTATCAATGGTATTGGGGCTATGAATATCCCGACGCAGGCATCCCCGAATTCGTGTCCAACCTGCTGCCCGAGGACAAGGCGAAGGCCAATGGCGAGCCATATCTGCTCGCGCCCGACAATCGCCTGGTCCTGCCCGCCGGCCGCCCGGTCAAACTCATCATCACCGCCGCCGACGTTATCCACAGCTTTGCCGTGCCGTCGCTCTGGGTGAAGATGGATGCCGTGCCGGGCCGCCTGAACGAAAAGAGCTTCACCATCGAGAAGCCGGGCGTCTATTACGGCCAATGTTCCGAACTGTGCGGCGCGCGCCATGGCTTCATGCCGATCGCGATCGAGGCGCTGCCGCCCGAACAGTTCGACCAGTGGGTTCTGTCGCAGGGCGGTTCGCTCAAGGGCGGCACCGCCGCGCCTGCGGGCGAAATGGGACCGCAACAGGGCAGCCGACTGCCCGGACCGCCGGCCGGTGACGCCGCCGCAAAGACGCTTTGAGAGGGGGCGACGCCATGACCACCATCACCGCAGATCATCATGCCGATCATGCCCATGACCATCATGATGCCGATCACAAGCCCGCTTTCTTCCAGCGCTGGTTCATGTCCACGAACCACAAGGACATCGGCACTCTCTACCTGATCTTCGCGATCGTCGCCGGCATCATCGGCGGCGGCATTTCGGGCCTGATGCGGGCCGAACTGGCGCATCCCGGCATCCAGTATCTGCATACTTGGGCCATGTTCATGGACGGCCCGGAAGCGACGCTCGACCAGGCTTATCACCTCTGGAACGTGCTCATCACCGCTCACGGCCTCATCATGGTCTTCTTCATGGTGATGCCCGCGATGATCGGCGGCTTCGGCAACTGGTTCGTGCCGATCATGATCGGCGCGCCCGACATGGCCTTCCCGCGGATGAACAATATCAGCTTCTGGTTGCTCATCCCCGCCTTTGCCCTGCTGCTCGGCTCGACCTTCGTCCCCGGCGGCACCGGCAATGGTGCGGGCACCGGCTGGACGGTCTACGCCCCGCTCTCGACCAGCGGGTCTGCGGGACCGGCGGTCGACATGGCGATCCTGTCACTCCATATCGCGGGCGCAAGCTCGATCCTTGGCGCGATCAACTTCATCACCACCATCCTCAACATGCGCGCGCCGGGCATGACCCTGCACAAGATGCCGCTGTTCGTCTGGTCGGTGCTGGTCACCGCCTTCCTGCTGCTGCTCGCGCTGCCGGTTCTGGCCGCCGCGATCACCATGCTGCTGACCGATCGCAATTTCGGCACGACCTTCTATGATGCCGCCGGCGGTGGCGATCCGGAGCTGTACCAGCATCTCTTCTGGTTCTTCGGCCACCCCGAAGTCTACATCATGATCCTGCCGGGCTTCGGCATCATCAGCCAGATCGTCTCGACCTTCAGCCGCAAGCCGGTGTTCGGCTATCTCGGCATGGCCTATGCCATGGTCGCGATCGGCGTGGTCGGCTTCGTCGTCTGGGCGCACCACATGTTCACCACCGGCATGTCGGTGAATGTGAAGATGTATTTCACTGCCGCGACCATGATCATCGCGGTGCCGACCGGCATCAAGATATTCTCCTGGATCGCGACCATCTGGGGCGGTTCGATCAGCTTCAAGACGCCGATGGTCTGGGCGCTGGGCTTCATCTTCCTCTTCACCGTGGGCGGCGTCACCGGCGTGGTGCTGGCCAATGGCGGCGTCGACGACGTGCTGCACGACACTTATTATGTCGTCGCCCACTTCCACTATGTGCTGTCGCTGGGTGCAGTGTTCGGCCTGTTCGCGGGCTTCTACTACTGGTTCCCGAAAATGTCGGGTCGCATGTACAATGAGTTCCTTGGCCAGCTGCATTTCTGGGTCTTCTTCATCGGCGTGAATATGCTGTTCTTCCCGATGCACTTCCTGGGGCTCAGCGGGATGCCGCGTCGCTATCCGGATTATCCGGCCGCGTTCGAGCATTGGAACTGGGTCGCGACCACCGGCTATATGGTCATGGCCGCCGGCATGGCCGTCTTCTTCATCAACCTCGCCTGGTCGCTCGTCGCGGGCAAGAAGGCAGAGGGCAATCCCTGGGGCGAAGGCGCCACGACGCTGGAATGGACGCTGACCAGCCCGCCGCCTTTCCACCAGTTTGAAACGCTGCCGGTCGTCGACTGACGATCGGGACGCCGCCGCGCCCGGTTCCGGCCGGGCGCGCGTCGCAAGGGATAGGTACCGGATTGGACAGGCGCCGGGGGGTGGGACCGTCTGTCCATTGCGGGAATCGGCCCGCGCCTCTATGGGGCGCGCGGCTGATTGAATGAGGAGTTTATGGCAAGTTCGCCGATCATGTCCGGGACAAGTGCGTCCGTAATGCCCGCTCACTGGCGGGATTTCGTCGCGCTGACCAAACCGCGCGTCATGACCTTGGTCGTGTTCACGGGCCTGTGCGGGCTGCTCGCCGCGCCGGGGCATATCAATTCGATCCTCGGTTTCACCGCGATCCTCTGCATCGCCCTGGGCGCAGGCGCCGCCGCCACGCTCAACCAGTGGTGGGAAGCCGACATCGACGCGAAGATGAAGCGCACCGCCAACCGGCCGTTGCCGTCCGGGCGGATGGACCGCCAGTCCGCGCTGCATTTCGGCGTCGGCCTCGCCGTCTTTTCGGTCCTGCTGATGGGCATGGCGACCAACTGGCTCGCTGCGACGGTGCTGACCGTCTCGATCCTCTTCTACGTCTTCATCTATACCATCTGGCTCAAGCCCCGCACGGCGCAGAACATCGTCATCGGCGGCGCGGCGGGCGCTTTCCCGCCGGTGATCGGCTGGGCTGCGGTGACGGGCGACATCGGCGCATTGCCGGTCGCGCTGTTCATGCTCACCTTCTTCTGGACGCCGCCCCATTTCTGGGCGCTGGCCCTGTTCGTGCGTCCCGATTATGCGGCGGCGGGCATCCCCATGCTGCCGGTCGTCGCGGGAGAACGTGCGACCCGTCGCCAGATCTGGCTCTACACCGCGATCATGGCGGTTGCGGCACTGGCGCCGGTGCTGATGCGCCTGACCGGCATCATCTACGGCGCCACCGCGCTCGCCGGAACGGGGCTGTTCGTCGCATTCGCCTTCCAGGTCTATCGCAGCCGCGAGACCGATCCCGCGCTGATGAAGCCGGAACGGCGGCTGTTCAAATATTCGATCCTCTATCTCTTCCTGCTGTTCGGGGCAGTGGTCGTCGACCGCTGGCTGCTGCCGTGACGCCCGAAGAGCAGGACCAGATCCGAGCCCGGCAAAAGTCGCGGGCGCTCGTCACCGGGCTGCTGCTGGGCTTCCTCGTCATCCTCTTCTTCGCCATCACCCTGGCGAAGATCGGCGCGAGCCACGCAATCTGATGGCCTCGCTGCCCCCTTCGCCCTTCGACCGGAACCGGCGCAACCGCCGGACGCTGGTGGCGATGGCGGGCGTGGGCCTGGCGATGCTGGGGCTGGGCTTCGCCTCGGTCCCACTCTACCGCATATTCTGCGAGCGCACAGGTTTTGGCGGCACGACCCAGCGGGCAGAGGCATCGGCCAATGTCCAGGTCGCGACCGGCCACACCCTGTCGATCCGCTTCGATTCGAATGTCCAGCCGGGCATGCCGTGGAAATTCTATCCCGAACATCCGACCGATACGGTGACGGTGGGTGCCAAGGACATGGCGATCTTCATCGCGAAGAACATGTCGGACAAGCCCGTCACCGGCACCGCCAGCTTCAACGTCACCCCGACGCAGGCGGGCGCCTATTTCACAAAGATCCAGTGCTTCTGCTTCACCGAGCAGACATTGCAGCCGGGTGAGGAAGTGCGGATGCCCGTCCTCTATTATGTCGATCCGAAGATACTGAACGATCCGGACAACAGGGACACGCAACAGATAACGCTTAGCTACACTTTCTACCCTGTTGAGCAGGGGAAGAAGGCAAGCTAAGAAAATAGCCAAGAACAGGAGCAGGGAAGAGAAGGTCATGGCAGGCGCGAAGAATCACGATTATCATATCCTTCCACCCAGCATCTGGCCGTTGTTCGGTTCGATGTCCGCCCTCGTCATGGCGCTGGGCGCGGTCATGTGGATGCACCCTGACGCGCTGCCCGCCGGCGGTGGCTGGATCTTCCTGATCGGCCTTGCAGGCGTGCTGTTCACCATGTTCAGCTGGTGGGGCAACGTCATTGCCGAAGCTCATGCCGGCGACCATACGCCGGTCGTTCAGCTGCATCTGCGCTACGGCATGATCCTGTTCATCGCGTCGGAGGTGATGTTCTTCGTCGGCTGGTTCTGGGCCTTTTTCGACTTTTCCCTCTTCCCCAGCCAGCTCGCGCCGATCGAGGGGATGTTCCCGTCCAAGGGCGTGGAGGTGATGAACGCGTTCGAGCTGCCGCTGCTCAACACGCTGATCCTGCTCTGTTCGGGTACGACCGTCACCTGGGCGCATCATGCGCTGATCCATGGTGATCGCGACGGCCTGATAAAGGGACTGTGGTGCACCATCATCCTGGGCGCGATCTTCTCGTCGGTGCAGGCCTATGAATATGCCCATGCCCCTTTCGATTTCGGCGGCAATCCCTACAGCTCGGCCTTCTACATGGCGACCGGCTTCCATGGCTTCCACGTCCTGATCGGTACCATCTTCCTGACCGTGAACCTGGTTCGCGCCTATCAGGGGCATTTCACCCCGCGCCAGCATTTCGGCTTCGAAGCCGCTGCCTGGTACTGGCATTTTGTCGACGTGGTGTGGCTGTTCCTGTTCGTCGCCATCTATGTCTGGGGCGGCTGGGGCGCGCCGGTCCATGGCGGCTGATCCGACCGGATCGCACTGACGGGATAGCGGCCGGGGCGTTACGTTCCGGCCGTTTTCTTTTGCCCGACCGATCGCTACCAAGGACCGGCCATGACCGATCAGCCTGCCAAAGCCCGCATTCCCCTGATCCCGACGATTCTCGTCGGGCTGGCGGTGCTGACGATGATTGCTCTGGGCGTCTGGCAGCTACAGCGCCGCGCGGAAAAGGCGGAAGCATTGGCGCTCGCCGCCGCCAATCCCGGCCGGCCCGCCGTCGCCTTCCCCAAATTGCCGCCGGTCGAAACCGACATCCTCTTCCGCCCCTCCTCGGTCCATTGCCTGACCGTCGTCAGTTGGCAGGTGGAGGCAGGGCGCGCCGCCGATGGTAGCACCGGCTATCGCCACATCGCCCATTGTTCGACCGGGGCCGAGGGGCCGGGCGTGCTGGTCGCGGTCGGTGTCGGCCAGAAACCGGACGACAAGCCCGCATGGACCGGCGGCCAGGTCGCAGGCTGGATCAGCGAGGAGCCGAACCATCGCGCGCTGCTGACGCGCATCGATGGCAAGGCGCCGCCGCTCCGCCCGATGCTGATCGCCCGGCAGGCACCCGCCGGCCTCAAGCCCGTCGCGCCGCCCACCGCTGCCGACCTGCCCAACAACCATCTCGCCTATGCGGTGCAATGGTTCATCTTCGCCGCCGTCGCGGTCATCATCTATATTCTCGCCCTGCGTCGCAGGAACGCCACAAAAGCCGCCTAAACGCTTGCTCCCCGGCCCGGCTGGCGCTACCGCGCTTTCCCATTATGCAATATCAGAGCACCAGGGGGAGCGCGCCCGCGCTCGGGTTCGAGGATGTGACGCTGGCTGGGCTGGCGTCCGATGGTGGCCTGTATCTGCCGACCAGCTGGCCGGCCTTTACCGCCGACCAGATTCGCGCCCTTTCCGGCCTCTCCTATGTCGAAACCGCCGTGCGCGTGATGGCGCCCTTCGTCGCCGGTTCGCTGACCGAGGATGAGCTGCGGGAACTCTGCACTGCTGCCTATGGCCGCTTCAGCCATCAGGCGGTGACCCCGCTGGTCCAGCTCGACCATCAGCACTGGATGCTGGAACTGTTCCACGGCCCGACGCTGGCGTTCAAGGATGTTGCGCTCCAGCTGCTCGGCCAGCTGTTCGAGCGCTTCCTGTCGCGTCGTGACGATCATCTGACCATCGTCGGCGCCACGTCGGGCGACACTGGTTCGGCGGCGATCGATGCCGTGGCTGGCCGGGCGAAGATCGACATCTTCATGCTCCATCCCGATGGCCGCGTGTCGGACGTTCAGCGCCGCCAGATGACCACGGTGCGCGCGCCCAACGTCTACAACATCGCCATCGACGGCAGCTTCGACGATGCGCAGGCGCTGGTGAAGGCGATGTTCAACGACGCCGACTTCAAGAGCCGCTTCAACCTGTCGGCCGTGAACAGCATCAACTGGGCGCGACTGATGGCGCAGGTCGTCTATTATTTCTACGCCGCTGTACGCCTGGGCGCGCCCGATCGTGAAGTCGCCTTCTCCGTCCCGACCGGCAATTTCGGCGACGTGTTCGCGGGCTATGTCGCGGCGCAGATGGGACTGCCGGTTGCGAAGCTGATCGTCGCCACCAACGTCAACGACATTCTTCACCGCGCGCTGGCCGAGGGCGACTATAGCCAGGGCCAGGTCGTGGCGACCGCTACCCCCAGCATGGATATCCAGGTCAGCTCCAATTTCGAGCGGCTGCTGTTCGCTGCCGGCGGCCGTGATGGCGTCGCGCTGGCCGAGCAGATGCGCGCGTTCGAGGCGAGCAAGGCCATGCGCCTCACCAATGCCCAGCGGGAAGGCGCGTCGCGGCTCTTCGCCTCCTCGCGAATCGATGCCGACGGCATGACAATGGCGATGCGCTGGGCCTATGACGCGGCCGGGCAGGTGATAGACCCGCATAGCGCGATCGGTCTGGCGGCGGCACGCGAAGCGGGTGTGGATGCGTCCATCCCGGTGGTGACGCTGGCGACCGCGCATGCGGCCAAGTTCCCCGACGCGGTCGAGCGCGCGACCGGCACCCGCCCGCCGCTGCCGGCGCGCGTGGGCGACCTGTTCTCGCGCGAGGAAGCCTATGCCAAGCTGCCCGCGACCTTCGAGGCGATCACCGCCTATGTCGCCGAGCGGGCGACGCCGCGGGGCTAGATAAAAGATCCGTTCGGTTCGAGCTTGTCGAGAACCGGGCGCGTGACGGTTCTCGACAGGCTCGAACCAAACGGGATTGTTATGGAACTCAAGACCCTCATCGGCGAACCCTGGTCGGATTATGGCCTGCTCGATTCGGGCGACGGCCGTAAGCTGGAGCGCTATGGCCGCTTCCGCTTCATTCGCCCCGAACCGCAGGCGATGTGGAAGCCGGCGACGACCGACTGGCGCGCCGATGGAGAATTCATTCCCGGTTCGGACGAGGATGGCGGTGGCCGCTGGTATTATGACCAGCCGGTGCCGGCGGAAGGCTGGCCGCTGCATTGGAAGGAAGTCACTTTCCAGTCGAGCTGCACCCCCTTCCGACATCTGGGCTTCTTCCCCGACATGGCGCCGATCTGGGACGATCTGCGGTCCGCCATCGCCGACAAGCCGGATGCCGAGGTGATGAACCTGTTCGGCTATACCGGCGTCGGCACGTTGGCGCTGTCGGCGGGCGGGGCGCGCATGGTCCATGTTGACGCGTCGAAGAAATCGGTGGCCCAGGCCCGCGCCAATGCCGCGCTGTCGGGCATGGAGGACAGGCCGGTCCGCTGGATCGTGGAGGACGCGGCGAAGTTCGTCGCGCGCGAGGTGCGTCGCAATCGCCGCTATGACGGCATCTTGCTCGATCCGCCCAAATATGGCCGTGGTCCCGATGGCGAAGTCTGGCGGCTGGAGGAGGATCTTCCCGGCCTGATCGCCAATTGCCGCGCACTGCTCGACGCCGACAGCCGTTTCCTGTTCCTGACCGTCTATGCGGTGCGGATGTCGGCGCTGGCCATCGGCGAACTGCTGCGCCAGGCCTTCGCCGACCTGCCGGGCACGGTGGAGGCGGGCGAATTGGCGGTGCGGGAAGAGGCACGCGGCATCGCCCTGCCGACAGCCATCTGGGCGCGCTGGCGGCGCTGAGCATCGCCTCGCCCTTTTCGGGTTGAGCGGCCCGGCATGGTCCGGCATGACTAGGTCCATGCGTTTCTCCCCCGCCCTTGCGGCTGCTTCGTCCCTGATGGTCCTGCTTGCATCCTGCGTCGGTCCGCCGAGCCGACCGCCGGCCCCCGCGCGCCCGACGCCCGCGCCGCGTCCAGTGGCACCCGCCCCAGCCCCAGCCCCGGCACCGGCCGCCACGCCTGCGCCGCCCGCCGCCAACTGGGAGGACAGGGCGCTGACGCCGGGCAATTGGAGCTATCGTCAGGACGCGGGCGGCAGCGCAGCGCTGTTCGGCACGCCCGCCCAGCCGCTCTTCACCCTGCGCTGCGACCGCGCCACCCGCCGCATCACCGCGCTGCGCGCCGGGGCCGGGCAGGGCGCCATGGTGATCCGCACCAGCTATGGCGCGGTCAACTGGCCCGCGACGGTCGATGCTGGCGCCCAGACCGTCGCCGCGAGGAGCGCGACCGACAGCGTGCTGGACCAGATGGCCTATAGCCGCGGCAAGATCGGCGTGGAGGTGCAGGGGCTGGCGTCGCTGGTCCTGCCCGCCTGGGCCGAAGCCGCGCGGGTGATCGAGGATTGCCGAACCTGAGGGGGAATTTCGACGCGCCTTGGTCGACGCGCGAGCGCATAATTATGATTCCAAAAAAGAAAAATACAAGGCTTGAAGATCGGCTCCGTCTGATTCACATTTCGGTTCATGGACGGATGAAGGGGTGATCCAGCTCCGGCCATAGGGCTCAACAAAGCGAAAGGAGGTGATCCGATGTCTCATGGTTCAGCAATGGGGTCGGTCAAGTCCATTCGGGAAATGCGCCGCTGAGCGACGCCTTAGCGTCGATCCCCTGTCACAGCCTCTGAGCGCCAATACACAGGCACCTATCTCAGACCCAGTCTGCTGACGGGCGATAGCGCGACACACATTTCCCCTGGGCGGCGCTTCCGGCCGCTGACCATGTCAATGATGGGCCGTCGGGCATGTCCCGGCGGCCCCTCTCATGTTTGCGTGGCGTATTTGAGTGGTTTCCTGCCATTCCCCTCCCGCTGCGGGAGGGGCAACAAGACTTGCGCGCGCAGCGCGTTGGTCGCAGCGGAGTAGGCGCTCGCGACGTCCAGCCCACCCCCTAGCCCCTTCCCGTAAACGGGAGGGGGAACTGTCCACTCTTGGTCGATAGCTGACCACATCTACCTGCTCGTCCGCACCACGCCCCCCAAAAAAAAGGCGGACCTGCGTGTGCGCTGCGCAGGCCCGCCGGGCATGATGCGGTCAGGGACCGGCAGAGGGGTTGCCATGTCCCAGCTCCATCCTGGATGTGCAGCATCCGGCCCAAGGTCGCTTTGGGCCGAACGATGCCTATACCCGCATCGTGCCTGTCTCGATATAGCGCTGGTGCCAGGCCAGCGCCTCGCCCGGCAGCATCGGCGATTGCAGGCCGAAACTGCCCTTCAACGCCCGCGCATAATAATCCTCCAGCATCGGTCGGAAATCGGGGTGGGCGCAGTTGGCGATGATGACCTCCGCACGCTGGCGCGGGGCGAGGCCGCGCAGGTCGGCCAGACCCTGCTCGGTCACGATCACCTGTACATCCTGGTTGATATGGTCGACATGGCTGCAATGCGGCACGATGGCGGAAATCGCGCCGCCCTTGGCCGTCGAGGGCGTCATGAACACCGACAGATAGGCGTTGCGGGCAAAATCGCCCGAACCGCCGATGCCGTTCTGGATGCGTGACCCCATCAGATGCGTCGAATTGACGTTGCCATAGATGTCCGCCTCAATGAGGCCGTTCATCGCGATGCAGCCCAAACGCCGGATCAGTTCGGGATGGTTGCTGATCTCCTGTGGGCGCAGGACCATCTTGTCGCGGAAACGGTGCATGTCCACATTGAGCCGCGCGGCGGCCTCCGGCGACAGGGAGAAGGCGGTGGCGCTCGCCATGCGCAGCTTGCCCGCTTCCAGCAGGTCCAGCATCCCGTCCTGGATCACTTCGGTATAGGCGACCATGTCGTCGAACGGCGCGTCGATCAGGCCGGTCAGCACGGCATTGGCGATATTGCCGACACCCGACTGCAAAGGCAGCAGAGAAGCGGGCAGGCGGCCCTTGCGCACTTCATGGCTCAGGAAATCGAGCAGATGGCCCGCAATGGCATGGGCGGTTGCGTCCGGCGGAGAAAAGGGTGCATTGCGATCGGGTGCGTCGGTTTCCACCACCGCGATCACCTTGTCCGGATCGCAGCGGAAGGTCGGCTGACCGATGCGCTGGTCGGCGCGGACGAGGGGGATGGGCACGCGATGCGGCGGCAGGGCGGTGCCGTAATAAATGTCGTGCATCCCCTCCAGCGCGGGATTCTGCCAGCGATTGACCTCCAGGATCACGCCCTTGGCGCGATCGATCCAGGTCTTGTTGTTGCCGACCGAGGCGGAGGGGATAAGGTCGCCATCGGGGGTGATCCCGGTCACTTCGATCACCGCGACGTCGAGTTCGCCGAGGAAACCCTGCCACGCCATCGGCGCGACCTGGCTCAGATGCATGTCGAAATAGTTCATCTCGCCGCGATTGATG
Source organism: Sphingobium sp. (assembly GCF_035511395.1). Taxonomy (GTDB): domain Bacteria; phylum Pseudomonadota; class Alphaproteobacteria; order Sphingomonadales; family Sphingomonadaceae; genus Sphingobium. The sequence goes on from NZ_DATKFP010000199.1 coordinate 44,278, forward strand.
CGTTCGCGGGCAATGGGATCGCTGTTGTAGGGCAGGCGGAACTCGACGCCGTCTGCCTTGGCCAGCGCGCCGTCCAGTTCCGGGCCGGTCGATGCGCCGGTCCAGATCTTCACGCGGAAGCGGTCGCCAGCCTGATGCGCGGCGGTCATGCGATCGGCCAGCGCCAGCGGCACCGATTTGGGATAGCCCGATCCGGTGAAGCCGCTCATGCCGACGGTCATCCCGTCCTTGATCAGGGCTGCGGCATCCTGCACGGAACGGCTTTTGGCCGCCAGTCCGGCATGGGCGATACGATCGGTCATTTTATCCTCTCCACATGGCGGTCAACCGGGCCGCTACGCGCTTTCCGTTCTGGCTTTTCGGGCCGCGACACAATAGGGATTGGTCGCACAATATTTGTGCAGGGACCGTGCAGATGTCCGATCTTCTGGTCGCAATGCGGACATTCGTCCGTCTCCATGAAGTACCCAATTTCTCGCGCGTGGCGCAGGAACTGCACGCAAGCCATACCACGATCGCCCGGCGGCTGGATCAGGTGGAAGCGCATTTCGGCGTGCCGCTATTTCATCGCACGACGCGCCGTCTGGTTCCCACGGCGGAGGCTGACCGGCTGCTCATCCATGCCCGCGCCATGCTCGACGCGCTCGACGCGGCGGAGGCGGATTTCGGTCCGGCGAAAAACCAGCCGCGCGGGTTGGTGCGGGTCGGGCTGACGACGGCGCTCGGCCTCCATTATGTCGAGCGGCTGGGGACGTTGACCGCAAGCCATCCCGGCCTCCAGATCGATTGCGCCATGACCGACTGGCAGCGCGACGTGGTGGAGGATCGCCTGGACCTCGCCCTGCGCGTGGGGCCGGTGGCGGACGACAGTCTGGTGGTGCATCCGCTGGGGCAACTCGCGCGGCGGCTGGTGGCGCATCCTGACTATTTGGCGCGTCATGGTATGCCGGCATCGGCCGACGACCTGATGGCGCATCAATGCATCGCCTATGCCTATGGCGACATGCCGGCGCGCTGGATGATCGACGGGCGGGAGCGGCTGGTGGCGGGCGTCTTTCGCTCCGACAATAGCGAGGCGGTGCATCGCGCGGCGCTTAGCGGTCTCGGCATCGTGCTGCTCCCGGCGATCCGCGTGGCGGCGGACATGTCGGCGGGGCGATTGCTGCCGCTATTGCCCGACAGCGCCATCGCCCCGCTCGACATTTTTGCGGTTCACCCTTCGCACCGTCGCCTGCCGCCCCGCGCCCGGCTGGTGCTGGACTTCATGAAAGCCAATTTTCCTGGTGAGGATGTTCAAGGGAAATAGCTATTGTCTTCTCTGGGATGACACGCTTCCATGTAAGAGCCGAGTTGCGCCCCCACCGGAGTATCATCATGCGCCCATCGCCCTTGTTGATCCTGACGCCTATCCTTCTCCTTGCCCCGCCGGCCATGGCCCAGACGCCGCCCGACGTCGCCGATCTGGTAGGCGCAAAGGGGGCAGGGGGCGAAACCCAGTTGCAGGCGCGGGGCTATCGCTTCGTGCGGGTCCAGACCGGGGACGATCGCAAATGGAGCTATTGGTGGAATGCGGAGCGGCGCCAGTGCCTGAGCGTCGCCACTTATGACGGCCGATACCAGTCTATTACAGACAGCCCGGCGCCCGATTGCGGAGAAGCGGTGCGGGCACATCGCGACGACGGCCATGATGGGAAACGTGACGAGCGCGGAGCGGGCTATCATCCCGACATCGGCTATGGCCGGCCCCAGCCCGGCCGCGAATCGCCCAGCTATGCCGCGCCCGATCAGGCGCCGGTGATGGTCGATGGCCAGCCTGTGGATATGGGCCTCGTCTGCTTCGGCGATGGGCAGCGCCCCGGAGTCGCCAACAGCTATGGCTGGACCTGGGATCACGACCGCAAACGCTATGTCTACGGCAATCGCGTCGAAATGACGGCGCAGCAGTTCGACGCATCGGTGATGCTGCAATTCTGGCCGGGTGGCGGGCGGATCAAGCTGCCCAGGAAGCTGGTGCCGCCCATTCATTCGCGCGGCACGGAGGATGGCTGGTGGGACGTCTATAATGTCTCGATGCAGCCCGACCGCATCAGCGGCGAATATCGGCTGAACGGCCTTAACAAACCACGCATCCTGATCAATCGGGTAAGCGGCCAGATCAGCATAAACGGTACGGGCGATTATGCGTTCCGGGGCAGCTGCGATACGGTGGACGCGGCGGCCCACCGGCGTTTCTGAAGCAAAGCGGGCGGAGCATCCTGCCCCGCCCGCCTCATTCAGCGTTCGACCCCCTTGGCCTTGCCCCATGCGCGCGCGGCGGTGTAGCCAAGATAGCCGGTGCCGAAGAGCGCATAGAGCGGTTCGGGCAGTGCATTGAGATAGGCCCGCATGCCCGCGATGATCGCCCCTGCCGTCTCCGGCCGGCCGCCCGCGATCAGGCCCATCGGGATCGACCAGAGCAGCAGGGCATACATGACATAGAGGAAGGCGGGCCGGGCGCGCATCGCCCAGGGATCACATTCCTCCGGTGCGGTTTCGATCGTGCTTTTCATGGCTGACCGATCCGGTTGGCAAGCCAGCCATAGAGGAAGGCTTCGTTGGCAGGGCGGCTTTCGGCGAGGGCGATATAGCGTTCCCCCTGCAACGCCTCGATCGCCTTCAGCAGCACCCTGTCGCCTGCCGCCCCGCGCAGCGCCCGGAAGGCCCGGAGCGCAGACAACGTGCGCGCGCCAAGAATGCGATCGACCTTGAGGTCGGGATAGTCTTTCTGGTTGCGGTTGAGCGCATTGAGTGCGCGCTGGAGGAAACCGGTCGATGTCGCGACGCCCATATTGACCGCGGTGTCGAACAGTTCCGCCGCAATCGGCCAGCTTGTCTCCGCAACGAAAGCATAGCCGGGCTGGTCCCAGTAGAGGCGGCGATAGATATTTTCCGCCACGCTGCGTGGCAGCGCCTTCATGTCGCCAGGATAGCCATTCGCGCGTGCCACCGTCTGGGTAATGCCCATATTGGTCGGGCCACCGCGGTCGGCTGGGTGGTCGCTATAACCGCCTTCGCGGGCGATCACCTCGTCGATCAGGTCCGAAATGTCCATTTGTCCGCCTCCTGCTGTCGAAAGAGGCGAATCATTTATCCCATATGGTTCGCTGTAGGACAGCGAAAATATGCTGACCGGAATGAGCGACGGAAATTGCTGCGGAGAGGGCAGAAAATAAAAATGCCGCTGTCTGCGCTGAGCAGAAAGCGGCATTTTTCTTGGTCGGGACGAGAGGATTCGAACCTCCGACCCCCACACCCCCAGTGTGATGCGCTACCAGGCTGCGCTACGTCCCGACCGGAGGGCGCCCAATAGAAGCCCCGGGCAAAAGTTGCAAGCGCTCAATCGCAGCTCTTTTAACGGCTGGACGGAATCCCTATTCATATTGCCTCGCCGGGCGCATCTGTGGTAGCCGCCCGCCCTTGATCCGTGGGTGCCTCTGGGCGTCCCGCGACCGACAGAAAACAAGGCAGTCCCACCCATGTTCATTACCCCAGCCTTTGCCCAGACCGCGGGCGGGCAAGCCTCCGGTGCCGGCGTCCTGGTGCAGATGGCGCCGCTGGTCCTGATCTTCGTGGTCTTCTATTTCCTGCTGATCCGTCCGCAGCAAAAGAAGCTGAAGGATCACAAGACCAAGATCGATGCCGTGAAGAAGGGCGACCAGGTCGTCACCGGCGGTGGCCTCGTCGGCAAGGTCGTTCGCGTCGACGAAATCTACGCCGATGTCGAACTGGCGCCGGGCATGAAGGTCAAGGCGGTCAAGTCGACCCTGACCGACGTGATCGATCCCGCCACCGCCAAGCCCGCGAACGACTGAGCGGCATCATGCTGAACTTCTCGCGCTGGGCGGTCGCCGCGATCCTCCTGCCGTTGGTCATCGGCGTCCTGTGCTCCGTGCCGACCTTCCTGCCGGAAGCCACCGTGGCCAGGCTGCCCGGCTTCATGCAGACGCGCGTCAATCTGGGTCTCGACCTTGCCGGCGGCAGCCATCTGCTGCTCGAAGCGTCGACCCAGGATGTCGCCAAGCAGCGGCTCACCAATATGGAGGAGCAGGTCCGCACCGAACTGCGCCGGGGTGAGCCGAAGATCGCGATCGGTGACATCTCCGGGCGCGACGGGAAACTCAGCTTCATGGTCCGCGATCCGTCGCAGGTCGATGCCGCCGTAGAGCGCATCCGTCCGCTGACGCAGGGCGCGGGCCTGACCGGGCAGCGCGACTTCAATGTCGAGGTCGTGAACAGCTCGACCATCGTCATCACGCCGACCGATGCCGGCATCAACAACGCGGTCAAGAGCGCGATGGAAGTCGCGACCGAAGTGATTCGCAAGCGCATCGACGAGATGGGCACGCGCGAGCCAACCATCCAGCAGCAGGGCGGCAACCGCATCGTCGTGCAGGTGCCGGGCCTTCAGGATCCCAAGGCGCTGAAGGATTTGCTGGGCCAGACCGCCAAGCTCGAATTCAAGCTGGTCGACATCAGCGCCAACCCCGCCGAAGTGGCGCAGGGCCGCGCGCCGGTCGGCAGCGAAGTCCTGCCCTATCCGAACAACCCGACCGGCGTGCCGGTGATCGCAGTGAAGCGTCAGGTGATGGTGTCGGGCGAGGATCTGACCGACGCCACGCAGGGCTATGGCCAGAGCAATGAAGCGATCGTCAACATCCGCTTCAACGGATCGGGCGGCCGCAAGTTCGGCCAGGTGACATCGCAGAATGTCAATCGCCCCTTCGCCATCATCCTCGACGGCAAGGTGCTGTCTGCGCCCAACATCAACGAGCCGATCCTGGGCGGCAGCGCACAGATCGCCGGCAGCTTCACTGTCGAAAGCGCCAACCAGCTCGCCATCGCGCTGCGCTCGGGCAAGCTGCCCGTCGCGCTGACCGTGGTGGAGGAGCGCACCGTCGGGCCAGGCCTTGGCGCCGACTCGATCCGCGCGGGCCTGATCGCCTCGATCATCGCGGTGGTCGCGGTCGCGGCCTTCATGTTCCTGAGCTACGGCCGCTTCGGCATCTATGCGAACATCGCCGTCGCCATCAACGTGCTGGTCATTCTGGGCGTGATGGGCATTCTCGGCGCGACGCTGACCCTGCCCGGTATCGCCGGCTTCGTGCTGACCATCGGTACGGCGGTCGACGCGAACGTGCTCATCTATGAGCGCATCCGTGAAGAGCGGCGGCGCGGGCGCGGCGTGGTGCAGGCGATCGAGTTCGGCTACAAGGAAGCCAGCCGCACCATTTTCGAGGCGAACGTGACCCACGCCATTGCCGGCGGGATCATGCTCGCGCTGGGCTCCGGGCCGGTCAAGGGCTTCGCTATCGTTCTGCTGATCGGTATCGCGACCAGCGTGTTCACGGCCGTGACCTTCACGCGCCTGCTCGCCGCGCGGTGGGTCCGCACCAAGCGCCCGACCGAAATCATCATCTGACGGGGCGGGAGAGAAAAATCATGAAACTGCTCAAGCTTGTCCCCGACAACACCAATATCGGCTTCGTCGCGATGCGGAAATGGGCGTTCGCGCTCACCGCGTTGCTGACGGTGCTCGCGGTCGGCGCGACGCTGCACAAGGGTCTCAATATGGGCGTCGACTTTGTCGGCGGCCTGATGATCGAAGCGAAATTCCCGCAGGCCGTGGAAACCGACAAGGTCCGCACCACCATCGGTCGCCTCGGCGTGGGCGAAAGCTCGCTCCAGCAGTTCGGCGATCCCAAGACGGTGCAGATCCGCCTGCCGCTACCCGAACAGGGCGGTGCCGGTGCGGCCAATACGGTCGTGGAAAAGACGCGCGCGGCGATGACGGCGGAATTCCCCGGCGTCACCTTCTCCCGCTACGATACCGTATCGGGCAAGGTGTCGGGGGAACTGATCCAGACCGGCGTGCTGGCGGTGATGCTGGCGGTGATCGGCATCGCGATCTTTTCCTGGTTCCGCTACGAATGGCAGTTCGGCGTCTCGACGTTCGTCGCGATCATGCACGACGTGCTGATGACACTGGGCTTCTTCGCCGTCACCCAGATGGAGTTCGACCTCAACATCGTGGCGGCCGTGCTGACGATCGTGGGCTATTCGATCAACGACAAGATGGTGATCGACGACCGTATCCGCGAGAATATGCGTAAATATCGCAAGATGGACATGAAGGCGCTGATCGACCTGTCCGTCAACGAAACGCTGCCGCGCACGGTGATGACGTCGCTGACCATCCTGCTGGCGCTGGGTTCGCTGCTGCTGTTCGGCGGTCATGTGCTGCGCGGCTTCACTGCCGCGATGATGCTGGGCGTCGTGGTCGGCACCTATTCGTCCATCTATGTGTCCTCCTCGCTGTTGATCTCGCTGGGGCTGACGCCCGCCGCGGCGGAGAAGAAGGCGACCAAGAAGGGCTATGCCGGCAATGCCGAGCGCGTCGGTCCGCGCGACGACGGAGCGCGGCCCTGACCGGCGCCATGTCCAGAGATGGGGGCATCAAGCTGCGCCGGGACGATGATGGCCAGGGGCCGATCGTCACCGGTTTCCAAGGCCGGGGCTTCCGGGTGCGCGACGACGTGTTCCCGGACGGCCTGCTGCTCAGCCCCGTCCGCGCGCTGGCCTGGATCGATGCGCCGATGGTCGACGCGCTGACGCTGGAGGCGCTGGGCGACCTGTTCGACATCGATCCGCGGCCGGAATTTCTGCTGCTCGGCACCGGTGCGAACCTGCGCCAGCCGCCGCGCCCTTTCGTCCGCGCGGTCGAGGCGCTGGGGATTGGCGTCGAGGCGATGGACAGCCGCGCCGCCGCCCGTGCTTGGGGCGTGCTGCGCGCCGAGGAGCGGCAGATCGTGGCGGCGCTGCTGCCGCTCTAACCCCATATGCCACCGCTATGGGAGAGGAGGCCTTGCCCTCCTCCGACGCTTTGGCCAATGTCGCCCCCTCATTGAACCGAGGGGGCTTTTTCATGTCATTCCGCCGTCCCGCCGCTGCCTTCGTCGCGGCGCTGCTTGTCACCACCAGCGCCCATGCCGCGACCCCGGACGCGCAGGCGAGGGGCGGCGAGGCCGAGTTCCGCGCCCTCTACAAGGAACTGGTCGAAACCGATTCGAGCTGGCCGGACGGCAGTTGTACCATCGCGGCCGAACGCATGGGCGCGCGGCTCAAGGCGGCGGGCTTTGCCGGCGAGGATGTCCAGATCGTCGTCGATCCCGCGCACCCGAAGGAAGGCAATCTCACTGCCGTTCTGCGCGGCAGCAATGCGAAGCTGCCCGCCGTCCTGCTGCTTGCCCATATCGACGTGGTTGCCGCCAAGCGCGCCGACTGGGAGCGCGACCCCTTCACCCTGATTGAAGAGGGTGGCTATTTCTACGGGCGTGGCACCTCCGACGACAAGGCGATGGCGGCGGCCTTCACGGACCAGATGATCCGCTACAAGGCAGAGGGCTTTAAGCCCAGGCGCACGATCAAACTGGCGCTGACCTGCGGCGAAGAAACCGAGAAGGCGCTGAACGGCGTCGAATATTTGCTGAAGAACCGGCCCGATGCGTTGAAGGCTGGCTGGGCGCTTAACGAAGGCGGCGGCGGGTCGCTGGACGAAACAGGCAAGCCCGTGAGCCAGGGTGTGCAGGCGGGTGAGAAAGTCTATCAGGACTTCACGTTCGCCGTGACCGCGCCGGGCGGCCATAGTTCGCGCCAGACGCCGCATGTCAATGCGATCGGCTGGATGGCGACGGCGCTGGCACGGGTCAACGACTATGACTTCCCGGTCGATCTGACCCCGGCGGCCAAGGCCTATTTCGGCGCATCGGCACCGCTCTATCCGGGCAAGGTATCGGAAGCGATGGCTGCCATCGGTGCCGGCAAGGCGGCCGAGGCGGATTATGCCGTGGTGTCGGCGGAGAATGCGAGCTGGAACGCGACCCTGCGCACCACCTGCATCCCGACGCTCATCTCCGGCGGCCATGCGCCCAATGCCCAGCCGCAGTCGGTGACGGCCAACGTCAACTGCCGCATCATTCCCGGCGAGAGCGTCGATGCGATTCTCCAGCGGCTGAAGGATGTGGCGGCCGACCCCCGAGTCAAGGTGACGCTGGCCGATCCGCCCCAGCCCAAATCCTCCGCTCCCGAACTGACGCCCCAGATCATGGGACCGATCGAGGCGCTGACCAAGGAGATGTGGCCTGGTGTGCCGGTAATCCCGCGTCTGGCGACCGGGGCGACCGATGGGCGCTTCACCAATGCTGCGGGGATCCCGACCTATGGCGTGTCGGGCATGTTCGCCGATCCGGACGGACAGGGCGTCCATGGCCTGAACGAGCGCATCCGCGTGAAATCGTTGATGGACGGTCGCGCCTTTCTCTATCGACTGGTCAAGACCTACACGAATTAAGAAAATGCGCTGAAGCGCGCATTTTGAAGCCGCTGGTGCCACATCACTTCCAGACAAGCGGGGAGCCGTCCGCGACAGGCGGTGGCCCCCTCCTTGCGCATCGGTCCGTATCTGCTTAAGCATGATGGCAAGTTCCGGTCCCGTCTTTGGGACTGGCGAGTGCAGAAGTGAGTTACGGCATGGTGCAGCAAAGCCGCCCATCGCCGCAGAGTTCCGGCCCGGCCGGCCGTTACGCGGGCAAGCGCGCCTGCTCCGGTCCGGGAGAAGGGAGCAAGGCTGCGGCCATTCCTCCCCCGTCGAAGCAGCGGGGATTTGCGCTTCCCGGCGCACGCGAGCGGCGATCCTATGCCGCGATCGACCTTGGCACCAATAATTGCCGGCTCTTGATCGCGAAGCCTTCGGCGGACGGCTTCATCGTCGTGGACGCCTTTTCGCGAATCGTCCGGTTGGGCGAAGGGCTGGCCGCCACTGGTCGGATCAGCGACGCCGCGATCGATCGCGCGATCGCCGCCTTGTCCGTCTGCGCGGACAAGCTGCGCCGCCGGCATGTGACGCTCGCCCGCTCGGTCGCGACCGAGGCCTGCCGTCGCGCCTCCAACGGGGCCGAGTTCATCCAGCGCGTCTACAAGGAGACCGGCATCGCGCTCGACATCATCAGCGCGCAGGAAGAAGCGCGGCTGGCGGTGCTGGGCTGCCATGCGCTATTGGAACCGGGCGACGGCCCTGCGCTGATCTTCGACATTGGCGGCGGATCGACCGAACTGGTGCTGGTAGATGCTCATGGGGATGGCGCGCCGCGCATCGTCGATTGGGTGAGCGCGCCTTGGGGCGTGGTGTCGCTGACTGAGAGCGAGGCGTTCGAGCATGACGATCCCGCCGAACGGTTGGCCGCTTATGGTCGGATGCGCGGGCGGGTATCCGAAGCCTTTTCCCCGCTGGCCCGTCGCTTGCCGAAGGCGGCGGAGGGCATCCGCCTGCTCGGCACGTCGGGCACGGTGACGACGCTGGCCAGTCTGCATCTGGGGTTGCCGCGTTACGATCGACAGGCGATCGATGGGCTGATCGTGCCTTGCGAATCGATGCGCTCCATCTCCGACCGGTTGTCGGGCATGGGGCTGGCGGATCGACAGAAGCTCCCCTGCATAGGCACGGAGCGCGCCGATCTGGTGGTGGCGGGCTGCGCCATTTTGGAATCGATCCTCGACATCTGGCCGGCCGAGCGACTGGGCGTCGCCGACCGGGGCATTCGGGAAGGCATATTGCGCGGGCTGATGGACCGCGACGGGAGAGTGATGTGAGAGGCAGTGGCGCCGGCAAGGTGCGGGTCAAGTCGGCCAAGGGGCGCACGGCGCAGTCGGTACGCTGGCTGGAACGGCATTTGAACGATCCCTATGTCCACAAGGCGAAGCAGGAAGGCTGGCGCAGTCGCGCCGCCTTCAAGCTGATCGAACTGGATGAGAAATTCCATTTCGTGAAGGGATCGCGCGCGGTCGTCGATCTTGGCGTCGCACCCGGCGGCTGGGCGCAGGTGGTGCGCAAGATGGCGCCCAAGGCGGCGGTCGTCGGCATCGACCTGCTGCCGGTCGATCCGATTCCGGGCGTCACCCTGTTCGAAATGGACTTCATGGACGACAAGGCGCCCGGCCTGCTGCGCGACGCGCTGGGGCACGAGCCGGATCTGGTGATCTCCGACATGGCGGCCAATACGGTCGGTCATGCCCAGACCGATCACCTGCGCACCATGGGACTGGTCGAGGCCGCGGCCTTGTTCGCGGTGGAGAATCTGCGCAAGGGCGGCACCTTCGTCGCGAAGGTCTTTGCCGGGGGCACGGACGGCGATCTGCTGGTCATGCTCAAGAAGAATTTCACGACGATCAAGCATGCCAAGCCGCCGGCCAGCCGCAAGGGCAGCGTCGAATGGTATGTCGTGGCGCAGGGGTTCAAGGGGCGGCCGGAGCAACCGGTCGAATGATCCTGCTGCGGTAAACTGCTTCTCAACTGAATTGGGGGATTCAGGACTTTGGTCGCTACGGTTTCGACGGTTGCCTATCTGGGGCTGGAGGCGCGCGCGGTGGAGGTGCAGTGCCAACTGGTGCCCGGCCTCCCCAATTTCATCCTCGTCGGCCTGCCGGACAAGGCGGTGGCCGAAAGCCGCGAGCGAGTCCGCAACGCCATCGCCGCAATCGGCCTTTCCCTGCCCCCCAAGCGGATCACGGTGAACCTGTCCCCCGCCGACCTGCCGAAGGAAGGCGTGCCTCTCACGTTTCTCAAACCTATCAATTTGGGTTAAGGTATCGGAAAACCCTGATTTTTTTGATACCGTCGAATTGATAGGCTGCCATAAAATCTGAGCGACCAGGGAAGTTCGAATTTTATATTCGAACTTCCCTGGTCGCAACCGCCGAAGGCGGCACTTCCTTAGCGCCACACGTCAACGTGTGCGACAGGGCCTGAGGGGGCTGAAGACGGCTCCTACGCTACCGTCTGCGACGAGCTCCATGGCTGCCACTTTGTCATCCACGCTACACATCAGGTGTCTGATGCCGCTCAAGAGCAAACAAAACTTGTGGCAGGCGGCATCGCAGACGCGAGATGAGGCAGCGACTGAGCGGGTTTTGTTGTCGATCAACGTCGGCGGTTGCTTTTCTCATTTTGGGACATTGAGAGGTCTGGCCGCAGATGCTCTCTTTAGCGACTAAGATGGCACTCGAACTTTTTGAGGTTTTCGACATGCTAGACCTAATTCAGATAGTCTCATCTACAAGCAATGATATCGCGCTGAAACAAGTCGAAAAGAAGTTGTTGGAGTCTGATTTTAAGGTGATAACTGTCGACGCTGGCGGACAAAATGATATTCTCGACTCTGGCGCGAAGATGATTGAGCAGATTGTTGAGAACTCTATCAATCCGACGCAAGTGCAAATTATTTTAGCAGATTCTTTGGACAGATTGATGCGATCCGACGCACTTGCGGCGAGTTTGGGGAGAGATATGTCTGACCCCGCCGCTTACGGCGGATATCCGCCAGTCTTGGTTGTTGTTGGTTCTCCCAAGTCTGCGATCACCCGTCCGAACGTCTTTTCAATCGATGAATTCGTCGATCTTGAACTCGGCCAACTGCGTGACCTGTTTAATTCGGATGACAGCGAACAGTAGCAGGAGCCGGACGGTCAGGGGCGACAGCTAACCTGATCCAGGAGAAGTACCTGTCGTCCCGCAACCTCCCGTTTCCATGTGGGGCGGGGTAATTCGCGCAGCACTTGTTGCGGTTCCCGCGTCAGATGCCATGGATAAGATCGCCGATTTGCCCTGTCGCGCAATTTCGATTTGCCGATCGGCGATCTCTTTGAAGTCAGGAGGATTGCACTTCCTAAGAGGTGGCAGGGCATCGCTTATCTCCAGCGACTAGCCATAGATCACGACAACGATTGTGCCGCCGGCTCTCTTGCGCGCCTTATTCCGCCGGAAGGCCAACGAAAAGTTTCGGGCACAGCCAAAATCGAAAGCCTGACAGCAGGCTTCCACAGGCGCTAAGTCGGCAGTTCATGCATCCCACGCGCTCAAGCAGGCATCAGTTCTACTGCTGCCTGCATTGTCATTCGTTGAGCCGAAACCGAGAATTTTTGACGCGACGTTCCGCGCCGGCCCCGCTCAGCCCGCAGAATCAAGCTATGCTTGGGAGTCTTCAGGAAGAACGTCAACCGAATCAGGCTGACAATCTGTGAGCTCGATTTCTCCGAGGATCTCGGAAGGCTTCACACCCAAGCCAGCCGCTAAGGCAAATAGGACATTGAGCGAGATGTTGAGCTCCCCTCGCTCGATACGTCCGTAACGTGCGCGCTCCACGTTTGCGAGTTGCGCGAATCGCTCCTGAGAAACGCCTTTGGCTTCTCTAAGGCTGCGAATGGTCGCCGCGAGTTTCTTTTGGGCCGTGCTGTACACTTGGCCGTTCAACGAAATACTTGCAATCACGGCAACGCCATATATAGCCACGCCATATATGGCGCTATGTGTTAGCACGCTCGATAGGCAGGTCGGACCGACGCTTCCTAGAGAATAGCCTCACCCCCACGCTGGTTTGGGAAGGGGCGTTCATCGTGCTGATCGTCGTGGGCCGTAACGACTGTCGGCCATCGCTTCGAAAAGCCGACGCACCGGAAATTTGTGGGAGGCTCGATTTGAATCTCGTCGCGGACACTTCTCAAGACAAAGGCCTTGCACATGCATCGTGGGGGCGCTCCTTCTGTTTGGCATTCCTGATGCCTGAGGCGACGCGCCGCACACTCAGGTCCACCCGATGAAGACCGACTTTCTAAGTTACGAGTACGTGACGTCGCCTTTCAGACCGGATTGGGTCGGAGCATTGCCTCCGGGCGCAAAGATCGGCCTAATAACTGTGAGAAAAAACAGTCAGCGGCTTGTCTCGGAAATCAGTTGGGGGACGCTCGACGATGCTGGAAGCGTAACTTCTGGAACCATCACCATTAAGTGGAAGAACCTAGAGGCCAATCCGACAAGTGAGGCGGAAAAGCTCCGCGTCTATCGGAATGCCGCGAACGCCCTCAATCGGCGCCTCCGCGGTGTGATCATAGAGAAGACCGACTATCGACCACGTAGTAGCCCAGAGACGTTATTCCATGAGGAGGCCCAAGTTAAGCCTTCTTGGCTTCGCGCGGTAGGCGACGCGTATGCACTCTTTGACGAACTTCGGATTGAGGTGGCTGAAGGCATCGGCTTCAAGACCTTCCTTCGACGACGGACGGAGAGTACCGCAGAGGGGCAGATTATCGCCATGCTGGAAGCGTTTCGCACCCTTCGCGAATTTCGCCGGCAAATCACAGCAGAGGTATTTGCTCCGGATTTCAAGCGAGCAAAGCCGCCAAAGAATTTCAGCGACGTCATTCCGGGATGATGGTCGTGCGGATAGAAATTTGGCCTGGCGGTGACGAACAGGCTGCTTTCGAGATCGGTCGCATGGATGTAGCCAACGTCGGCACCATTGCGGATGTCGGCGCCTATGCAGCCTCCGTCACCCAGAGGGCGACGCCAATAATTGGCGTGCCGAGTTTCGTTCGAAGTGTAACGGTCGCATCTCATCCGCGAGGGGATGGTCCTTGGGCGCTGGTTGCCAGGGTTCTTTGCGAAGCCTCTCGAAAGCCACCCAATAATCCGAAATCGTCCATCGATGTCTAGCGCAGGTAAGAACCACAGCTCCAAGTCTGGCGAATATGACGCCGACCTCGATGATTGGACGCCCGTCTACTCGACAGCATGTTTCGATCCAGCTCGGCTCCAAGTCCGGCTCGTGGGGTTGATTTCAAACGATCGCCGACAGCGATTCCCCGATGGCCGATGCGTTTGCACCTCCCCGGTTCGTTCTTCACTTAGCGCAATCGCCGAGGGCGCAATCGTGCGCACGGACAATACGCGCTACCGGTTGCTGAAGCGCAGCATGCGGGTCGCATTCATAACGGAATAATGCATGCCTCGGCGGTTATAATGAACAACCATCTCATCAAAATTCAACTGCCGGGCTTCCCGGCGCGCCTGTCGCCTGCTAGCTTGCCTGTGAACATAAATAGAACATTTGTGGGTCGCGCCTTGCAATCTGGGTCGAATGGCGACACTATGTCGCAAATCGTCCCAGAGGTATCATGCAGAACGAATTCGCAACGCTCCGTGCACAGGCAGGCATTTCTATCGAGGAGCTGGCGAACCGTCTGGGCTATAGCCCTCGTCAGCTATACCGGTGGGAACGGGGCGACGGCACGCCCCGGCGCGCCGCGCTGAACATGCTCCAGAATATGGCCGGCGGATCGGCAACCGGCTTCGGTGAGAGCCGCTTCAATTTCATCGACCTGTTCGCAGGGATTGGCGGCATCCGGAAGGGATTTGACGCCATCGGCGGGCACTGCGTGTTCACGTCGGAATGGAATAAATATTCCCAGCAGACCTATGCGGCAAATTTCCGCGATAATCACACACTGCATGGCGACATCACCATCATCAAGACCCATGAGATTCCTGACCATGATGTGCTGCTGGCCGGCTTCCCCTGTCAGCCATTTTCCATTGCGGGTGTTTCGAAGAAAAACTCTCTGGGCCGCCAGCATGGTTTTCTGGATGAAACGCAGGGCACATTGTTCTTCGATGTGGCGCGCGTTTTGAGGGACAAGCGGCCTGCCGCCTTCATGCTGGAGAATGTCAAAAATCTGACCAGCCATGACAAGGGCCGGACCTTCCAGGTGATCCTCAAAACGCTGACCGAGGAGCTCGGCTACAAGGTCTGGCACAAGGTGATCGATGCGAAGCATTTCGTGCCTCAGCACCGCGAGCGTATTGTGATCGTCGGCTTCCGGGAGGAAGTGCAGTTCAGCTGGGACGATCTGGACCTGCCGGAGAAGGGCTCGGTGAAGCTGAAGGACATCCTGCATCCCGGCGATGGGACGGAGAAAGCCGAAGGGGCTTACACCCTTGGCCCGGACGCGATCGTCAACGGGAAATATACGCTGACCGACAAGCTCTGGCAGTATCTTCAGGGCTATGCCGACAAGCATAAGGCTGCAGGCAATGGCTTCGGTTTCGGGCTGGTGACGCCGGACGATGTGGCCCGCACCCTGTCGGCCCGCTATTATAAGGACGGATCGGAGATCCTCATCAGTCAGGGCAAAAAGATGAACCCGCGCCGCCTGACCCCGCGCGAGTGCGCCCGCCTGATGGGCTATGGAGACGATTTCCGCATCCCGGTATCGGATACGCAGGCCTATAAGCAGTTTGGCAATTCGGTCGCCGTTCCGGTCTTCCATGAAGTCGCCCGGATCATGCAGCCGCATATCCAGTCTCTGGTCGAGGCAGGGCAGCAGCGCGAAGCTGCCTGAGATTTGGCAGACGTTCACGACCCGGCGACCCGCAGTCGCAATATGGCGGCCATCAAAGGCAGTCATACAAAGCCTGAAATGCAGGTCCGCGCTGCCCTGCATGCAGCGGGCCTGCGCTACAGGCTTCACGTAAGGGATCTGCCGGGCAAACCCGATCTGGTTTTCCCACGCTGGCGGGCCGTCGTTTTTGTGAACGGCTGCTTCTGGCACCACCATGATTGTCACCTGTTCAGATGGCCATCCACGCGGGAGGATTTCTGGCGAGCGAAGATCGGGCGGAATGTGGAGAATGACAACCGCGCGGTCGGCGCGCTGCTGGCCTCCGGCTGGCGGGTCGCCACGGTCTGGGAATGTGCGCTGAAGGGCCGGACCCGGCTCGACTTTCCCGAGGCTATGCAGCGCCTGGTCGCGTGGATAAGGTCGTCGGAGAAGTCTATGACTGTCAGGGGCGGATAATTGGTCGCATCACTGGGGCAATTGCTGGATCTGATGCGCCATCATGGCGCTCACCGCATCTACGCAAAACATCTGTCGCCCAACGATAATTCGAAGAACCAGGTATATCTCGGCGGCGGCTTCGCGGCGCTGAACGTCATCCCGCATGGCGAGGTCTATACTGATGCCTCTGAAAAGGCCGGCAGCGTGCGCGACCGTGCCAAGGCCGATGTCGAATTTTACTGGGTCAATGAAGCAGGCAGGCACCGCGCGCCCGACGCGAACCTGATCCTCTATCCCAAGTATCCTGAAGTGCGGATGTCCGGCTTTCTGAAGGGCTGCAAGGCGGCGCCCTCAAAGCTCCTCACGGTTCGCGACGAGGGGCGGGCCATGTTCTTTGGCGTGACCCGTGACGGTGTCGTACTGGGCTATGTGACGGATGCTGATAACCCGATCACAAAGGAACTGGCGGCGGGCGCCTGGCCGATTCTGGGCGTCTTCATCGAGCTGCCGCTCAGCCTCGACCAGCCTGCTGATCCAAAGACGATCCTGCTCGATGAGCTGCGCCGCGTTTATCAGCTGAACTGGATCATGTCCCAGAAGCTGGCGAAAGACGGCACGAAGGTGCCCTACGCGGCCCGCAACGGCGGCGGCTACACTCTTGAGGCCGAGCTTGGCATTACCCCCAACGGCTACGCAGAGCCGGACTTCATGGGCTGGGAAGTGAAGCAATATGGCGTGAACAATTTCACGGCGTTCAGGCCGAAATCGCCGGTAACTCTCATGACGCCGGAGCCGACCGGCGGTATCTACAAGACCGAGGGCGTGGCGGAATTTCTGAAGCGGTTCGGCTATGCCGATCAGAGCGGCAAGGAAGATCGCTTCAATTTTGGCGGTCGCTACGATTGCACCCGCGACCACCATCATCTGACCGGCTTGCGCATGACGCTGACGGGATATGATGCAGCGAGCAGCAAGATTGCCGATATCGACGGAGGCATGGCGCTGGTCAATGCGATCGGCGAGGTCGCCGCATCCTGGACGTTCAAGGGCCTGATGGCGCACTGGAACCGGAAGCATGCGCAGGCTGCTTATGTGCCCTCGCTATCCCGCACACCGCCGCCGGAATATAGCTATGGGGCACAGGTTCTCCTCTGCGAGCAGACCGATTTTCTGCTGTTCCTCAAGGCCTTTGCGACAGGGACGGTCTATTATGATCCGGCCGTTAAAATCGAAAAGGCCTCGTCGGCGAAGCCGGACATCAAGCGGCGGAGTCAGTTTCGGGTCGCCCATGCCGATCTGACGCAGCTTTATCAGCGGAATGAAACCGTCGTTCTGATCTGAATAGCCTCCTGCCAAACTTTAAGAGCATCTTTTTTGAAGAAGGCGATCCAGTTCATTTAACGCGATCTACATGTGCTCGCATGTTAGGAACCGAACACATTACGCGGGCGATGTCGTCAGAGCTGCCAGCCAGTTCTAGCAAAACGTTCGCACGGCTTGTGGCAACATAAATAATCTCGGGATCCCGAAGTCCCTCGAGACCGATCACGAAAACACATGGCCGCGACAAGCCCTTGAAGCGGCGTACGGTATCCACGACAACGCAGTTTTTGGAGACTGTATCGGCACGGCAAGCGCGTACGCCGCCAATGTTGTCGCCAAGGTTCAGAGAACCTGACGCATCCAGAACTGCGATGTCGCTAGGTTGGAGCTGGCCTGATGTTGTCAACGTGCGAACACGGTCGGCGACCACCTTCAACGCGTGCTCTCGTGATTTGCACTCGTGAATGGCAACCAGTTCACCTTCTGGGCCTGCAGGCGTCGACCGCTT